>CALXPW010000017.1 GCA_944390365.1 uncultured Clostridia bacterium | reverse complement strand
AAAGATATTTCTTCTCCTTCTGGAAGTTCTTCTATTAACTCTACTTTATAGTCTTCGCCTTGCTCTTTTTCAAATTTAATAGCCTCTTCTCTTGAAAGAGTATATCTTTCGATTGGTAAGTCTTCTTTTATAATTTTCTTCATTTCTGCTTCTATTTTTTCAAAGTCTTCTGAAGAAATATTTTCTTTTACGTCAAAATCATAATAAAATCCATCATCTATAGCTGGACCTATTGCTAGCTTAATATCTTTACCATAGATTCTTTTTATAGCTTGTGCCATAATGTGAGATGTTGTGTGCCAATATGCTTTTTTACCCTCTTCGCTATTATCAAAAGTACAAATTTCTACTTCTGCATTTTCTTCTTCTATTTTATATCTTAAATCTTTAACTTCTCCATTTACTTTAGCACAAGTTGCAACTCTTGCTAAACCTTCACTTATTTTTTTAGCCAAATCTAAAACTGAAATTCCTTTTTCGACCTCCATTTGAGATCCATCTTTTAAAATAACTTTCATACCTATACCTCCAATAATCGTGGACAAAAGGGACACTCCAATTTGTCCACAGTTTTACTTAAAATAGACAAGACTATCTAAAATTTATTTAAATGTGGACAAATTGGAGTGTCCCTTTTGTCCACATGTTTTAACTAAAAAAATACACCCCTCTATAACCAAATAACTGATTACAGAGGGGTGCTATATAAACACGGTTCCACCCTTTGTTTTACTTAATTTACTTTTAACGCAAGCTACACGTCTAGTTTTTTCTAATTGTTTTTAGCCATAATTTTAATTATACCTAGGTGCACATACTATTTTGCTACAACAATTAGTTTTGCCAGAAACAATGAGGTAGTTTTTCAAATACGTTTATTTAGAATGGCTTTCAACCTTTGACCATTCCTCTCTAAAAATAACCTTTATTTTACTTTGTCTCATTTATGTTTTTAATTTTATAATTTTAATTTTCAAACGCAATTTTATTATATAACCTTTTTTGCTCTACGTCAAGAGAATCTTTAGAATTTTAGGTTCTAAACCTAGATAATATGTTTTTATCATCTGTAGTGGTGCGACACCAAGGAACAAAAAAATTTGATAAATATACATATTACCTAGTAGAGTTATATCATATTATTCTATAAAAGCACTACACAAACATATATAGTCCCATGAATACCACTTCTACTATACCTACCACTAAACCTGTTATTCCTTGCCATTTTGCTGTTTGCTCTTCTGGTTTAAATGTGGATAATCCAATTATACCTAATATTGTTGCTGTTATACCACATAATAAGCCAAATATTACAATTCCTACCATTGAGAAAATAAAACTTAATAAACAACAAACGTTAAGGCTCTTATTCCCTGTACTTACTGTATTGCTTGCACTACTTGTGTTAACTGTCTTAGCTTCTGTTTCTTGATTGTTTACAGGCACCTCCTGTGTTTGATTTGTAGGAGCATTTATTTCTTGATTTACATTTTGCTCCATGTTTGGATTTTGATTGTTTTCTTCCATAATTTTTCCCCCTATTTTAAAATTTTATAAATAATATTTTATTTTTTATTCTATATTGTAAAACAATTTACATTATCTTATTTTTCTATATTTCTATTTCTTATAAAGAAATAGATGCTTAACCCAGCAACTAATGCAATTGCTAAAACTCCAACGTATACAACACCTGTCTGTGGTATTGGATTTGGAGATATTGTTGTGTCTGGAAGTATTGTATCTCCCGAATCATCATCGTCTGGTGTAATTATTGGATTGTCATTGTCTATAACCTCGTCCACATTACCTTTGATTTCATTATCTATATAATATATAACATTTTCTTTATTTACGTCAAGTTGATTAACATTTACTTGTTCTATACTTTCTCCACTAGCAGTTCCAACTTCTCTTATATATAAGTATAAGTTATCTGCATTACTTAAGTCTTCAAGTTCTACCACATCTTTTGTATTTATTCTAACTGACATTGTATATGTTCCATCTTGCTTTTCTGTTATATCTGCATTTGAAATTTTTGTCCAATTTTCTATATTTTCTTCTGAGCTATTTTCTGATAAGTAATAATAATATATGTAATCTGTTTTTTGGTCTCTATCTTTTATATTAGATATTTCTATGTCCATATCTATATAATCGTCTTCAATTATTTCTTGGAATAAGTATACACTAGCATCTGTTATAGTTACTTCTACATCACTAAAGTCTGATAATATTGGTTTTACTCCTTCTATTACTTCAACTTCAAATATTGTTGTAAATTCTTGATATTGAACCGTTATAGTTTGTGTTCCAATATTTTGATTGTTAAACCCAGTTATTGTTAATGAATTTGAATTCATATTAAGTTCAGAGTTTGTATTATCCGTATAATTTATCTGTATTACTCCTCCTGCTAAATCTAATTCTTCATTTTCCATATATGTTGTCTTTGTAGGAAGATGCTTTACTTCTATACTTTTTATTTCTTTTTCTGTAACTAACTGATTTACGATTATTGCTTGTTTTACTTCCTTAGTTACTCCATTTTCTGTATATGAAATTATTACTGTTTCTTGACCAAAAGCTAAATTATCTCCATCCAATACTTGATAGTTAGTTATCTCTTTTGAAGATAAATCACTATATTTAGCTAACACAGTCATTCCTGTAGTATCGAAGTTATCTCCTTCTGTATATGTTGTATTAGTAGGTGGATTGCTTATTTCAATACTGGCTAATTGGACTGGTGTAGTAGTTTGTTCTTCTGTGAATGCTTTTATAGAAACATTTCCGTTAATATTTCCTGCTTGTTCACTGCACAAATCAATCCAAACATCGGCATCAAATGCAGAGCCTGCACTATAAAAACTTTCATTTGGATTAGCTTTTGCATTTGTATCCACTTTTTGGCTTTCTACCATAAAACTTTGTGTATCTGTACCTGACTGCAGACTCATAGCTACTGCGAATGAATCTCCTGTTAAATTAACAGGTTCTGCAAGTATTATGGTATGGTATCCCGGCTCTATTGTTGCTGTTTCTCCTGATTCTAATTCTACTTGTTGTAAATTAGTCAAATCACTACTTGCTGGATTTACATACACTTTGCATGTTACTTCTTGCATTGTAAATATGCTAACCATTGTTAACACTTCATTATCACTACTTGCATCTCTTGTAAACTTATTAGCTATATATAAATCATCGCTTGTATCCATTTGTACAGGAAGTCCTGCATGTAATAAATTATTTTGATATATATTATCATAATCTTTTGTACTTGTAGCTTTTTCTATAGCATATAATTCGTCATATATATTTGCATCCTCATAAGATACATACATATATCCTTTATCTCCAATGCTTACAATTATGTCGTTTCCTTCGATTGAAACTTTTCCAGTTCCAAAATTTGTCTCAAATATTTCTATTATAAATTCATTTGGAATATCTTCTGGAGAATTGATTTCGTATCTATTGAATTCTTCTTTAGCTGCCTGATACAACTCTTCTTTTATTTCTGTTAAACTATACGTTTGTGTATCTCCCCAAGAATTCTTTATTATCCATGCTCCATCATTTGTAGGCTGGTTTCCTTCTTTAAAATTACTTTTGCTATATGTATCATCCCAACCTATTATTACTGCAGAATGATCACTTGAATATCCTGATTCTTCAGAACAATATATTGCCCCCGTAATATTATTATATGAATCTGATATTAGCTGAGCCCCATGAAATATAGCATAGATTCCACCATAATTACTAATTACTTGCTTCATTTTGGACATAAGCTCTGCTTTTCCTATATCTTCTATATTCTCAAATAGAATCGTGTCATATAAAGTAGTTGTAGTATTTTTATTTTGAATTTCTGTTATATCTATATTATCCTCATTATTCTCAAAAGGCATTTCGTCTTCATCTATTGCTCCCATACCATTAGTTAAGTATGATTGCCCCATAAGAAAGCTTCCACCTTTATCAAATCCTATATTATATCCATATTCATTAGTTGCGCCATTATTAAAAGCATTACTTCTTACGGAATAATCTATATGTCTTTCAGAATAGTCATATATATTATTTGTTCTTCCAGCTTTATAATCTAGTAGAGCTATATTACTTTCTAACATTCCTATCGTAGCAAATGCCCAACACGCGTTTGTGTTCATTTGGTTTTTTATTGTTAAATTTTGAGAAATTATATCTCTCAAATCATATTTTTGATTCAGACTACTCTTCACTAATTTAGCACTCTTAAAAATATTGTTTAAGCCACCTATGTATTCGCTATTAGTTTCAGGTGTAATTACATCATACTTGCTTGGTTCAAGTTTTTGAATCTTTTCTTTATCACTAAGTGTCATATATTCTTTATATTCATCTGAATAGTCTACAATTTTTAACTCTGGAATACTTACTGCTTGTACATTTCCAACACTAATTATTCCTATAAATAATATTAGAAATAAAACTATTTTTATTAATTTATTTTTCATCTTATCTCCTTTTTATATGCTTTTTGCATTATCCAATAAATTATTCAATAACAATATAACAAATTATTAAATAGCCTTTTTACAATATATTTACTTCTTTTACTTGTTTGGCTTTCCTAATAATTTAAACATATTTGCCTTATACTTTTCTACTCCTGGTTGATTAAACGGATTTACTCCTAATATTTCTCCTGACATTGCACATGCAAGCTCAAAGAAATATATTAGTTGTCCCATATTATTTGCATTTAATTTTTCAATACTAATTAAAATATTAGGAACATCTCCATCCACATGAGCCTGAATTGTTCCTTCCATTGCCTTTTTATTAACATAACTTAATGTCTTTCCTGCTAAATAATTTAGGTTATCTAAGTTATCCTCTTCTAATTTTAATTTCAAATCTCTTTCTGGTTTTTCTATGTTAATAACTGTTTCAAATAAATTTCTTCTTCCTTCTTGAATGTATTGGCCAAGAGAATGTAAATCTGTAGTAAATTCTGCACCAGATGGGTATATGCCCTTTTGTTCTTTTCCTTCACTTTCTCCAAATAATTGTTTCCACCATTCAATAAAATAGTGCATTTTTGGTTCATAAGTAACCAATAATTCTATATTTTTTTCTTTTTCATATAGTAAATTTCTTAAAACGGCATATTTATAACATTCATTATATTTTAATTCAGCATCGTCATATCTATCTTGTGCAGTTCTTGCACCTTCCATTAGTTCGTCTATATCTATGCCAGCTGTTGCTATTGGTAATAAACCAACTGCTGTTAAAACAGAATATCTTCCACCAACATTGTCAGGTATTACAAATGTAGTATACTTTTCTTTTTTAGCTAGTTCCTTTAATGCTCCCTTTTTTTTATCCGTTGTAACATATATTCTTCCTCTTGCTTCTTTTAAACTATATTTATTTTCTAATATTTCTCTAAAAATTCTAAATGCAATTGCAGGCTCAGTAGTAGTTCCTGATTTTGATATAACGTTTATAGATACGTCTTTATCAGCAATATAATCTATTAAATCAGCAACATAGTTTGAACTTAAGTTGTTTCCTACATACAGTATTTGCGGTGTTTTCCTTACATTTTTATCTTGTAAATTATAAAACGTATTTGTTAGTGACTCTATAACTGCCCTTGCACCTAAGTATGAACCTCCTATTCCTATTACTAGTAATACATCTGAATCTTTTTGTATTTTTTCTGCCGATTTTTTTATCTTTTCAAATTCAGCTTTATCATAATTGGTTGGTAAATTTAACCATCCACAAAATTCATTTTCATCTTCTGCCTTCAAATGTAATTTATTATGTATTTCTTTTACTTGGCTTGCATATTTCATTATATTTTTTTCAAAAACTCTTGCATTTTCCAAATCCACTTTTATATTTTTCATCTAGATTCCTCCTTTGTAAATTACACTCTAACATACTGCTATTATCATATCATACCCCCAGATTTTTGCAAGTATTTTAGAAAAAAAATTTGTAGAAATGATAGGTATTTTTGTAAAAAATTTACGAGTGGTTTTTCTATTTAAAACCACTCGTGAATTTTAACTTCTACTCCAACTCAAATGCACCTGTATATAATTGATAATACATACCTTTTAATCCAATTAAGTAGTCATGTTCTCCTCTTTCTATAATTCTACCATGGTCCATAACCATAATTGCTTTTGCATTTCTTACAGTTGAAAGTCTATGTGCTATTACAAAAACTGTTCTACCTTCCATTAGTTTATCCATACCATCTTGAACTATTTTTTCTGTTCTTGTATCTATTGAGCTTGTTGCTTCATCTAGTATCATTACTGGTGGGTTATTTACTGCAACTCTAGCTATTGATAGAAGTTGTCTTTGTCCTTGAGATAGTTCTGAGCCATTGCCTGTAAGTTTTGTGTCATATCCTTTTGGCAACCTTTCGATAAAGTCGTGGGCATTTGCAAGTTTTGCAGCAGCTATAACTTCTTCGTCAGTAGCATATTCTTTACCATATTTTATGTTTTCTTTTATGGTCCCTGTAAATAGGTTAGTGTCTTGTAATACCATACCTAAAGACCTTCTTAAGTCTGCTTTCTTAATTTTATTTATATTGATTCCGTCATATCTAATTTTTCCATCTTCTATATCATAGAATCTGTTTATTAAGTTTGTAATAGTAGTTTTTCCAGCACCTGTTGCTCCAACAAAAGCTATTTTTTGTCCTGGTTTTGCATATAAACTTATATCGTGAAGTACAATTTTTTCTGGAACATATCCAAAGTCTACATGGTCAAGTTCTATATGTCCTTTAAGTTCTACATAGTCTAGTGTACCATCGTGATGTGGATGTTTCCATGCCCATATACCAGTTCTCTCTTTTACTTCTACTAGTTTGTCTCCTTCTTTTTTAACATTAACTAATGTTACATAACCATTATCTTGTTCTGGCTCTTCGTCCATCATTTCAAAAATTCTTCCTGCACCAGCTAAAGCCATTATTATAGCATTCATTTGGTTCATTACTTGGTTTACAGGTTGAGTTATGTTTCTTGTAAGTTGTAGGAAAGATACTATAGTACCAACAGAAAGTACTAAATTACCATTTAATGCTAATACTGTTCCTACTATTGCTATTAGCACATATTGTAAATTTCCTAAATTGTTTGCAATAGGCATTAGTATGTTAGAGTATTTATGTGCTTTATACATGTCTTCATTTAATTGTTCGTTTAATTTATCAAATGCCTCTTTTGCTTTTTCTTCATGTGTAAATACTTTTATTACTTTTTGCCCATTTAACATTTCTTCTATATATCCATTTACTTTTCCTAAAGATGCTTGTTGGTTTATAAAGTTTTTAGAACTTTTTGAAGCTACTTTTCTAGTTATAAATATTGTTAAAGCCGAAAATATTAGTACAAATATTGTTAATACAGGGCTTAAATAAATCATTGCACATAGTATAGCAACTATACTTATTACTGATTGAATACAGAATGGCAAACTTTGTGAAATCATTTGTCTTAGGGTATCTGTATCGTTTGTATAATGGCTCATTATGTCTCCATGTGTATGTGTGTCGAAATATCTAATTGGAAGTGCTTCCATTTTATCAAACATTTCGTCTCTTATATCTTTAAGCACTCCTTGAGCTACTACAGCCATTAGTCTATTATATAAATATGAGGTTAGCATACCACCTAGATATATAATTACCATAATTCCTATAGCTCCAAGTAATCCTGTATATACTGGATTTGGTTCTCCAAGTAGAGGAGTTATATAGTCATCTATCAAAATTTGTAAAAATAATGAACCTGCGACTTGTGCAATACTACTAAATATAATACAAATTAGCACTACTGCAAATTGTTTTTTATACTTTTTGGTTATGTATCCTAATAATCTTTTTATAGTACCTTTTCTTATTTGTATTTTATTCTTCATCTGCATTTCCTCCTTTCGTTTGAGAATCATATACTTCTTTATATATTTTATTTTTCTTTAGAAGTTCTTGGTGTGTACCAATTCCATCAATTCTGCCTTTATCCATAACAATTATTTTGTCGCAATCTTCTACTGATGAAATTCTTTGTGCAATAATTATTTTAGTTGTGTCTGGTATTTCTTCTCTAAAAGCCTTTCTAATTAAGCTATCTGTTTTTGTATCTACTGCACTTGTAGAGTCATCTAGTATTAAGATTTTTGGATGTTTTAAAAGAGCTCTTGCAATACATAATCTTTGTTTTTGTCCACCAGATACGTTTGTACCACCCTCTTCTATGTATGTATTATATCCATCTGGGAATTGAGATACAAATTCGTCTGCTTGTGCTAATTTACATACTCTTTTAACATCTTCTTCTGTAGCATTTTCGTCTCCCCATTTGATGTTTTCTGTGATAGTTCCAGAGAATAGCACATTCTTTTGAAGCACGCAAGAAACTTGGTTTCTAAGTGATTCTAGGTGATATTTCTTTACATTTTTTCCACCTACTAAAAGTTCTCCTTCTGTTACATCATATAATCTTGGAATTAAGTTTACTAAACTTGATTTTCCACTACCAGTTCCACCAATTATTCCTATGGTTTCTCCAGATTTTATTTTTAGATTGATATTCTTTAAACATTCTTTTTTCTTATCTTTTACATAGCTAAAGCTTACATTTCTAAATTCTATGCTTCCATCTTTTACTTCCATAATAGGTTTCTTAGGGTCATGTATATCTGACTGTGTATCTAATACTTCTACAATTCTTTCTGCTGATGATTTTGATATTGCAATCATAACCATTACCATAGATAGCATCATTAAGCTTGATAATATTTGTATAGAGTATGTAAACATTGTCATAAGTTCACCTGTTGTAAGTTCTGTCATTCCTGATTGTATTATTATTTGAGCTCCAAACCACGATATAGCTAATATGCACGAATATATTGCAAACTGCATTAGTGGGCTATTAAATGCTAATATTTTTTCAGCTTTGCTGAAATCGTCAAATATGCTTTTTGATACTTTACCAAATTTTTTCTTTTCTTTTTCTTCTATTACAAATGATTTAACTACTCTAATTGCAGAAACGTTTTCTTCTACAACATTATTCAAATCATCATATGTTCTAAATACTCTTTTCATAATAGGATGTACTCGTGTTAATATAAAGAATAAACCTATTGCAAGTATTGGTATTATTATTAAAAATACTAGTGATAATTTAGGGCTTATAGATATAGCAAAGAACAATGATATAATAAGCATAAGTGGTGTTCTTACTGCAATTCTTATAATCATTTGGAAAGCATTTTGAACATTGGTTACGTCTGTGGTAAGTCTTGTTACTAAACTACTTGTAGAAAATTTGTCTATGTTTATAAAAGAAAAATCTTGTACTTTGTAATATAAATCTTTCCTTAAATTTTTTGCAAAGCCTGATGATGCTTTTGCTGCGAAATTACCAGATAATACACCAAAAACTAAAGATAGTACAGCACATAAAATTAGCTCTAGCCCTATTTTATATACTAAATTCATTTCTCCACCATATACGCCATCATCAATAAGGTTGGCCATAAGAAGTGGTATAATAGTTTCTAATATAACTTCTATTGCAACACAAATTGGCGTTAGTATACTGTCTTTTTTATACTCTCTTATTGATTTCATCAATTTTTTTATCATAAAGTTTTTATTCCTCCTTCATTATTTCTAATATTATTCCTCATTTTTTCTATTGTTTTATAAAATCTCTCTAGTTCATCTTTTGATATGTTTTTAATTAAATCTTCATTTAAAGTTTTAAAGGTTTCTTTTACTTCCTTGTATATTTCTTTACTTCGTTCTGGCAATACTATTCTTTTTTGTCTTGCATCACTTTTTGATGCTATCCTTTTTATTGTTTTGTTTTTCTCCATAGTAAGTAGAACTCCCGAAATAGTTGCTTTACTCACTCCAAATACTTCTTCTAAGTCCTTTTGGTATATTTCTTTTCCCTCATTTTCTACTAGATATTTAATAATTTTAGCCTGTAACGGACTTGGATGAAACTTAATTTTCTTTTCCTTTGTAATGGCAAATATTCTTTTCCCTATTTCTACATCTAACTTTTTAAGTTCATTTGCAACGTACCTTTCCATATCACCAACCCTTTCTCATTACTATATTATAACCTAGTTAACCATAATACAAACAAAGGGAGAATTGCTACCACTTTGCTTGTTTAACATCATTAAATTTAGTCTTAATTTTAGGTCAAAAAATTAGTAAGGAACTTTACTAATATACCACTTTGCGATTTATTAGTCAAGTACCTTACTATAATTTTCACAATTTTTTCACATTTCTATTTTATTATTTCTTCCATATTAAGTGGGTCATTTTCAAAATATTGAGCTATTATACAAACAAAATTATCTCCCGAATCATATACATAATCTACAATATGATATACTGTTTCCTCATCATACTGATATTCCATTTCTGCCGTATAAAAAGTGTGCCCAGCTATTTCTTTTTCCTGTATTTCTATTTTTTCCTGTTCTTCTAATGCCATAGCATCTTCTAAATATTGCTTTACTGTATATCCTTCCTCAAAGTCTTCTTTACTATTTTGTAAAACTAGCAATATTTTTGTAATTTCTTCATTTGTTATCATGCAATCATACATTTGTGCATATATTTCTCCCACATATGCTGCAATTTGTTCTTTTGAAAATTGCATCATGTCTTCATCGAATTCTAATGTTAGATCTGTATTTTCTATATTATATGAATTTATTACTGTTCCCATTTCTATATCATTCATGTTAATTTCATTAGTGGTGTAGTTAGATCCGTAATTATCTTCCCAAAATACAATAACTACTCCCAATACTATTGCTATTATAAGTACCACTGCTAGCACTTTTAAATTTGTAAATCCATACCTATAATATGGGCTTCTTTGAGCTTTTTCAGAAAAATAGTATTTATTAGCTCTTTTCTTTATAACGCCTTCAACTTTTAAATAGTCAAATATTTGGCTTCCTTTTACAGTTCCAAATTCTTTTTGTAATTCTTCTACTATTAATTCCTTAGTAATCGTATGTTTTTTACTTAGTGCATCATTTTTTTCAAATACATCTCTAGCTTTTTCTATATCTTCTCTTGAAAATCTATCATTTTCTACACTTTGTGTAACTATTTTTATATCCTTCTCTGCTACTCCATGTTTTATTTGTTTATTTAAGTTTACTATTATACCACCAATTACAATAAAGCAAAATAGTAATGATACTATATAATCCTGTAATATTGCAGAGCTAATTTCTTTTGTTTGATATAAAGTTGTAAAATATTCAAAAGTTAATGATATTTCTGATTTGTACATTAAAATTATTGGTATAATAATTAACATTGTTACCGATATAGCAATAAATGAAACTATTGATAAGATTACTGGTAATTTTTTATCAATTTTTGCCTTTGTTATTTTGTAGCCATAAAATGCTCCAATAACAATTACAATTGATAAGATTGCATAAATTACATCTCCCAAAATATAAGCAAGTATCCAAGGAATACTTCCAATAAATGCTCCTAGCAAAGCTCCTAAGGTTCCAATAACATATCTCTTTTTTGTTTTTTCTTCCATAAAATTCTCCTTCTTATGTTGTTTTTTGCAGAAATTTTGAATTGTTCCAATTTCTATATTCGTATTATACCATAAATATTTTTAATTAAAAGAGAAATACGTTATTTTTTTCATTTTTATACATGTTTTTTATTTTCAAAAACTTCGTCCATATATTCATCTGGATATACATTATCTAAAAACACATCTATACTTCCACTTGCAGGCACATTGTTTATTCTTTCATTTTGTCTTATTGCTGCCAAAGATGATATCGTTATATTAAATATCATAAATACTGCTACACTACTTGCCATTACTTTAACTCTATGGCTTTTCACAAATTCCTCGATTTTAGGAATTAGTGGCTTAATGTATGAAGTATATAAAAGTCCTGCAAATCCCCAGTAACTACAATGAATTAAGGTTGTTCTACCATTTATATTAAATAACCAGTTAGAATAGTCCCATGATACTGTGCCAAATATCTTTTCTTGTATATATGAGCATAAGTATTCTGTAATTCCTCCTAAAATCATTGAGGATATAAATATTATTCCTTTATTTTTTGTTTTTACAATACTAAAAAATATATAATATACTAATATACCAATTCCGTATACAGGTGTGAATGGTCCATATATTAACCCTTGTCTTGATACAAAATGACCATTTTGCACAAATGCAACTATCATTTCCACTATATAGCCAAGCACACTCCCTATCATAAAAACCAAAAATATTTTAATAACTTCATTAAATTTACTTTTCGTTTCACTCATATATTATCACCTTGAAAATAATATATCAGGCATTTATTAAGTATCTTTTTATTTCTTATTAAGTTATTCTTAATTTTGTTTATTATTGCTTAATAAAAAAAATAACCCGACATAGCAATTTTTATTTGCCAAGTCAGGTCATTTTTGGTTTTATTTCATTAGCATCTGTCTAATCATCCATACTTTTTTCTTAAAGTCCTGTAAATACTCATCCATCAAAGCTGATGTAGCATATTTCTTTTCATTATCTGCATCTTCTTTTACCTTAGTAGCATTCTCTATTAGTATATTATAGTCTTTTAAAATCGTTTCAAATATTTTGTTAGAGCATATTTTTTCGTTTTGAGCCTCTTGTATTTGTGCTATTTCTAAATAATCATTCATTGTTCCTAAAGGCTGTCCGTCTATTATTAAAATATGTTCTGCTATTTCATCTATTTGCTCATTTATATCATCATATAGTTCTTCTAATTTTGCATGGACAGTAAAAAAATCCTCTCCTTTTACATTCCAATGATAATTTTGTAATTTTCTATAAAATACATTTAAATTAGATAAAAATAAATTTAGGTCTTCTGTAATCATATATTCTTCCCTCTTTCTTTTTAATATATTTACAGTATTGCCTAAATTTAATTTTTTATACACTTTTATTCTATTGTTTCATTTGTTATCTCATATCCTGTTAAATCTGGTTTATACACTTCATCAACAGTGTTAACTTCTATATTAGTATATTCAATTGTGCCAATATCTTTTAATTCTTTCTTTATAAGTAGCCCTGTATCTTTTTCTATCCATTCCTTATTATATTTATCATAACTTAATACATAGCATTCTTTTCCATCAAACTCGTCTGTATATATCCAAGTGTATAGAATTTTTCCATCTAATTCTATTTCCATTGCAACATTAGTTGCGATGGAAAATGGTGCATTAGCTACTACATCTGAAAATTCCATTTTTGTTGCTTTCTTTTGATTTGGTAAAACCAAGAACCCTTCTTTAGTGTTCTTATCAAACCATACTATTGTTTCTTCGTTATTTTTACCTAATTTTGAAAATTCTAATCTTATAGTACTATCATCCTGAATAGTAGTACTTTCTATTTCATTTGATTTCATATGATATGTGTAATTTGTTACATCTTTATATGTACTTGCCTTTTCTTTTATTTTATTCATTATATAATAATTTCTCATTACAAATATAAAATACGCTATAACTAATAAGCCTATTAAAATTAGTATTACTTTTACTAATTTATGTTTTGTTTTTTTTGTTTTAGTTTCCTTCTCAACATTTATCTTTTTCTCTTGTTCATTTTCCCCCATTATATTATCTTCCTTTCTTTTTTTTCATAATGTTTCATCTTTTACTATTTATTGAATTATATCATAAAATATTTTTTTGTAAATAGTTTTTAGTTTTGTTTTCTTAATTATAATTTTATACATGTTTTTTATTTTCAAAATCTCATCCATATATTCGTCTGGATATACATTATCCCAAAATACGGCTATACTACTTGCATAAATACTATTGCTGTATCCCATGCATAACTATTCATTAAATCACTTTTTACATTTGTAACACACTTTTAATATTTTTGTAATATTGTTGTAACATCTCACTTATTTAATTGCTTTCACAACCTTCTCTGCTGTTTTATTTTTATCAAATTTATTTACTATAAAGATAAATACTCCAACTAACGCAAATGTAATTGCATAAATAGCAATACTATGTGTCCATTTTCCCTCTACTATGCTATTTCCTGCAAAGGTGGACGATATTATTGAAGGTAGTCTTGCAAATGTTGATATTAGTATAAATCTAAGTGGCTTTAGTGGAAGGAGTCCTGCTATATATACAAGTAAATCTTTTGGAGTTCCTGGTATTACAAATAATAATAGCATAATCCATTCTATTTTTTTAGGATTTTTAAACAATTTACTGTTTTCTATTTTTTCAATTCTTTCTTTACTACAAAAACTATACACAAATTTTCTTCCAAGTTTTCTTACTGCAAAGAATATTATTGAAGAAATTATGCATGCTGAAATTGTTATAAATAATGTGCCACCTACTCCACCATAACACATGCCTGCTAATATTTCTATTGGTTCTCCAGGAAGTATTATTAAAAAAATTTGTGCAAACTGTAACCCAAATAAGGCTAGTAATCCTAAAAACCCCATATCACTCACTTGATTTTTAAATTCTAACTGTCCTTCTGGTGTACTCAAGTTACTTATTACTGGAAAAAGATACACTACTAATCCTATCAATAATACAATTACGATTATCATCAAAATATATTTAAATGCTTTTACTCTTCTACTCATATTATTTCCTTCTTTATTTTAAACTGTTAATAGTATAGCACCAAAATTTATAAAATACTATTGATTTTTTCTTAAGTTTTTATAAATTCTAACTTTTTCTGTATGAGTATAGTTTTATAGTTAATAGTACAAGTGAGAAATTGAGGCAATTCCCAATTTCTCACTTCTTAGTTTCATTATTTTTCACTATATACTACTCCATATATAATGTTATTCTAAATCCATATTGACTATAATTATCCCATAGTCCATCCATATCTATAGCATAAGTATAACTTCTTGCGCTAGGTGTATTTGAGCCTCTAGTAGTGCAAACATAATTTCCATTATCTGATGGATTATAACATCTTTCTGTTGTCCATTCTTCTAAATTTGCTCCCATATCATTAATCTTGCATATCTCATCATTGTTTTTTCCTGTATTTGATACACTATTTGTAAAAGTTTTGTATATATAATCTGTATTTTCTGCCTCACTAATATATACCATTGCAGTATCCCATGCATAGCTATTCATTAAATCGCTTTTTACACTACCACTATCATAATATGTGTTTATTGCAACTTTTGATGCATTTATTTGACTTATAGCGTTATACAATACTCCAATATTGTATCTTGAATAAGTGTCATTTACATTATATACATTCGTTTCTTTTGAAGCAGATTTATAACCATTTGTTCCAATAGTATAACTGTTTCCCCCTGCAAAACTAGCCTCATATCTTCCGATATAATATCCTCCATTTTCTTTTACACTATTTACCCATGCCTCTAAGTCATATGCAGTTGCATTCAAGTCTTTTAGATGATTTGAATTATTTATAGTTCCTGGGTGATAATTAACCATTTCAGTATTTCCATACTCTGGCATCCAGTCATAAAACGGTAACATATATTCTGTTTTATAATTTTCTTGATTAGAATCTGTATATGCAGCTTGTCTTAATCTTATTTCTTGTTTATTTCCATCTAAACCAAATGTCGTAAATGAATATCTACCAAGAACTATTTCCTTACTCATAGTTCCATCATCTTTTTTAAATTGTCCTACTGGTATCCATACAAATTGACTTCCTCTTACATTTTCATTTGGTGATGCTGATACATCCTCTATTACTATTCCTTCTTGTACGGTTTTTCCACTGTCTTCTGCTACTTTAAATCCTTCTGGTATTGTTACTTTGTTTCCTTGTTCGTCTGTTATTTCTGTTTTTTCCTCAAATGTATTTCCATCTTTTATCGCTTCTTCTACTTCACTCTTTGCTTCTTCTATTGTTATTGCTTGTGATACTGTTTCTATTTTATTTCCTGCTACATCTTTTGTTAATACATGCAAATAATATGTTCCTGCTGTTGTATTTTTTATTGTTTATTTCTCTGAATTTTTTACTTCCTCCTTAGTCTTTTATTTGTTTCTTTTGTATTTTTCTTTACTTCAATAGTACATATTTATTTTATACTATTTGTTTCATCTGTTATTTCATATCCTGTTAAATCTGGCTTATATATTTCATCTACATTATTTATTCCTATATTTGTAATTTCTGTCGACGAATCTTTACTTTCTTTTTTTACTATAAGTCCTGTTTCTTTTTCTACCCATTCTTTGTAATTGCTATCTAGACATATTACATAGCATTCTTTTCCATCGAACTCGTCTGTGTAAATCCATGTATAAAGCACCATTCCCATTATTCGATTATCTATATTTACATATTCAAAAGGTACTGCAAGTGGTATTTCTAATAATGTATTCTTTTGAGCAGTCTTTTGATTTGGAAATGCTACTATTGTCTCTCCTGTATTTTTATCTGACCATATTATCATTGTTCTATCTTCATTTTCTACACTCGTTTGATCCATTCTAGAAATATTATCCTTAACACTAGCAGTATATTCCCCTGAATTTCCTTTTAAATGATATGTATAATTTGTTACATCTTTATATGCACTTGCTTTTTTACATATAGCGTTTAATATTAAATAATTTCTCATTACAAATATAAAATATACTACAACTAATAGTCCTATTAAAATTAATATTGCCTTTGCAACACCATGTTTTGACTTTTTAGTTTTAGTCTCTACTTTTTTAAAGTTAGGTTCCTCCTTTTTTTCAGAAGTTACCTTAGTTTCTTCTTTTTTTACCTCTGCATTTGTTTTTTCTTCTTTGGCAGGTACATTTTCTTGCACTTTTTCTTCATTCTCAATATTTAATTTTTTCTCTTCTTCGTTTTCCCCCATTATATTATCATCCTTTCTTATTTTTTTCATAATGTCTCATCTTTTGCTATATATCGAATTATACCATAATTTGTATTTTTGTAAATAGTTTTTTTATATTTTATACATCCTTTAATCTAATATTTTTTTCAGAATTTAACTTTCCTGCTCTAGTTATGCTACTATATCCATATTTATTTTTTAGCTCATCTACTACTTTATCCAATTTTTCTTGCTTTTCTTCCTCTTCATTGCTAAATAATGATAACTGCATTTCATCTTTTTCTACTAAATTATCTACTCTTAAGCCCACCAAACGTATAAAAGTACCTTTTTTATACATTTCATGTAATAATTCTTTTGCTAAGCTATATATTTCTTTAGTATTTGACGCAGGATTCATCAATTTCTTTTGATGCGAAAAGTCCTTAAAATCTTTTGTACGTAGCTGAACGTTTACTACATTTGCATACATATTATACCTACGCAATCTATATGTCACTTGCTCTGCAAGGGTTAGAAGAACTATTTGAATTTCTTCTTCTGAACAAATATCTTGTGGAAGCGTTACAGAATTTCCTATGCCTTTGGGCTTTTCTTCCAAATAATTTACCTCTGAATTGTCTATACCATTTGAATATTCCCACATCATAAGGCCATGTTTTCCAAACTTTCTAATCATTAGCATTTTGTCTTGTTTTGCTAAGTCTCCTATTGTTCGTATTTTCATATTGTATAGTTTTGGGAGTGTCTTTTTTCCAAGCATAAATAGCTCTGATACAGGTAAAGTCCACATTTTAATTGGTATTTCTTCTTCAAACAAAGTATGGACTTTATCAGGTTTTGTAAAGTCCGATGCCATTTTAGCAAGTAATTTATTATGTGCAACTCCTACATTTACAGTAAAGCCTAATTCTTCCCTTACTCTTCTATTTATTTCATAAGCTTTATTTATTAAGGTATCACCGCCTAAGTAATCTGTCATATCTAAAAAGCACTCATCTATACTAAATCTTTCTATTTTTTCTGTATATTGCAATAGGATTTTGTATAAATCATTTGAGTGCTTTTTATAACTTTTATAGTCTCCTTTAAAGACTTGTAAATTGGGGCATTTTAAACGTGCCTGATATAAAGTTTCTCCCGTGCATACCCCTTTTCGTTTAGCTTTCATGCTTTTGGCTAAAACTATACCAGACCTTTTAGTTTCATCTCCACCAATAACTGCTTCGATTTCTCTTATATCAACCTTTTCACCTTGGCTCAGTCTATCTAGTGCTGTCCAACTTAAAAAGGCATTATTTACATCAACGTGCAAAATCTGTCTTTGCTTTTCCATGCTAAATCACTGCCTTTATTTTTTGCTTATTCCATATTTTTGCATAATTTTTTCTACATCTTGTTCAAAACCTAATAGACTATTATTTTCTACTATATCATCACAGTGTGCTATGTAAAATTCATTAGTTTGCTGAGCTGCTAATCTTTTTTCTGCCTGATCATAGTCTATGTTATCTCTTGCTACTATTCTATCTATTTGTACTTCTCTTTTGGCTACTACGCCTATAACTTTGTCACACTTTTCATTTAGCTTGCTTTCAAATAGTAATGGAGCATCAATAATTTTAGTCGTATCATTGTCTATTTTATTTAGCCTTTTTTCTATCTCTTTTGTTATGTATTTAAAAGTACAATTATTTAGTTCCTCTCTTTTTTTAGGATTAGAATAAATAATTTCTGCAAGCTTTTTTCTCTTAAGTTCTCCCTCTTCATCCACAATATTTTTGCCAAATATCTTTATTATATCTATAGTATAGCTAGTACCTTTTTTAGATAACTTTCTTGCAATCTTATCTGCATTTATCACTTTTACTTTATATTCATTTTCTAAGTATTCACATACGGTACTTTTTCCCGCTCCAGAACTACCAGTTATTCCAATAATCATACTTTTCCCTCCTTTGTCAGGTTTGGGGACAGGCTTATATTTATAGTATTTCTATTTTTCTAGTATAGTCTAGGTTAGCATAAGAATCTGAATAGTATCCCAATGTATACACATTAGTTGCTAATATATCTGTCTCCAACATTTCTTTTAAGTTTTTGTTTGCCACTGTATCAATGTACTTTTTTACAGAAGTTACTACATTCAATTTTGGATTTAATCTCATCATTTCTGATATTAGCTCTTTTCCTTTATTGTTAAATCCTAATACCCTTACATAAGGAGTTACTTTTTTTGAAGTTTCCATTTTCTTTTTAGTTATACCAAGTAAACCATATAGAAGTATTCTTTGTATTCTAGTTTGAGTAAATCTTTTTGTCTTAACTATATTTATTAGTTCATTTAATGTATTACAAGAATCAGCTGCATTTTTTATTGAATTTTCTAGTCCTTCCGATACGTCTGGGAGATTTGCAATTTCTTCTACTGTCATTTTTCTAAGTGTATATATAATTTCTTTCTCAAATCTAGAAATATCTATAACGTAATGACCAGATTTAAGTTCTTCACCTAATTGTATATAAGAACTTCTGGGCATAACCTTACTTATACCGTCAAGTTCTTTTGTCATAAGCATCTTTCTAATTGCTGTTGCGCTAGCAAATTCATCTACAATGTACTTGTCGTTGTATAATACTTTTTCTCTCTTTATACCTATTGGAATTATTGTGCTTTTTGTTTTTTTCATTGCCTTTAAGTACTCAATGCCCAAAATATTATTTGATCCTGCCATTACATTTGCATATTTTTTTATATCATTTAAGTACATCATTAAAGCATTTTCTCTAGCTTTCGGAAATGAATTTCCTTTTTTTAGTTCATGTGAAAGCATGGTAACATATTCCTTTGGCTCTGTATATAAGACATTTGCTATATTATTTAAAGTAGAAATATCCTTAGCTTCCATCCCAAATGATACTGTATCTACTACTCCTAAAGAGTTTAATATTTTTATTGCACCTTCAGCAAAATTTTCTGCACTTGAGATGCTATATATCGTTGGAAGTTCTATAACTAAGTCCACACCATTTAACAATGCCATCCTTGCTTTAGCCCATTTGTTAACTATTGAAGTATTACCTCTTTGTACAAAGTTTCCAGAAATTAAAGCAACTACATATTGAGCACCAGATTCTTCTTTTGATTTGGCTATATGATATAAGTGTCCATTATGAAACGGATTATATTCTGCAATAATTCCTAGAACTCTACTCATAAAGCACAAACCTCCCCTTTTTCTAATATTTGCATCTTTTTTATTGTCTAAAAATCAATTTATTGATATAATATCATAAAATATGAAAATATACAATGATTTTATGGAGGTTTATTTTTTATCATGGAAGAAGTTACAATATACACAGATGGCGCTTGCTCAGGAAACCCTGGTCCTGGAGGTTGGGGTGCAATACTTATGTATAAAGGAAATAAAAAAGAAATATCTGGTGCAAAAAAAGACACCACAAATAATGTGATGGAGCTAACTGCCGTAATAGAGGCTTTGAAACTTCTAAAGTATCCTTGCACGGTTAAGCTATATAGCGATAGTGCTTATGTGGTAAATGCTTTTCTGCAACATTGGATAATAAATTGGCAAAGAAACAACTGGAAAACTGCAGATAAAAGTGATGTAAAAAATAAAGAGTTATGGCAAGAATTGCTAGAACTTACTAACATACATAACATAACTTTTATAAAAGTAAAGGGACATAGTGACAACGAGTATAATAACAGATGTGATGAACTAGCTAGAAAAGCAATTTTGGCACTTTAGTGCCTGTCACCAAAGTGCCATTTGGCACTTTTTGGGACAGGTCTAAACGAGACAAAGTTGTCTCATTTAGACCTGTCCCCTAAGATGACAAATAGGTTCTTTCTCAATTCGCTTCATTGCTTCAATTGTTTTTGCCCTGTCTCCAAATGCGGTTAATCTAAAGTAACCTTCTCCATTTGTTCCAAAACCGACGCCTGGAGTTCCAACTATATTATACTTTTTTAGAAGTATGTCAAAATACTCCCATGAGCTTATTCCCTTTGGAGTTTTAAGCCAAACATAAGGAGAATTTATTCCACCATAGCAGGTAATGCCTGCATTTTTTAGGCCTTGCAACAATATTTTTGCGTTTTCCTTATAATATCTTATGTTTTCTTTTATTTTCTTTTTTCCTTCTTCTGAGTAAACTGCTTCAGCAGCTCTTTGAATTATGTATGATACTCCATTAAATTTGGTTGTAGCCCTTCTGTTCCATAGTTTGTTTATGCTTATATCTGAGTTATTGCCTGCTATGCCTGTTGAATTGTTTTTCGACTTAACCACTAACTCATTTGGCACTACAGTATATGCGCACCTTAATCCTGTAAAGCCCGCTGTTTTTGAGTAACTTTTAAATTCTATTGCTACTTCTTTTGCCCCTTCTATTTCGTATATGCTATGTGGAATGTCGTCCTCTTCTATAAATGCTTCATAAGCTGAATCATATAAAATAATGCATTTATTTTGCTTAGCAAATTCTACCCAACTCTTTAATGCTTCTTTATTCATTGCCACTCCTGTTGGATTATTTGGAGAACATATATATATTAAGTCTGGTATTTCTTTTAATTCAGCTGGCTCAGGCATAAAATTATTTTCTTCTGTTGCATTTATGTAAATTATATTGCTATATCGTTTTGTACTCTCATCATATCTACCTGCTGTTCCATACATAACATTAGTATCTAAATAAACGGGATATACTGGATCTGTAATTCCTACTCGAATATCTTTATCAAATATTTCAATAATATTACCTGTATCACATTTTGCCCCATCTGATATAAATATTTCATCCATTTTTATATCCATGTCTTTATATTCATTTTCTATGATTTTTTCCTTTAAAAAATCATAACCTTGTTCTGGGCCATACCCTTTAAATGTGTGTATGCCTCCCATCTCATCTGCCGCTTTCTTTATGGCATCTACTATTGCACTTGGTATTGGTCTTGTAACATCGCCTATTCCTAATTTTATTATATTTGCGTCAGGATTTTCTTTTGTATATTCTTTTACTTTTCTGTTTATGTCCGAAAACAAATAACTATCCTTTAGTTGTAAAAAATTTTCATTTACTCTAATCATACATTATCCTTCCTTCAAATACTTTTGTAGCTGGCCCTTGCATATATATGTGATTATCTTTTCCCCACTCTACTATTAACTTTCCACCTGGAAGTGCAACAGTTACATTTTCATCAGTATATCCATTAAGCCCACTAGCCACAGTAGCAGCACATGCTCCAGTTCCACAGGCTAATGTTTCTCCTGTGCCTCTTTCCCATACTCTTACTTTTATATTATTTTTATCAATTATTTGCACAAATTCTACATTTGTTCTGTTAGGAAAAATTGGATTATTCTCTATTGCTGGTCCGTATTTTTCTATATCTACTTTATCTACATCTTCTACAAAAGTAATAGCATGAGGATTTCCCATAGATACCACTGTAAATCTCATTTTTTCTCCTAAGACGTCCAAATCCAAGTCTTTATTAAAAGCCTCATACACATCGTAAGGTATATTATTATCTTGAAATATAGGCTCTCCCATATCTACTATTGCTTCATTGCACACTCCATCCTCCTCTATCAATTTTACTCGCTTTATTCCTGCTAGAGTCTCTATTGATAGTTTATCTTTGTTGGATAAATTATTATCATGAATAAATTTTGCCACACATCTTATACCATTTCCACACATTTCGGCTTCACTACCGTCACTATTAAAAATTCTCATCTTAAAATCGCTATCCGGATTGCTTGGCTTATCGATTAAAATTAGTCCATCTGCACCCACTCCCATATGCCTATCACTTAGCTTTTTTGTAAACTCTGGTATATTTTTAAGCTTTAATCCATCTGTACAATTTATATATATATAATCATTTCCAAGCCCTGTCATTTTTGTAAAATTTAGCATACGACCACCTCTTAAAAATAATATATGCTAAATTTATAAAAATATACAGATTTTTTATAATATAATGTACAAGCACACAAAAAAAGATAAAATCAATTTTTATCTTTTTCCCTGGCTACTATTGCAAATCTTCCGTCTTCTGTATGATAAGAACAAGTAGATAAAGTAATTAACCTATCTCCATATTCTGCAGTTTTACCTGTATCATATATAGAAGCATCTTTTGCATCTTGCACAAATTCATTATATTCTTCTTCATTTTCTGCATCTATAAAATAATAATATCTAAATACATTTTTTTCAGATTTATAATATACTCTAGAATAAAATGCTGATATTATTTCGAATTCTAAATCTTCATCCTCTGTTGTAAATCTAACGATTGGATGTTCTTCATAATAACTTTCTTTGCTATAGTTTAGCAAATCGTGAAACATTGAACCATTTTGTAAATTATGTCCATATATCAACAAATTACTACTTGGCTTGCTCCAATCATAGTCTTTATCTAAAAAAATAGAGCCATAAGTATTTTCCTCTTTTTTATAATTATGAGTCATATAATAACTATTGTCATCGCCTTGTAATACAGGATAATTTATATTTGTTCCTTCTATTTCTACCCAACCAACTATATCTGAGTTCTCTTGCCTTAACTTTTCAACTTGTAACATTCTTTCTGTTTTATTCTCGGTAACTTCAGTTTCTTCTATTTCTATTGTATTTAATAATTTACTTTCTTCTTGGACTTCTTCTTTGTCTTTAAGATTTCTTATTATATATGCTACTGCAATTATTATAATAATGCTTAAAAGAAATATAATAAACTTGTATCGTCTTTTTAAGATTTTAAAATGTTTTCCTTTCTTTTTTAAGTTCTTACCCATATTAGTATCCTTTCAAGGTACAGTCTGTCCAAATTGCTAATAAATATGTATTAGGATAGATAAAAATATCTATCCTAATTTATAAATTATGCATTTTTCTTTTTTATTACAACTATTGTTGCTAAAGAAACTACTGCTATAGTAGCTGCTATACCAATATAATTTGATACTCCTGTTTTTGGTGTATCATCTTTTTCTTCTTCAGCTGGTTTTTCTTCTTCGTCAGAAGGTTTTTCTGGATCTACTGTTTCAGATGCTTCTGAAAGTTTAGCATATAAAGTAATATTGCTTTGCACTTCTCCTCTAAAATCAAATTCATCTTTGTAGTCTTTATCTATAAAGAATCCATCTATTACTAGATTTGTATCAGATAAATCAATCTTTGATTCTAAAGATTCTTGTGTTAAAGTTCCACCAAATTGTATTTCAAATGAAATAGAAGGCATATTTGGAACTTCAATTGTTATTGTAGGATTTGGGAAATATGTATCTCCACTTGCATTTCCTGTTGTAACTCTTTCACTTTCGTTACTTTCGAATTTTACAGAATTATTGCTATCTGTTATAACAATTTTGTTACCATCTACATATATTTTATCAACAGTTGTGTCATATATGTTTTGAACTTTAAATGATGAAATTTCATCGTTTTCTGCTATGTAAATAACATTTTCTTTTTCTGATGATGTAAGAGTTCCATTCATAATTAGAATAGGTTCAACATCTTGTCCTTCAAGGCTTGATCCTTTTCCCATTTCTATTCCATTATTAGTTAAATCGCCATTAAATCCTAAAGTTAAGTCTTGTATTTCTACAACACCACCATTATTTAGTACACCACCATAACCACATTCACTTATTTCTACACCTTTTAATATGACTTTTCCACCATTATAGGCTTGTACACCATATTTAGGACTATTTGTTAATGTTAAATTTTCTAATGTAATTGAACTTCCTACTGATGCTGAAATTAAAGTTTGATTTTTTCCTGATACAGCTTCAACTCCTTCTATACCAGATATAGTATGGTCATTTCCGTCAATAGTTAATGTTTTATTTGTAATTTCTATTACTGAAATTTCAAAGTCTGCATTTAATATAATTGTATCTCCATCTGCAGCTTCTGATATTTTTTGAACTAAGTCTTCTCCTTCATTTACTTCTATATTAGCTGCATTACAAATACTTGGAACTACTAATAAAACCGCTAAGATAATTGTAAAAAATAATACAATTTTTAATGTGTTTTTCATATTGTTTACCTCCTTTATTTTTAAAAAACTTTCTAACAAGATTATATTATAAGAAGGTAAATGACACATTCTTTAATCTATAATAGATTAAGTTATATTAAGCAAAAAAATAGTACCTAGCTTAGGTACTTTTTTTGGTGGCTTGAAGTGGAATCGAACCACTGACACAGGGATTTTCAGTTTTTTTGTTCTTTCTTTAGTTCTTTTAATTTCATATACATATCTATTTGTAATTTATGATTATCTGCTTTTAATTGATTTGTTGCATATATTAAATATCCAACTATTGTACATATAATAAATACTATTAGTGTATATTTTAGATCATCTGTATATATTTTTGTTATAATCGATGGTACTATTATTATTAACCCATAAGTTACTATATTTATTATTTCTAACATTTGTATATGCATTAAATATGCTTTTAAATTTGTGTACATTTATTTTTCACCTTTCTTTCTTGGATACGGTTTGTTTTCATCTGTTAATTTTAAGATATAATCAGTACTTGTTTTATAAAATATAGCTAATTCTTTTAATAATGTTACACTTATTTCTGTTTCGTCTGTTTCATATCTGGAATATTGTTGTTGTTTTATATTTAATATTTTAGCTATATCTTTTTGATACAAGTCTTTATCTTCTCTCAAATCTTTTAATCTAGTTTTACTCAACTGTATCACCTCTATAAAAATTTTACAATACAATTAAATAATTGTATTGACAATACAACAAATTAGTTGTATACTATTTTTGAAAATACAACTAAATGATTGTATGAATGAAGATATTGTGTATATTATTTATAGTTAGTTAGAAAGGAATGTTTTTAATATGGAATATAGTTCAAATTTTAAAGTTTTAAATATACAAGAGATATCAAGAAGAAACTCAGAAGAATTAAAAGAAGAAGATAAAACATTTTTAAAATTAAATTTATTGGATTTTAATAACAATCCTTGTTCATTTATGATTTTTGGTAAAGATAAAAATAAAGTTTTAGAATTAGATTTAAAATCATTAGAAGATGTTGTTATTACTTTTGGAGTAAATTATAACAAAGATAGATGGAACGTTAATTTCATTGATATAGATATTCGTTAAAAAGTAGTTAATTAAAATTAATTATTATTTAAACCACTTTTTACTTACGTAGCCCTTCTATTTATATCGTGATAAAACGGCGAAACGTTTTAGTGACATGCCTAACGGCGTTTGAGTGTAGCATTTTTTAGGTGCGAGGCAGAGCCCGAAACGAAGTGGAGCCCCAAAATACTCCTTGGCACGGGGTCGCACCCTTTAAAAAATGCGTAATATTGCTTTTTAATATTGAGGTTTTTCAATATTTTATATTCTTTTTTGTACTATTTATATAATGAAATTTTAAGAAAGGAGATGCCTTTTATGTCTAACGAAGTTTCTACAGCTTTACAAACTGTTGGGACAACTTTAAATGAAGCTATATCTCCAGGTGATATTGCAACTATTATTGGTGTAGTCCTTGCTGGTGGTATTGCATTATATCTAACTTGGTTCGGTATTAGAAAATTAATAAGCGTTGTAAAAAATGCTATGAAGGGTAGACTAAAAGTCTAATCTATTAGGAAAAGGCTTTGTCTTTTCCTTTATTTTATGGGCACATAGCTTAATGGTAAAGCTTTTTATTAATGTGATATAGGTTCGAATCCTATTGTGCCCCCTGACACCCTTTTTCTGAGGTTAATGTATGAGTTTTTTTTATATTAAAAAATTATTAAAGAAATTTTTTAAATTTCTTATGAAGTTAAGTTATTTTATTAAAAATATTTTTAAAATCATTCTTTATGGTTTAGCTATATATTTGATTTTAAAAATGTTTTTATAGAAAGGATTGTATATGGCTATTGATACAGAATTACTTAAGGGTTCTCTTAATATTATAAATTTCTTTAAAGTAATAAAAAATAGGCTTCAATTTGGAAAAGAACACCCAAATTATTTTGTACCAGATGGACTTATGGTTTTTTGTGGTAGTCAAGGCTCTGGTAAAACTCTTTCCGCAGTACAATACTCTCAAAAATGTCTTGATAAATATTATAACTGTATTTTTTGTACTAATGTTGAAATTCGTGATTACCCTATTAATTGCTATTATAAAGATTTTACTGTTAAGGAAAATAATATTGAGAAACATGTTGTTGAATATTATACACTTTTAGGTAATGAATTGGTTCGTCGTGTAAAATCTTTTTATGTAGATGGAGAACAACAAGCTGAAATAGAGAAATTTGAAGTTATTGGCTTTTCTGGTCGAATTGTTATTGAGTATAACGGTATAAACTGTTTAAAAGAACTCGAGAATGGTGAAGAAGGTATTCTTTATTTAATCGATGAGATACATCTTGAATTTAATTCTCTTGAGAGTAAAAATATCCCGATTGATGTTATGGTTGAAGTTAGTCAGCAACGTAAACAGCGTAAACATATTATTGGTACTAGCCAGGTCTATATGCGTATGGCTAAACCTTTTAGAGAACAAATTAAAGAAGTTGTTATTTGTAGAAATTTCTTTAGATTCATACAATATAACAGACTTGTCGATGGTGAGTCTGCTTATGAAGATAACGGAAAGCTTTGTTTCGACACTGTTAAAAGAGTTTTTTGGTTCCACTCTGTAGATTTATATAATTCTTATGATACTTATAAAAAGATGAAACGTTATAGGAA
The DNA here is from genome assembly GCA_944390365.1 of uncultured Clostridia bacterium. GTDB lineage: Bacteria > Bacillota > Clostridia > TANB77 > CAG-508 > CALXVA01. The sequence goes on along the minus strand of CALXPW010000017.1, from coordinate 1,453 downwards.
AGAATGGAAAGGAACTACTCAATCTAATATTTATGATTTAAATAATATTGTTGTAAAGAATGAAGTTTTAAAGTAAAGGAGTATTAATATGGAACTAAATTATGTTGAAGTTTTTAATGTTTTTATTGATTTAATTAAAACTGCTATGCCTATAGCTATATTTTTATATTTAGCTAATATTCTTATTACTTTCTTTTTTAGTCTTGCTTTTCCAAAACATTTTAAAGGAGATTAACTATGAATGAAGTTTTAAATGATACTTTTAATACTGTAAATGAAATTGTTGGTGAAAATTCTCTTGACTTAACTAATACTTTTAATAAGATTTATCTTCTTATGCAAGTATTATTGCTTATTATTGTTGTAATTTTTTTGTTTAATTACTTAAAAATTACTTTTAAGAAAGGGTAGTTTTATGTTAAAGAAATTTGTCTTTATTTTATTTTTTATATTGTTTTTTTTAATTTTATTTAATTTAGATTTATTCGCTGTTGATATTACATTTACTGATAAAGATTTTAATGAACTTTCTGTTTCTTTACCTGAAGATATTTCTTCTAAAAATTTTATAATTTGTCAAAGTACCTCTACTGTTGTTTTAATTACTACTGATAAAGAAAGTTTACAATTATATTTTGGGCATAATAGTTATACAAATTATAATACTTATCGTTTTTATGTTGATATTTACTATTTTGATTATGATACTAATTCTTTTGTTTATCAAAAAAATGAATTTTTTATAAATAAATCTGTTTTATCCAGCGACGGATTTTCTTGTTTATATTGTAGTGAAAACTTTTTAGTTTATTGTCAACATGATGATTATGGTTTTTTTTCTGATAATGAACTAATTGGTTATAATTCATTTTATAACTTAAGTGTTAATTACGAAGTTATTGAAAATGGTTATAGAATTTATACAAATTATTTTAATTATAATGGTATTCAACCTTACTGGACTGCTTATATTTGGACTTTAGATAGTACTTATATACCTCTTGAAGATTGCAATCCTATTGCTGGTTCTGGTTGGGAAAGTTTTGATTATTATGAATCTACTGAAGATAATATTTCTTTTCGATGGTATTATGATGTATCTTTCTCTAAAGAATATGTTATTTGTTTTAACAATTCTCTTACAAATTCATATAAGTATTTTACTTTAGATATTAAAGATAATTTTCTTTTAAATCTTCATCTTTCTACTACTGAGCAAACTACAGAGCCTATTTATGTATTATCTAATAGATATTATTTTGAAGGTGATTATGATATTTCTCAAGATTTTTTACAGAATTATAGTATAGAAATTGCTTATCGGTTTAGATAGTCCTTATGAATATACTATGTATTCCGTAAAAGGATTTGATGAAGAAAGTCAAAAAAATTATACTCAGTTACAATTTGAAATTGTAATTAATGGTACATATATTTTTAAAATTGAAAATCT
>CALXPW010000016.1 GCA_944390365.1 uncultured Clostridia bacterium | reverse complement strand
TCTGTTGCTGTTCCAAATGTTGACCTAATGCTAGGCACATTTGGTCTTTGATGTAGTGCCAAGGCACTTGGCACGTGCAAGATACTATCTACTTTTGCTTTTTCTCCTTGCGAAATTCTTCTCCTTGTATAGGTAGATAGTGCTTCTAAATATCTTCTTGAGCCTTCTGCATACAAAACGCCTAAGGCAAGAGAGGATTTTCCACTTCCCGATACACCTGATATGGCTACTATTTTATTAAGTGGAATATCTACATCTATATTTTTTAGGTTATGAACTTTAGCTCCTTTTATTTCTATTTTATCTACCATAAAAACCTCCATTTAAGTAGTTATCGTTCTTCTTCATCTCTATCAATACTTTGCTTTTTTATGTTAAAGTCTTTATACAGTTGGTCTAAACCTATTCCTAATACTCTATGTCTCTCCATATCTTCTAACAACTTGCAAAATTCCCTTATATCTTGTTTTTCTGCTTCGTCAATATCTCCCTTTTGTTCTATCATCTTGTTTGGATTTGGTCTTTCTATAAAATATACTTTTGTATTTTCTCCTTTAGCCATAGAAGCCCCAAATTCATAGAGTGCACTATTTCCCGTATAAGAACCTTCATTGTATATAATATGTGCGTCACATTCTCCTATAGCATCAAAATATTCCATTTCCAATATATATGGATGAATGTTTTCTTCGCCTTCAAACTTTACAAAATCCGGATTATCTATATTATTTATCGTTTTTATTCTATTAGGTTTTATTACTTCTATTCCTCGTTCTTCAAGTTCTCTTTTTAATTTTAAGATACCTTGTAAATGCTTTCTAAAACTACCACTAATTACAACTTTCATATTAACCCCCTTTATAAATTATTCAACACCTTTCTATATATTCTTCCAATTATCACTAAGATTAAATTTCATTTTTTTATAATATACCATAAAAAAGAAAATTATTCTACACTCTTTATAGTTATAAAATAATTTTCTGTTACGATTTTATAATATTATCATATAATTATTTTATTATTATCCGTCACTATGCTCTGCTGATACAAATGCTGGTTTTACTACATTATATACTTCTTCATAATATTTTGGTGTTTCTTGTCTTATTTCTAACATTGGTTTTCTCCTCTCAATTTTGAATTATATTATTAAATTATTTTTTAAACAATATGGAACTACCTCATTTTTTAATGTATTGGATAAAATATCTTTTCCATCTGTAGAAGTATACCATTTAAACTCTTCGATTTCTTCCGAAGTAGATAATTCTCCTTGTAATTCCCCATTATATTTAAAAACATAAAAATGTATAGGAGTTTTTCCATCACTAGTTGCTATTTCATCAAATTCCATTACTAATTCGAATAGTTTATTATCAAAAACAATTTTATTTCCAAGTTCTTCGTGGCATTCTCTAATAGCTGCATCTAATACACTTTCTCCATTTTCCACCTTTCCTCCTATCATCTGAAAAGTTGGTCTTTTTCTTGGTTTGTCTATCAATAATTTATGATCCTTAAAAAACATTGTACCTACTACTTTCATCATTTAATGCCTCCTCTATAAATTACTATTTGCCTTTATCATAGCATAAAAGCAAGTAATTATCAAATAACTACTTGCTTTGAATAAATATTTATTATACATATTCAAGTAAAACGCTAATTTCTTCACCATTTTCATTTTTATACACATATTTAAAACTATTTTCCTTTTGCTTAACAAGCATATAAAATTTTTCATTTGTGTCTATGTCAAAACTGGTATTGTCATTGTTTTCTGTTACTTTCACATTATCAAAACAATTTTCATTATTTACTTGCAATTTTTCCATTTCTTTTGCAATTAGTTCATAAGGGTTTATTGTTTGTAATGCTTTTGTAGTTTCTATATTTGCTTTTAATACTCTTGATAAATATTCTACATATTTATCTGGTAATATTTCATCAGCAGATACAGTTAGCTCTTTTGAGTCTGACTGATTTACTTTTGCTATCAAATTAGAAATCATTTTAGGGTTTATGATTAAAATATCATAGTTGCCTTTAATTTTTATTTTATATTCTTTCATATTTTACCTTTCTTTTATTATTAAATTGCATTCTACCAAAATTATATTAGTTATCCATTCCTCTTAATCTTTCAACTAAAGCCTCTTTTGAAAAACTTTTCATTGATGCTATTGTAATAACAAGTGGTACTAAAGTCAATACAACCACATAAGCAACTGTAAATACTGTTGGGAATTTAAAGCTCATATAATACATACCATTGTTATATAGCATATTGCATAAAAAGTAACCACATAATGTTCCTATTGTTAAGGTAACACCTACTGTTGCAATTACCAATAATAAACTTTCTCCAAGAAGCATTTTCCTAATTTGACTTTTACTCATCCCTATACTTTCTAACATTGCAAGTTCTTGTTTTCTTGTAACAATATTTGTGATAAGTGTATTCATCATACTCAAAATACTAAACATCATAATAAATATTGCAAGACCACTTATTGCACCGAATACTCTGTCTGCCTCTGCATTATGTATTTCTGTTGATTCTGCAAGTGTTTCTAAACTTAATTCTGGTCTTTCTGCTACAATTTGTTCAAGTTCTGCTCCAACTTGCTCTGTTTTGCTTTCATCTGTTGATATAAGTATTTGAGCATTTAAACTATCATAGGTTAGCCAATTTAATATTGGTTTTTCTGGCATTACAAACCATCCCTCTAATGAACTACTATTGTCAAGTACAAAATCGTGGCTTAAAGTTCCTAATACTTCTACTTCTCTTTCAGCCATTTTGTTTCCGTCAAAATAGTGTATTGTAATTTTATCTCCTATATTAAACTTCCAGCCATATATTTCTTCAACATTTCCATTGTCTGCAACCAATATATAGTTTCCTGTCATTAACTTATCATAGTCTACTGTTCCAGTTTCTATATATTTATCAATATTTTTTATTTGTTCTTCGTTAAGTGGTAATATATAGTCATCATTATTGTATTCGCTATGTTCTGGAAAATCATAACTTATACCAAAGTTTTTAACTTCTGTTACTTTTTCTACTCCATCAATGTTTTCTATTTCTTGCACAAAGCTATCATCCATTGGGCTTTTGGCTTGTATTCCACTCGTACCGTTTTCCTCCAATTCTGTTGCTGATTCTGAATATTGTATATAAAATTCTGCATCCTTAAAATATCCTTGTCTTGAATAATCTGCTTTATCAAATGAACTCATATATGTAGCAGCTGTTATAAATAATATTCCTCCTAGCCCTAATGAAAGCATTGTAATTGTTGCTTTCTTTTTGTTTTTTGAAAAGTTCATTATTCCAAGTCCTATTGGGCTTAAATTTCTACATACTTTTTTATTTGCTTTATTCTTCATTGTGTCTTGTGGTGTATATCGTAACGCCTCTATTGGAGACACATTTGATGCAATTTTACTAGGCTTTGTTATCGAAATCATTGTAATTAAATATATTACTACAAATACACAAGCAACTATAATTAAAGTGTTTACAATACTAAATCCCTCTGGCAAGATAAAATATCCCACAATAATTCCTATAAATATTCCTATTGGTGCTGATTTTAGGAATAGTAATCTACCCTCTTTTGATACAAATTTTTTCATTTGCTTTTTTGTCATTCCAATAGTACGAAGTTGTCCGAATTGGTGTATTCTACCTATTACAGATAAATAGAAAACTCCATATATTACTAACACACAAGCAAGTAATATTACTGCTCCTACTATTCCATAAGTCAAAACTTGTTGTGAATTGATTGACAATGTATCCAAAAATGCTTTTGAGGGTGATACATATTTTCTTTCTATTCCTGCATCACTACCTATCAAATACATACATTCTTTACAATCCTCTTCGTTCATTTCTGTTGCGCCATAAATTTTAGCATAAACTTCAAAAGGCGAATCTTTTAATTGGCTTCCATTAAGTGCATAGTCTTCTGAAAAGAATACAGCAAATTGATTTTTTCCCTCTCCTTTTATAATTCCAGATATAATAAATGTTTCTTCGTTTCCATCATAAAATTTAAGTGTTACTTCGTTTCCCACTTCTGACTTAACATTTAATTTTTCTAGCATACTTTTTTGTACTGCAATTTCATTTTCTTTTTGTGGCAAATTTCCACTTTCAAGTTCTGCTATACGAATTTGGTCTGTTAATTCGCTTACATAATAAGGTATTACACTAAATCCATTCATTTCAGAAACTGTGCCTGTTTTTACTTCAACTTGATATGCAATTCTTTCATCATTTTTTAATTTTTCTACTTGTTCTTCATTTAAGTTATAATAACCAACTTGTTGTGCGTGTGATAAATCTCTTTTTGTTTTTTCATTTTGTCCTGCTGCAAACATTAGTATTACAGTTAATAAACTTGAGGCAAGTATAATGGTTATCATAACAAATATATTTCTTAATCTGCTTGTTTTCAAACTAGACTTTGACATGGTAGAAATCATATCTTTAGATATTTTGTTACTCATTTATTTGTTCATCCTTTCTTTTTTTATTATTCTTTTACTAATATTTTTCCATCTTCAATTCTAATCTTAACATCTGCTTTTTCAGCTATTTCTGGGTTATGTGTTATCATTACTATTGTTTGATTAAACTTTTTACTTGTCATTTTTAATAAATCGATAACCTTATCACTTGTATTCGTATCAAGATTTCCTGTTGGTTCGTCAGCTAGGATAATTGCTGGTTTTGATATTAAAGCTCTTGCTATTGCTACTCTTTGTTGTTGTCCTCCAGATAAGTGGCTTGGATAATTTGCAAGTTTTCCATCTAATTCGAGGAATTTTACTATTTCATTTAATAGGCTTTTATCTTCTCTTTTATTATCTAATCTAACTGGTAATACTATATTTTCATAAGCAGTCAAATATGGTATTAGATTATAATTTTGGAAGATAAAACCTATTCTCCTTCTACGAAATACAGTTAGTTCCTCCTCGCTCATTTTCTCTAAATTTCTGCTTTCTATTTCTACATTTCCTGATGTAGGATTATCTAACCCTCCTAGCATATTTAATAATGTTGATTTTCCACTTCCTGATGTACCTATTATTGCTACAAATTGTCCTTTTTCTACTTTGACACTTACATCATCAAGTGCTTTTACTAGACTTTCATTTTGTCCATAATATTTCTTTAAATGTGTTGCATTTAAAATTGACATTTTATATTCCTCCCTTTTTTTATCTTTATTTTCAGTTTACTTCATAATAAAGGGGCCTACAATATATAATGCAAAATCTAATATCTACAACGCAAAATTTAAAGGCTATTGTTTAAATTAAAACAATAACCTTTAGTTTAATGCTTGTTACAATTTACAGCATATTAATATTGAGAAGAAGTATATATTTTTTTATTTTTATTTCCGGCCCCCAACTGCGTACAAACTGTAAAAACTTCGTTTAACAGTTTGTAAACTTGTCGGTCCCCACCTTAAGCTCTCCAATAAAAATAAAAAAATATATACTTCTTCTCTAAAAATCAAACTGTGAATTGTAACTAATGCTTGTGACGACTTTAACAAATTCAGCACATTTTATTGACAATTTTTAATTATCTATGTATAATAATTATAGGAAATGAAAACCACAAATAGTGGTTGCCACATATTATTGTAACAACACATCTGCTGGTCCAAGCGAAGATGTGTTGTTTTTTTATTCCTTATTCATCAAAATTATGTATATAATTGTTAATAAGGCTACGTTTATAGTTAGGGAAAATCCCAATGCATATATTAAAAATAATAAATACTATACTACATTTTTCATTAGAGTGCAATATTATATAGTGAAAATTTTACTTATTTGTTAAAGGTAGCAGTATTTTTAAAATAAATTTCTCATTTTCTTTTGTAATAGTGCAAGTTCCATTATATTTCTCTACTGCATTTTCTATATTTTGAATACCGTATCCGTGTAAAAAGTTATCTTTCTTTGTAGTTTTTTTATTTTCTAATTTAATATCTGGATTGTAATTGTTTTCAACTACTATTGATAAAAATTCATTTACTTTTCCTGCTTTTACAAATATAACTCTTTTTTCTTCTGGTAATTTTTCTACTCCCTCTATTGCATTATCAAGGGCATTTCCAAATATCGTACTAATATCAAGTGGCTCAATAAAATTTATATTATTAAAGTCTATCGCCACAATAAAATCAATATTTTTCTCTTTTGCAATTCTTGTTTTATCTTTAATAATTACATCTAAAAAATCATTTCCTGTATGTGTATATTCTTCATAATCTTCTATTTGTTCACGAAGTGTTTTAGCCATTTTTTGAATTTCTTCTGTATTTTCTTTATTTTCTAAAACTAACAAATGATTCTTCATATCGTGATAAATACTTTTTACTCTTTCTTCATTTTTTTGTTTATCTTGATAATATAAATATTGCCTTTTTAATGTTTCTATCATAAATTGGTCCTTTTGTTCTTTTTCTTTTAAATATATATAATTTTTTATGTATATAAGTGCTATTGCAAAAAGTATCCCTACTACAAACATAAATACTTCAAGATTTATATTTAGCCATTCTGTATTTCCAGATGCAAAAGGAACAATTGTTAAAGTTGAAAGTACATAAAGAATAGCAAAAAATACTGAAATTGCTATTAAGCTTTTATTATCTATTCCCTCATTATGTTTTTTTAGTATCAAGCTGAATACTGTAATTATTATTATTTGTAAAGCAAAATATCCAAGATATATTTGTGGTAACATTACTTGTGTTCCTTCTACTATTGTTGACATTGTATCAAATATATTTGACATTATTATCATATCTAACGATTCAGCAGTTCTAACACAGATTTGTTGTATTAAAATACCAGCTAATATTTTTATAGATTTTTCTTTAAATACTAACTTATATGCAATAAAACTTGCTATTAAAATTGCAAATCCTTTTAAATATGGTAAATCAATAAACCAAGTCCATATATAAGTAGTAGCAAAACATACAAGAGGTGGAATTATATTGGCTAATCTTCTCTTTACATTTGGGCAAAATGCTCTAACTATAATATACAGCCCTAATACTTCAATTAAAGTTCCTATTATATCTAATATTTGATACAACAATAAACCATTCATTCTTTACCTCCATTTTCATTATTTGGTATAAGTATTTTTAATATAAATTTTCCATTTTCCTTTGTTATTGTACAAGTTCCATTATATTTTTCTACTGCATTTTTTATATTTGAAATACCGTAACCGTGTAAAAAAGTATCTTTTTTAGTTGTTCTTCTATTTTCCAACTTTTCAGCTTCATTATAATTATTTTTTACAACTATTGAAATAAAGTTATTAACTTTTCCTGCCTTTACAAGTATTACTCTATTTTCTTTTGATACTTTTTCTACACCTTCAATTGCATTGTCTATACTATTGCCAAATATTGTACTAATATCTAATGGTTCAATAAAGTCTATATCTTTAAAATCTATAACTACCATTAGATCAATTTGTTTTTCTTTTGCAACTTTCAATTTATCTTTTACAATTATATCCAAGAAATCATTGCCTGTATGTTCATAGTTTTCATAGCTTTCTATTTGATTTTGAAGTTCTTTTATCATTTTTTGGCTTTCTACTGTATTTTCTTTATTTTGTAATACTAATAAATGATTTTTCATATCGTGATATATTGATTTTATTCTTTCTTCATCTGCTTGTTTACTTTGATAATACTCAAATTGCTTTTGCATTTTATCTATTTTAAATTCATTTTCTTTTTCCAATTCTCGTATATACATTGTATTTTTAGAATATAGAAATTGTATAATGAATAAGAAGCAAAATAGACCTCCTATTCCATATAAAGAAAAGGCTTCTGTTGTATTTAAGTTTAATAAGTTATAGTTTACAACAAAAAAACAGAAAAATACAAATAAAAATACAACTGATAAAACTCCCAAGTCTTTCATTTGAATTTCATATTTAAAGTTTTTCAAGGCTTTATAGCAAATAGAAATTACTATCAGACGAATTACTATAAGAATAAGATAAATCCACCATTGTACCAATAATTGTCCATTTATTTCTGTTGTAGCATTATCTTTTAAAACAAAATTTGTTAGCCCTATTATTATTGCTTCTGTAAAAAATATTGGTATTGTCCACCAAATTTCCATTACTGTAATATCAAGTATTAGATTATCTTTATAGAATATTTTTAATAACAAAATAATTAAAAGTCCTATAAATATACTTTTCAATGCTCCAAATTCTGTGAACCATGTAAAAAGATATGCTGACAAAATTATTGTAATAAATGGTATTGCTTTACTTATAAATGGGCTGAATCTTGGCTTTTTTAAAAGGCAAGTCATCAATACTATAAGTGAAAGCACTTCTGTTACTGTTACGGCAAAATCTAAACATTGATACAATATCATAACATATCCCCCCAATAGTTAGTCATTTTTTCCATAAATTCTTTTCTTTTAGGCTGACTTATTGGTATTTTCTCTCCAGTTGTTAGTATTGCATCTAATCCCTCTATACTTTTTACAAATGCTAGATTTATAATATAACTTGCATGTGATCTGCAAAACTGTGGTTCTTTTTCTAATAGCTCTGCTATTTTTTTCATATTCATATATACTATTTGTTCTTGATTTTCAAAATGTATCATTATATTACGATTATATGTTTCCACATATTTTATATCTTTGTATAATACTTTGTATTTTCCACTATCATTTGAAAAACTAATATATGGCTCTTCTTTTCCTTTATACATTTTAAAGAAACGGTCTAACTCCATTTTTAATCTTCCATATTTAATTGGCTTTAATAAATAATTTACTGCTCCGTATTCATATCCTTTCCATACATATTGAGAAAGTGATGTTAAAAATATGATTCCTACTGTGCTATCTATTTTTCGTATTTCTTCAGCTGTTTTTAAACCATCTAATTTTTCCATTTTTATATCTAAAAATATCAAGTCTAAATCTGTCTTATAATTTTTTAATAATTCATTTCCATCTTTAAATTCTACTATACTAATTTCTTTTCCTGTTTCTTCTATATATTTATTTAAACATTCTCTTAATTTTTTTATAAATACTTCTTCATCATCACAAATTGCTATCTTAATCATTGTATTACTCCTTGTTATAACACAGATATATTTTTTCACAACGTTTTAAATTATAGCATATTAAGTAAAAATTTTCTATAATTTCTAATTTAAATTCGCCTAGAACATTTACTCATGTTACAATTCACAGCCTTTTTTTAGAGAAGAAGTATATATTTTTTTCTTTTTATTGGAGTGCTTAAGGTGGGGACCGACAAGTTTACAAACTGTTAAACGAAGTTTTTACAGTTTGTACGCAGTTGGGGGCCGGAAATAAAAATAAAAAAATATATACTTCTTCTCGATATTAATATGCTGTAAATAGTAACTTACTCATAAAAAAAGAACCATCATTATTAAACTTTTTTGTCTAATAATTTAGGTTCACTTCAGAAATAGTAGCTCTTTTAAAATCAAATGCAATGTTTCAGATTGTTATTCAGAAGTCGAAACATTTTTTAATAATTTTAATCTTTTTTTCTAGTCAAGCAAATTCCAACAACTAATCCAATAAAAATAATCGGTGCTATTCTAATAAATACCCATTCAAAAGAGTGAATAGCCACTCCTAAAACAGCTTTTTCTGGATCATTATAATCCCAATTTAAGTATGGACTATTTAATATAATTAGAACTATAAAAATACCAACTATAATTACACATAATGAGATTAATAACCAATGAATTATTTTTCTTCTCTCATTTTTTCTTTGTGATAGTTGTAAATTTATTACTTCTAATTTTTCAGAAATTGCTTTTAAATCATCTGTTTTTTGTTCAGAAATTTTTTCTCCAAGTAAAGTGCTTACAGTTGTATCTAAAACTTCAGATAATTTAATTAGCATTTCTGCATCTGGAACAGATAATCCTTGTTCCCATTTTGAAATTGTTTGTCTGACTACATTTAATTTTATAGCCAATTCTTCTTGTGAAAGACCTTTTGATTTTCTCAATGTTTTAATATTTTCTTTTAACATTTTGCAACAGCTCCTTTCTACAATTATTATATAGAGAACTGTCCGTTGCTACAAGCAATGCATTTTAACATTTGGGATTTTTTCTTATAAATCAGCATTTTATTTCTCTCATAACTTGTAATTTGTCTTTATTTTTGTACTTCAGTAATTATTTTATCTAGACTCGAAAAATCAATAAAATTGACCTTCTTATTATAAGTTTCTATTACTGCTCTATCTTCAGCTGATTGTTTCTCCTCTGGTAGACTCTTAACTGCATTATATAGCAATTTCATCATAGTTTTATGAGCAAAGTTTAATTCTGAATAATCTATTCTACCTCTTAAATGAAATATTTTCGCTTTTTCAAAAACTTCTTTTGTTATTTGATTCTTTATATTATTCCTTATATTATTTTTATTTACTTCATCTGTTGGATCTGAAAGACCAACTGTTGCAATAATAATCTTTTTGTTTGAAATATTATTTAATTTTTTTAGTGTTTTTGACATTCCTAATACTCCACCAGCATACAAACCGCCTAAATAAATAATATTATCATAATCATTTATTTGCTGATTAATCTTCTTAAAAGAAATTACTTTTATATTAGTTCTTTTTGAAAGTTCTTCTGCATATTGTTTTGTTGTTCCATAATGAGAACCATATACTATAATACTATTCATAGAAACTCCTTTTTTTACTTACTTTTTAAATACTAAAATTGCTTTTGCTGTTCCTGTAATTGACATAGTAATTAACTCATACCCTTCTTGTAGCATTTCATTTGCTTTTTCTTCTACTTTTTGTGCCATATTATCTGTCTTTGGCGAATACTCTATAACAACTGTTTTATACATCTTTTCACCTCCAAATTATATCGAAAATTTATTCTTTTTCTTTTTTCTCTTTTGCTACATAAATAATTGATAATATTATTCCTACTAAATTAGTACCTACTGATAATCCTAGTAATAATCCTTTTGTAAATTCTCCAAACGAACTTGTTTCATTACTAGTAAAAAATATATATGATAAATATAATATATTTCCTAATATTATTAAGGAAATTCCAGTTTTAAGTTTGTTCATTTTAAATTTTCCCTTCTACTTTATATTATCTTAAAAATTAATTTCAATTAGCTGCATTGACTAATATAATAGTTCATGCATTATTCTATTTCCTATTAAAGTCATATTAACATCTTTTTGTGGAGATATGTTTGATAAAATCACAACTCCAACTTTCTTTTCTCTGTTAAATCCAATATAACTATTAAAATTTGTAGTAGATCCATTATGCCAAATAATATCATTTTTGTTGTCTATCATCCAAGTTATACCAACATTATCCACATTTACATCAAACATACTATAAATGTCATTTTTTGCATTCACTTCTTTTAATGCTTCTTGTGTTCTTATTACATAATTTTCATCAGATGTAATTAGTGTTTCTAAATATTTTGACATATCTTCAATGTTAGAAATTATTGCCCCTGCTGGAATATATCCATCATTTTCATTCCATTTCCAATATCCACTTAAATTACCTGTTCCTGTTGCAATAGTTGTATTATTCATATCTAGTTGCTTTAAATATTCTTCTAATAATTCATTATAGTTTTTATTATATACTTTTTCCAATACTAATCCTAATGTTGAAACTCCAAAGTTCGAGTAATTAAAATTATAATCTTTATCTTCCAACTTTGTTTTATTTAATTCTTTCAATATTTGTTCTTTTGAAATATTATAGAAATCATTTTCTCCAGCAAAGTAGTTTTTGATTTTCTGAAAGCTTAAATAATATGGTTTAAATCCTGAAGTATGTGTAATTATTCTTTTTATTGTTGGATAATATCTATTTTCAAGTTCTAAATAGTTTGAAATGTTATCATCTAAATTTATTTTTCCTTCTTCTATTGCTTTAGAAACTAACATTGCTGTAAAAGTTTTAGTAATTGAACCTATCTCATAATCATAATTCAAATTATATTCTGCACCATATACATTATAAGTAATACCATTTTCATCATATATAGCTACCGATACAATTGCGTTTTCATTATTATTTAAGGTATAATTTATCATTTGCCTAGAAGTATATTGACTAATCTCTTTCATCTTATTTTTATATATAATTCCACTAATAAAATTATATATAAAATATAAAAAAATTATTATGATTACAATTATCGCAAAAATGTTCAATCTTCTCTTTTTCATCTAATTTTAACTCCCAATATAACTACTTTCATTAAAATTTGTTATTGAATAGTTGAGAAAATAATTAATAAAATTCCAACTATTACAAAAATGCCACCCCATACTCTAAGAACAATTTTCATTTTAGGACTTTTTAACAATCTATCTGGGATTCTAGGGCTTTTAAGTTTCATAAAAAATTGAGGAACTAATAACATAAAAATTGCAACTATTGTAATTAAAATTCCTGTAATTAACATACAATACCTCCTCTACAAATTACTATTTATATCATAATATCATAAAAAGAAAAATTACTCCATACCTTCGTATAAAGTAATCAAATCTTTTCAAAATTTCGGTAACTCTTTAAATTTCATCTAGTTCACAATTTTCTTATTTTTATAATGTTTCTGTTATATTATAGCGACATACAACATATTTGCTTCTATGTTATATACCAATTTTTTCTTTTACAAATTTTATCATTCTATCGTAAGCATCTTTTGAAATTTCATCAACTCTTTCATTTGCAACAAAACAATGTGGCTTTTCGATTCCTCTTTCTGCAAGTGGATCAATCAATTCATGTTCAACATCTACCTCTTTTAATTTACTAGACATTTCTCTCATATCTATATAATATTCACTACCTAGAAGGACTGATGGAATATAATTGCTATTTATTGATAAAACATTATTATATTTCTTTATTTCATTTTCATTTAAATAGATAGAGCCTTTTACATAGTTTCCAACTAATATCTTTGTAGCCAATGGAAACTTATCATAAATAAGTGGTGCGTCATCAATAATAAGTGCTTTTACTTGATTCTTATTCTTTAGAAATATTTTGAATAAATCCAACAATTATTTGTGTATTATTCATTAATATAAAATAGCCACAAATCAATAATATAATAAAAATAACTAATATAATACCTAATACTTTTAAAAACTTTTTCATACAATATTATCCTCTTTTCTATAAATCTTTATCTTATTTTATAATACTATGCAATTTACTATTATCTTCACAAAAAACACTAATTATACATTATAAAACTATTTTTGTTGTTTCCATATCTTTTAATTAAATGTTATAAATTCCACTATAAATCATGTCAGTCCTTTCATGTATTGACAAATTTATTTTTTTATTTACAATTTTATGATACAAGTGTATCATAATGATAATTAATATTCAATATTTTTAAATGATTTGAAACAGAAAGGTGGTAAATGTATCATTGAAAAATTTACAAAAACGAAATTCGACTGTCAGTCAAGATATTACAAATGCGTTATTAAAATTGATGAAAAAGCAAAACTTTAATGAAATAACTATTGTTGATATTGTTAATGAGGCTAAAGTTGGCAGAGTTTCTTTTTATAGAAATTTTAGTTCAAAAGAAGATGTTATAAAAAAGTATCTTGATGAAATAACAAACAATTTTATGAAAGAATCTCAAATTCATATTTATAGAGATGATCTTAAAAAGTTTTTAACTATCTTATTTACTCATTTGAAAAATAATTTTGATTTTGCTAATGTTTTATTAAAAGCAAATATTATTCATTTTGTAGAAGATGAATTTGATAAAATGTTTTCAAGAAATATTGTTAATTATAAAACTGCATATAGCTCATATTTCTTTTCTGGTGGAGTATATAAGGTTTATTATTATTGGCTTTCTAATGGATGTATAGAAACTCCTGAAGAAATTGCTAATATTGTTGTTAGTTTTTTTAAGAAAAAAGGAAATAGCAATTAATCTATTTCCTCAACTTATTTTAAAACAAAATCTTTTATATGAATTGTAAGTTGTAGAGATGACTACTAAGAAAAAATTAGCAAATATTTTATATTTGCTAACTATTCATCTTTTAAATATTTTTCCCAATCCATAAAAGCATGACCTATTCTTACTACTAATGCTTTAGAATTTTCGTCATCCACTATATAAAATACTATATAATTTCTTACATTAATCTTTCTAATGTCTTTATGTCCAGTTAAATCTTCACTTAAAATAGGCATACTCCCTGCAATATTCTCTAAATTTTTCAATTCCTGTTTAAATAAGATTTTGTATTTGTCTGCTATAATATCTCCTGCTAAACTAAATCGTAGATATGAAATAATATTTTCTAAATCTCGTTCAGCAGTTTCTGAAATCTCAACTATATATTTTTTCATAACATTGCACCATTCTCTTTATATACTATCAATTTTAGTAAATGCTTCATCTAAAGAAATTACTCTATTTTCTTTTATATCATCTAAACCTTTTTGTAGTTTTTCTTTTAAATCTTTTTTACTCTTTATTGTTACACTATCTGGAGCTTCTGTATCTATATATGATAGTTTTAAATATTCTATAAAATTAATAACTTGGTTTGTGAGTTCCTCTGGTAATGTTTCAATTTCATTATATAATTTTTGTTTTTCTATTGACATATATATTACCTCCTCGAATCAATTTATATTATTATATCATTTTTTCTTTTTAAAATCTATAAATCTAAAAAATATTTTATATTATTCAAAATCAATTATTTATAAATTTGCTATTTATTTTGTTTTCTGTTTTATAAAAGCTAAAAATCAAAAATATAAAACCTATAATTATTCCTACTAATAATGAATATCTTATAGGAATTTTAAGAACCAATAAAATAGCATTTAGGACAAGTTCTACTATTGCTAATATTTTACTTTGATTTATAAATATATCAGGTGCTATGCTTTGTGCATATTTCCAATGTTCTTCTGATTTTCTTGAAGTTGGAGTATTATATCCATTACTTGAATTCATATCTTTTACTGGATTTTTCTTTAATATATATCCAACTATAAACATTACTAAAGGTATAATTAAATTTAAAATTAATAGGTAATACATATTTTATCTCCTTTTACTAATTTGTTGCCAACATAATAGCATAAAAAGCAAAAATATTCTATACTTATTTCTAAATATAGAATATTTTATAATCTTATTCTGCGAATAATACTTTTTCTGATTTATATTGTTTTATAATATGAGCAAATACCAAACTTATATAAATAATCGTAGATATAGCCATTAATCCAATATTTAATAAATCTATTGTTCCATTGTTTATATCTGTAAATATCAATGTAAAGTTTAAGAATGGTACTATTGAGAGTATTGGTGTTGTTGTTATGCCCATCATAAATGCTATCATACCTGGAAAGAATGATATAAATGTTAATGGTGTTAAAGCACTTTGAGCTTCCTTAAATGTCTTTGATGTACTTGCAATCGCAATACATAAACCACTTATAAAGAATGAGTATGCAATTATTACTATTACTGCAAATAATATTGTTAGTGGAGAAAACATTACATCTATTCCTTCATAAATGCTAAACATATTCTTTGTAATAATCAATGATACTATTGCTAATACTAGACTAATTATTCCTGTGATAATTGATGATACTGTAACACCTAAGAACTTACCTACAATTATATCTTTACTTTTAATTGGGAATGTAAGTAATGTTTCTAATGTTCCTCTTTCTCTTTCACCTGCTGTTGTATCTGTAGCTGGGTATGTTGCTGAAACAGTTATTGCCATCATTATAAATAAGAAAGCATAGTTTTTAATATAATTTGCAAAGTAATTGTCTTGTTCTATCACATTCTCTTCTACAGTTATAATATTTAATACTTCATCTGGATTTATATTGTTTTCTTGTAAATAGCTTTGTTGTAAATATTGTTTATATGTATTAAAATATGTATCCATTAAACTACTTGCAAATGTACTATTATCTGAACCGTCTGTATTTATAATGTATTTATTATCTTGTTTTGTAATATATAGATCAATTTCGCCTTCATCATATTTCTGTTTTAATTCATCTTCATTCCCATTTATAATTTCAATATTCATTTCTTCTGCCATACTCTTTTCTATGTCTGACATCTCATAAGCAAATCCTATTTTGTTGTATTCACTTACATCTTTGCTAACTTGTGATTCAAACAAAGCCGACATTCCTATTACTAAAAGTGGTATAAATATTGGTATTACAAGCATCATTGCTAATGACTTTTTATCTCTAAATAATTCTCGTAGTTCTTTTTTTAATATATTCCATAAATTATTCTTCAACTGAAGCACCTCCTATCAATGTAAAAAACGCATCTCTTAAATTTGTAGTATTCGTGTCCTTTTTTATTTCATCTGGTGTTCCAGCTTTTATAATTTTACCCTTATTTATCATTATAACTCTATTACATATATTTTCTGCTTCTTCCATATAATGTGTTGAGTAAAGTATTGTTTTTCCTTTATCTCTTTCTTCTTTTATGAAATTTAATATGATTTGACTAGATATAATATCTAATCCTGTTGTAGCCTCATCTAAAATGTAATATTTAGGATTATGTACTAAGCATCTTGCCAAATTTACTTTTTGGGTTTGACCTGTTGATAGGTTTGCAATTTTGTTATATAAAAATTGTTCCATTCCTAATACGTTTGTAATTTCTTTTATTCTTTTTTCGCTATTTTCCTTATTTACTCCATATATATCACAACACATTTTTAGTAACTCATAAGTTGATAATGTATCATATATCTTTGTATTTCCTGATAGATAAGCAATATTTTGCTTAATTTCAATTTCATTATCCTTATAATTCATTC
The DNA here is from genome assembly GCA_944390365.1 of uncultured Clostridia bacterium. Lineage (GTDB taxonomy): Bacteria > Bacillota > Clostridia > TANB77 > CAG-508 > CALXVA01. The sequence continues at coordinate 14,037 of CALXPW010000016.1, read as the reverse complement.
CATCAAAACTTATTTTTCCTGTTGTTGGTTCTAATATTCCTGCTATCATTCTTAATAGTGTTGTTTTTCCTGCTCCATTTGGACCTAATATTCCTATAATCTCTCCGTCATTTGCTTCAAAGGTGATGTCATTGTCTGCATAAAATTCTTCTTTTTCTTTTTTGTTTTTGTTTCTAACAAATTTCTTTGTTATATGCTCTACTGTAATCATCACTTTTCTCCTTCCTCTTCTTATTCTCACAGGCAATATTATGACATATAATTATATAAAAAACAAGATATTTGACTAATTATATCAACCGTTCTTAATCTTTCCAAAACTCATTTAATAGCCTTGCTAATTCTTCTGGATTTTCCTCATTTACAATATGACCTGTATTTTTCATAATTTCTAATTTTGCATTTTTTATATTTTCAGCTATATAATATGCTGATTTCATATTTGCACTATCTTTTTCTCCACAAATTATTAGTGTTGGGCATTTTATATTTTGTACTCCATTGCTAAAATCTAAATTTTTCATCGTTTTTCCTAAAATAAAAGTGTCTTTTTTATTGAATGCCATTGTTTCAAAAAGAGATTTAGGCAAAAATTTAAAAATTACATTTTGAATGCTAAACATTACTTTAGGTACTTTATGTGGTGTTCCAATTAGGATTAATTTTTCTACCTTGTTTGGATAATCTATCGCATAATTTAGTGCTAATATACCACCTAACGAAAGTCCACATAACTCTATTGGTCCATCGATTTTATTACAATACTCTACAAAAGAATAATATAAATTAGTATAACTTGCTTCTTTCCCGTTTAAAATTGTAGATAATTTTGGACATAATATATCCTTATTATTCATATAGGAAACTACTTTGTTCCAACTATCTGCTTTATGTCCTGAGCCGTGAATTAGAATTTTTTTCATTATAGACCTCCACTAAAAATATTTATTGTGCTTAATCATATAATTTTTTCTCATTATCATCTTAATTGCTATTTCTCTCAACTTAAAATTCAATTTACTTTTATATTTCCAGAAGTAGTCGTTATTTTTAACACTATTTCTGCCATTCTGTTATTGTTTTCAATTCTAGCATCTCCAGAATTTGTTTCTGTTTCAACATATATATCATTTTTTCCGTTTATTCTAACATTTCCAGATTTAGCATTTATGTTAGAATTTTCTGTAATGTTTAGTGAGTTTATGTCTATATTACCAGAACCTGTCTTTAACTCACAATAATTTTCTATTGTTTCTATACTAATATCGCCAGAAGATGCTTCTGCTTTTATTCTATCTGCACCTATTATCTCTATTTCCCCAGATGATGTTTTCACTGTGCCTTCTCCTATTGTTCCTACTTCGACATTTCCAGATGATGCCTCTGCTGATAATTTGCTAAAGTCTCCTGCTTTTATATCTCCGGAACTTGATTGTATTTTTACTTCATTTCCATTACCAACAACAATATCTCCTGAAGAACTTTTTAATTCTCCATTATTTATATTTCCACATTCGATTTTTCCAGAAGATGCTTCAAAACTGATATTGTTATTTTCTAGATTCTGTGCTGTTATATCCCCACTAGAGGTATGTATATTAAATTCTTCATCACAATCATTTGGTACTTGTATGATAACTTTTTCATCACACCAATAAAACATTGCAAATATATATACTTTTGTATTACTTTTGGTTATGGAAAGTTCTTTGTTGTTAATTGCTTCATTTATTTTTTCGTCTTTATCCCCATAGGCTGTAATTTTTATTTTATCTACATCTGCTTTTTCGATAGAAACATTTGATAAAGATACATCTAATTTAATCTTATCTAATTCTTCTGGCTCATATTCTTTTTCAAATATTTTCTCTGTATTGTCTCCAAAAGTTATTAGTGAAAATTTCATGTTAAATCCGTTATCTTTATTGATAATTGCATATACCATAAAATTTATCAATGCTATCATTATCAAAACTAATATAATGATTAAAATTATTTTCGCTACTTTACTCTTCATTTTTATCACATCCCTTTTCTATTGTATTTGTTTTTTCTTCTTTCATACTAAATATAAGTTTTACAATAAGTTCTACTAAGGCAAATACTATCCATAAAATCCATGTTATATGCCATGCCATTGTTAAAAAGCTTACAAGTAAATAAACCACCAAGAAAAATGTTGCTATAATTTCTATTACTAAAGCTTCTGTTTTATTCTTTGCACCAACTGCTTCCACTTTTATATCCTTATCATCTAACTTGTTTATTTCCTCTATTGTGTTATTAACTTCTTCAAACTTTTCTTTTATACTTCTTTTATCTTCATTTGCTGGATATGCCACAAAAAAGTATACAATCATTACTGTTGCAATAGTACAAAGTGTTGCCCAAATCATAACTGCGTGAGCATCTTCGTACCTTAATACATCTACCATATATGGTAAACTAAAAGTTGCTATACAATATAGGAAAATACTTATACTTAATATAATAGCTTTCCTTTTATTACGTTTTTTCGTGTAATCATCTTGCATTGTATTCACATTTTCAATGGTCTTTGGCTTTTCTCCTTTTATCAATTCTTCTGTAGTTATTCCAAACACTTCACATAGTGGCTCTATTTTATCAAAGTCTGGTGTACTTTGGTCTGTCTCCCACTTTGAAATTGTTTGTCTGGTTACTCCTATTTTTTCTGCGAGTTTTTCTTGACTCATATTGATGCTATTTCTATATTGAAATAATCTTTCACCTAATGTCATTTTTATTTTCTCCTTTCAATTTTTTCTTGATTAAATTATACTGTAAATTTTGGTTGCATACTACCAATTAGCCTTTGAACTTTGTCAACTTAAGTTAACAATTATCATTTTTGAAACTATTATACCAGATAAATTAAAAGAAGAATAGATTTTTAAACTATTCTTCTTTGTTACTTTATGTATTAAAATAATTTTTGATTTTTATCTAAAAATATCCAAAAGATTACAATTCCTAATATTGTTGCAACAATATTTATGATAACATATATTTTGGTATTCACTTTTGCTTTTTTCTTCATATAAATATTTATTGGTATCAATAAAATTAAATATATAATCAAGGTAATTATACCCAACATCACATTAAAGTCTAACTCCGTTTCTGGAACTTCATATCCACCTCCGTTAGGCCTATTAGTAAAATACCCATATAATAATAAAAACACATAAGTGTCTATATAGCCGATAAACCCATTGTATATACCAGCTAATGTTAGTAAAGTGTTCTTTTTTACATTTTCTTTAAAATTTATATTGCCAATTATAAATACAACACCTGCATATATAATTAAGCTTATTATGGTATATAGTATTAGCATAATACCCTCCTACTTTTCAAAGTTTGATTTTATTATGTCCTCTAAATCTTCAATTGCTTTATCTATATTCATCATTCCATTGCCAATAGGATAATAAACTGGATAAACTTTATAACTTTTCTCTGCGATGCCTTTTTGAAAATATTGCTTTCTACATTGCGATACAGATATATTTCTGCCTAGTACAATAGAACTAACTTGATTTCCTAGAGTTATAATTATTTTGGGCTCTATTATTTCTATTTCTTTACATAATAAGTCCAAATATTGACTATAAACTGAATTAGGTAATATTCGTGCATCTATCTGAGTACATTTACCAAGATTAGTTATGAAGTATTTGTGTTTTTCTACATTCTCATACACTAAATCAGCAAATTCCTCATCCCATTCTTGTGGCTTTCTTTTTTGTACTTCTACATATATTTCTTCATCTAGTAAACCAATTCTAAAAAATAATTTCCATATATTTTTAGTTCCTATCCAAGGGGATCTTCTGCCTTTCCAATTCGGGTCAGATGCTATATTTTTTCCCGTTGGATTCATAAACACGAAGCAAATATTAGGATTTTCAATGCATCCTCCATTATATATAGATAATAACTCCTTAGATCCATATTTTTGTTGTAACTTATCATATTCTAAATTCAAATCACTTATTTTCATATTCTAAAACACCTTTTATTTTAATATTTATCAATTCCTGTGCCATTTTTCAGATATACTTTTATTTGCCTTATTATGTGGGGTATATTATAATTTCCTGCAAATTTATTATTATTTAATAATTCTTCATTTATAGTTACCCATTCAAGCTTATTCTTTTCTTCTACTAAATTAACATTATGCTTTAAAATACCATAGTAAACCTGTATATTATTTTCGTATTTAAAATAGTTTAAATCCATAAAATGGTCTAATTCTATATCGTTACTAGATATTCCTGTTTCTTCAAATAATTCTCTATATGCTGCCTCATCATTTGCTTCACCATTTTCTACTTTTCCTCCCACAAAGTTATACAACCCCTTATATGGGTCTTTAGCTCTAATGCAAAAAAGAGCTTTATCTAAGCTATTATTAAATACAACTACTAAATTTAATTTTCTCATTTTTTTCACCTCTAAATTCTCTATTTTAACAATACAATTCCACTTCACACGTGATACAATATATCTTTTAAAACTATTAGAGAAATAATTATTTATCTTTCAATTTCTTCTTTTACTTTTTTTCTTCCTAATCTCTCAATAATTTCATCTACATCTTTAGGAAGTAGTCCTTCTCCCAGTCCTCTACCATTTCCATTTGATATTTTTACTAATTTTTTCATTAGTTCTTCATCAAAAGAATCAAAAATTTCATCGTCTAATATTAAAAAGTCCTCTACTCCTTCATTTTCAGATAACCATTTCTTTATTTCTAATCCTCTTTTATCTTGTATGTATGGCGTAGAATCCACTCTAATTCCATAATCTGCCAATAGTTCTTTTAGGTATCTAGCATTTCTTGTATATCTCCACGAAGAACTTAATACAACTCTTGCTCCCGTTTCTTCTATTGCTCTTTTCAATAGTTTTACTTTTTCCACATCAATGTCTCTTTCTATTCCTTGTAAGTCTAATTTTTTTATTTTATTCAAATAATCATCTGAATTTAATACCCCGTCAATGTCTAAAAAAATAACTTTCATTATATCCCACCTATATATATCTTACTGTCTAAATACTACTCTCCCATTTACTAATAGCATTAACACTAATATGCAACTTTTCTGCTAATTGCTCTTGTGTTAATTTTTTATCTTTTCTACATAAGGCAATTTAGTGTTAATATATTTTTCCCCCTAAAACCAGTTATTAAATGGGCTAAAAAAAATCACAAGCAGTATTGCTAATAAATGTATTGCAAATAAAAACAAAACAGTTTTCTTTATCCCATATTCATTTTTCTCATATTTAATGAAGTGTGTTCCTAATATGATAAAGGAAATTATACAATAAATGATAACCAAAATACAAAATGGATTTTTATATGGATAACTATCGAATTTATTAAATCTAATAGTCCATTGTATAAAACCATATGAATATTGCAACAAACAATAAATCACAAAATTTAATACTGCTAAAATAATAATCTTACACCAATCGCCTAAATTTGAATTTATTACTGATTTACTTACTGCTATTATAAAAAATAAGAAAGCTATCGTAGCTATACTAAATGCTAAAATATTTTCCATATTACATCTCCACAAATTACTATTTGTTACTATAATACCATACAACTTAAGATTTATCTACACTTTATATAACTTTTATATAAATCCAAAACAAGAGCTACTAATAGCCCTTGTTCAAATTTTCATTATCCACTAAAATAATTGTATTTTTATTTTGATCTGTAATTACCATACGATTTATTCCTAATGTTTCACTATTAAATGGGTTTTCATAGTCCAATTCAAGTCCAATATTATATTTTGCACTTTCAGTAGTTATAGCTATGCTAAACCTATATGTTTTCCTATGTTGCCCACTATCCCAATGCGTTTCTGAACCATTCATTTGTGGCTCGGCATTTGTTATATTTTCATTAGCTATACTAATTAAATCATTTATTGCTTCATCTATATTTTGTATATTATTTACTGCATCTTTTGAGAAAATATTTTTTATCGTTTCATAATCTTTTGTATTCATTTTTTGTATTATATTATTTGAAAGTATGTCAATCTTCTCATCATCTGACATAAATAACTGTCTAATAGGATTGTCTGTTATTATTATTTTTCCACCTTCTTGCCTTATAGTTACATTTTCGTCATTTTTTATTTGACCAAGGTTATATATTGCCAAAAAATCAATAACTCCAAATGATAATGCTATTATTAGTAAAACTATAAAAGTCTTTCTAAAGCTTCCTTTTATCGCTCTAATAATACCAAAAACTATTGTCAATATTGTTAGTGTAACTGTAATTATAGATAAAATTACTGTTAGTACTCCTATTATTATACTTTCCATTAAAAGCACCTCTTTTAGACTCTACAAAGCATCTACCAACTCATTATATTCGTCCGACAAACTTTCACTACTAAAAACTATAGTATCTCCATCTATTTCCCAACTATCTTGATTTTCAGATAGTAAGTTTAAAATTTCTTCTGACGTATTTAAAATTGATATTACTTCATCTATTGAATTTTCAACTATTCCATCACTTTCTGCTGTTTCCATATCTCCAACAAATTCTTCTTTGTATAAATCTGTATAGTAACTATCTAATCCTTTATTGTTAATGTAAGACATTGCCTTTTCTTCAGTCAAAAATTCAGTATATTTTTCCTTGCAATTTTCTAAAGTTGCTTTAGTAGTTGTAATATAGCTTTTAGATTCTGTAAAGTCCTTTCCATCTTCTTTGTAATTTTCTACTGTTAATAGTGAAGTTATCTTTTCATCGTTTAAGATATTTGCTATTTCTATGCTATTGTCAAAATTATCTTTCAAATATGATTTAAAAGCTTCCTCAACTACAGCATAGTCACCTTTTGTTATTGTACGATTTAACCTCTCATTTATTGCATCCATATCAATAGTTTCAGCATTTGTTAATTGATATATTTCTGTTAACTCTGTTTTTAGTTTATCTTCTTGCATCATATCTGAGAATACAAAGTATCCTATAACCACAAGTGCAATTACTATTATAATAAGAACTGCAATTAAAACTTTTTTCTTCATAAATAAAATCCCCCTTGTATTTTTTCTTTAATATATCATAAAGTCTTAATTATATCAAGTTAAAATTTTATTCTGCTTGTTTAAGTATTTCGTTAGCCTCTTCTTCAGTTAAATATCCATTTTCTATCATTTTGTCCATTACTTGTCTTTGTCTCTGTTTTGCAAGTTCTGGATTTACAGTTGGTGCGTATACAGACGGAGCATTTGGAATTCCTGCAAGCATTATGCATTCGTAATCTGTCATTTCGCTTACTTCTTTATTAAAGTAACCTTCACATGCTTCTTTTACTGTATAATAACCATCTCCATAATAGATGCTATTTACATATAGTTCAAATATATCTTCTTTTGAGTAGTTTGCTTCAATCTCCCAAGCCATAAATACTTCGGCAATTTTTCTTTCCATTATTTTTTCTTGGGTAAAGTACATGTTTTTTGCTAATTGCTGTGTTATTGTACTTCCACCTTCTACATAAGACATAGCTTTTATATCGTTTATAGCTGCTCTACCTATTGCTATTATGTCTATTCCACCGTGCTTAAAAAATCTTTTATCTTCTACACTTATTACTGCATTTACATACATTTGTGGTAATTCAGAAAATTCTGTGTAGCTTTCTTTACTTCGTATTTCTGCAACTTTTTCTTCAAGTGGCTCGTTTTCTATTGCTTCTTTATACATAGTATATCCATTACCTATGATTAGTAGTGCTATGCTTAGTCCTATCAATAATAGAATCATTAGTATTTTAAGAAATTTCTTCATTTTACCACCTCATTTCTTAAACTATATTATAGAGCATTCTATTTTTTCTTGCCATCTTTTAAAATTACTATAGATTACATTTTTGTAAGAAAGGCATTTCGCTATGTAGTTCTCTGGAGTAACGGCGAAATATTATGTCACTCGCTTCGCTCGGACAGTCTAAGGTAGCCTAACCTTGTTAAAAAATCTAAAGATTTTTTAATAAGATAATTGTGCGTTAGCATCTCTTTATTCTAGCTCCTAACCTACTTAATAGTTCGTTTGTGATTGTTTCTGATTTTTCTGCTACGTTTTCGGCAGATATTTCTTCCTCTTCTCCAATTAACTCAACTATATCTCCTATTTCTACTTTCTCTACATTCGAAATATCAATTATTAGTTGGTCCATACAAATTCTACCGATAATTCTCGCTTTTTGCCCATTTACAAATACTTCTGCATTTTTATTCGACAAATTTCGTGGATAGCCATCTGCATAACCTATCGATACACTTGCAATTTTCATCTTGCTATTACTTCTAAATGTTCTACCATAACTAATACTTGCCCCTTCTTTTATCTCCCTAATAGTTGTTATTCGTACTTTTAACGATAGTACAGGTTTTAAATCTAATTTAGTTTTTATATAATCTTTTTTACTGCTATAAACTCCATACATAATAATCCCTGTACGCACATAATCACATTTTATCTCAGGATAGTTAAGTAGTCCATAACTACTTTGTATATGCTTTTTCCCTGCGTCTATGCCCACTTCTTCAATCTGATTTATTACATAATAAAACTTTTGAATTTGTCCTTTTGTAAATAAGATATCGTCATCTAAATTACTGTCTGCCACAGATAAATGAGTAAAAATCCCCTCCACATATAAGTTTTTCATCTTATACATTTCTATAATCTTATCTATGTTACTAAAGTCTTCTCCAATTCTATTCATTCCCGTATTTATGGCAATATGTACCCTTATCTTGTGCCCCATTGTATTTATTCTTGACGCATATTTATAGTCTACAATTGTTTGAATCAAATTATATTTAGCTACATACTCTATGTTTTCAAAATTGGTATAGCCCAATATTAAAATATCTCCTTTTATGTTGTTTTCTCTTAGTTCTATCCCCTCGCTTAAAGTTGCAACTGCAAAATTATATATTCCCATTTCATTTAGCTTTTTTGCAATTATTACCGAGCCGTGCCCATACGCATTTGCTTTTACAACTGCCATAATTTCTGAACCTGCCTGCATTACTTTTTTTATTTCATTTATATTATGTTCTAAATTATCAAGATTAACTTCAATCCATGCTCTATCTTTGTTTAACATTTCTATTTTCCCTTTCTTTGACTTAAATTAGATATTTTTGTAATAATAACTCCATCAACATTATTTCCAGATATTGTTAGTACTTCATTGTCCTCTATGCTGATTTCTTTTATATCTTCGTTCATTTTCACAAAATTTATTTCGTATTCTTTAAATGATAACGTATTTTGTCCCAACTTGAATTTTCTCAAGTAATCTATATATTCTTCTAGGCAGAAGTTCATTTCCGACATTATTTTAGAATGTGGATACCCTACATATCTAAAATGCCATTCTTCACTTGATATATGAGTTATGTTCTCCTTTTCTTTTTTGTATCTTTCTATAAAGCCACTCTCTACCGACTTTTTTCTAAAAGCTTCACAAATTCCAGTATATGGAAAACTTGGTCTTATATAATCTATATTCTCTTGTGCCAATCCTAAGTCTATCGCTAGTCCTGTTTGATGTTCACTGCAATTAGGGTATGCTACATATTTTTTAGTAAATTCTTCTCCATTTTCTTTTATGGAATTTCTATATAATTCTTCTTGCTCATCTAAACTCCTATATCCACTTACCGGCACAATGTTATTTTTACTATTTATTTCGTTTAAAACTTTATGCAATTCTAAGTTTGCATTATAATCTAGTAAGATTTTAGTATAAAGCTCATTAAAAGGTTGCAAATTATAACTTTTAATTTTTTCCTGTAATGGGTGCTTCCTATTTACCAAAATCAAATTTCCTAAATAGACATATTCTTTTTTCAATAATATTTTTTTCATATTCCTCTTTTCCTTTCATTACTCATACAATCAGACATTCGAATGGTTAATTCGTTTTTAACTCCAAACTAATTATCCTATCTACTAATTCTTTAAACTCCACACCTTTTTGTTTCATCATATTAGGATACCTACTATGTGACGTAAATCCTGGTATTGTATTTATTTCGTTAAAATATATTTCATTATCCTTGCTCAAAAACATATCTACTCTTGCAAAATCTTTACACTTTAAGATTTTGTATATTTTCTTAGCAGTTTGTTTTATATTGTCTGACATAGATTTGTCTATTCGAGCAGGACAGTATATTTTAGAAGTTTTTAGTGTATACTTTTCTTCAAAATCGAAGAATCCATCCGAAAGTTCTATTTCGTCTATTTCTCCAGTTTCTAAGTATTCGTTGCCTAGTACAGCACATCCTACTTCAATTCCATCAACATTTTCCTCTATAATAATTTCAGAGTCATATTTAAAGGCTTCATTTATGGCTTTTTCAATGTTTGACTCTTCATACACTTTTGTAATTCCAAATGATGAGCCAGCTCTCATTGGTTTTATAAATAATGGATATTTAAGGGTTTTCAACATATTTTCTATTTCTTTTTTACTTGTTTGCATATCTATCACAATACTTTTTGCCACTTTTATTCCATAGGCTTCTACCAGTTTGTGAGATATATACTTATCCATACACAAACTTGAAGGAAGCAATCCACAACCTATTAGTGGTATTTCTGCAAGTTCTATTAGACCTTGAACTGTACCATCTTCGCCATTTTTTCCATGCAATACAGGAAAAATAGCATCTAATTTTATTAGATTTGTTTTATCTTCAAGTATTTCTATAATTCCTCTGTCACTTCTGTTATTTGAAAGCACAACCTTTGTACACTTTCCTTTCTCTCTCCATTCGTCGGCTTTTATATTTTCAATATCTCCCTCGTATTTATACCAGTCACCCTCTTTTGTAATTCCAATTAAAATTTTCTCGTATTTGTCCTCATCCATATTTTTTATAATGCTATAAGCAGATTCCAGCGACACTCCATATTCAGGGCTTGCTCCACCAAAAATAATTGCAATTTTCTTCTTATTCATTTATCTCCCTCACTTTCTTGTTTTTCATTATACAAACAAACCATTTTTTCTTTTTTACTTTTTAATTAACGTTTTCTTAAAAATTACTAACAAATTCTTACGATTTTCTTACGATTTCTTGTTATGCAATAATTTTTGGGTATTGTATGGTATAATCTAAGTGGAGGGGTTAAAATGAGTTATAATATTCTGGTTTTAGATGACGAAAAAGAAATTGCAGATTTAGTTGAAGTATATTTAAAAAATGAAAATTATAATGTATATAAATTTTATAATGCAAAAGATGCACTAAAATGTATTGAAGAAACTCCTTTGGATATGGCAATATTAGATGTTATGCTTCCTGAAATAGATGGTTTTTCAATTTGTAAAATTATTAGAGAGAAATATAATTATCCTATTATAATGCTTACTGCTAAGGTTGATGATATTTCCAAAATCCAAGGTCTATCTATTGGTGCAGACGATTATATAACAAAGCCATTCAACCCATTGGAGTTAGTAGCAAGAGTTAAATCCGGCTTACGAAGATATCATAATTACAATAATGAGAATGAGAGTAAAGATATTATAGAAATTTTAGGTTTAACTATAAACAAGAAAAATCACAAGTGTTTTTTATACAACGAAGAAATTGACTTAACTCCTACAGAGTTTTCTATCTTGTGGTATTTATGCGAAAATAGAGGTAAAGTTGTAAGTAGTGAGGAGTTGTTTTCTGCCGTATGGAAAGAAAAATATTGGGATTACAATAATACAGTTATGGTGCATATAAAAAGAATTAGACAGAAGTTACACGAAAAGCCTAAACATCCAAAATTCATAAAAACTGTCTGGGGTGTTGGCTACGAAATTGAATAGTATAGAAAGGTTTTTCTGGATTATTAAATAAACCAGATTTGTGCCTTGAAAAAGGAGTAAGATAGAAATGAAAAAATACACTTTGTTAAAAAGTACGTTTCGCAAATTTATACTAAAATGTATTATTTGCACTGCTATAGTTATTGTTTTAGGTTATTTATTTGGCTTTATTGTTAGAATAGTACTTTATACTTTGATACCTTCTGAAGGTTATCTGTATTTTAGGATGCTATATATGTCTGTATTTGTGATTATTACGTGGGTTATTTGTATGATTGTACTAATATATAAGCAATTAAAAAAAGTGTTTTCATACATAACTGAATTGCAAAATGCATCTAATCAACTATTAGATAAAAACATAGACTATATTGAGCTTTCGCCAGAATTAAGAGAGTTTGAGACAGAGATAAATAAATTGAAACACGAGTCCGAAAAAAATGAGAGGCTTGCACGTGAAAGTGACCAGAGGAAAAACGATTTAATAGTTTATTTAGCACATGATTTAAAAACACCTCTTACATCTGTAATTGGTTATTTAGAATTGTTAAAGGAATCACCTGATTTACCTTTAGAGCAAAGAGTAAAATATACCAGCATTACTCTTGATAAGGCTTATAGGCTTGAAGACCTAATGAATGAATTTTTTGAAATTGCTAGATTTAATGATACCAAAATCGTACTTATGAAGAAAAATCTTAATGTAAAATTTATGTTAGAGCAAATAGTTGATGAGTTTTACCCTATTACAAATGAGCAAGAGAAAAATATAGAAATAAATTGCGATGATAAAATTGTAATTTATGCAGACCCAGATAAGTTATCTAGAGCATTAAATAATGTAATTAAAAATGCTATTTCTTATAGTTTTGAAAATACTACAATCAATATTTCTGTAGAGCATACTAATGGTCAGGTGATAATTTCAATTACTAATGATGGCTACACCATACCAGAAGATAAGCTAAATTCTATTTTTGAAAAATTTTATAGGCTCGATGATGCTAGAAATACTCAAAAAGGTGGCGCTGGTCTTGGACTTGCAATAGCCAAGGAGATTATAACTTCACATGGTGGCAGTATTAGTGCCAAAAGTAAGGACAATAAGACTACATTTACTTTAGTTATGCCAGAAAATGAAAAGTAGGAGATGATTATTTTCTCCTACCTTATTTTTTACTTATTACCAATTGTTTTATTTATATATTCCTCTACACATTTTAAAAGTTCTTTCGCTGTATTTATTTGTGCTATTGTGACTTCTGGATTTACAATAAATTCATCATCATAATCACTATCTTCTCTTATACTATTAGCTTCTGCTATCATATGTCCAATCTTTTTTGGAAAAATTTCCGTATGAACATAATTTTTATTGAAGTACGCAATTACATCTTTATGCCTTTTAAAATCTATTGGCTCTAATGATAATACTGCCTTTATGCTATGAAATATAGAATAATATGCTCTATTATTTGCTCCTTTAAATTTTTTCGCACTATATAGTAATTCTGCTTCTTCTATATTTTCTTTTGCCTGTTCTAATCTATGTTTACATAAATCTATTGAAATTTTAGGACTCACTTAGTACCACTCCTTCTTTTTGAACATTCATATAAAAAGGTAATGCTTCCAACCAGTAATTAAACTTGTCTATATTTTTTACTAGTGGAGATAATGTAATGTCAAAGTTATTATCATATTCTATATCATAAGCCAAACCACATATTATACTTCTATATTTAACAATTTCTTCATCTGTTAGGTCTGTTAAAATCATAATATCTACATCTGAACTTTTATTAAAGTCCCCTCTTGCATACGAACCATAAAGTATAATTTTCTTTACTCTATTTCCTAAAGCCTTATTTACTTCTGCTATAAATTCATTTATGATATTATTAACTTTGTTTGGTATTTTTCTCATTATTCCTCCACTTCCTTCTTCATAATATATATTTCAATTATAACATATTTTTTTATACTTGTAATATTTTATTATTATTTTTCTCGTCTACTTAATCAAAACCTCTACTTCTATCTCAGGACTTACTAATTTAGAAAAGCTAACTCCATCGCTCTTCTCTCCCACTATACTTCCGTAATGAGTTGG
>CALXPW010000015.1 GCA_944390365.1 uncultured Clostridia bacterium | reverse complement strand
AAGATGTAAAAGATATTACTAAAACAGTTAGAAGTGTAAATGACTTAAATATGGCTATTAAAGATTTTGAACATAGTGCTTTTGAAATAGCACAAGAAAATTCTTCACTAAAATATCAATTAGAGTTAAAAACTGATGAAATTGATAGATTGAAAAAAGATTTGTTTGCAAAGGAAAAGATTGTTAGCAAATTACAAGCTGAAAAAGAAAAAATAAAACAGGAATTACAGAAATTTAAAGACTTCTGGTATAGAATTATGGAACATTTTCATAAAAGAATTTGCTATGACAAAGATAATAACTATAAAATAGTAAGTGATGACTTATACAAAAATGGTATATTTACTGATGATGAAAATGAAATTGCAAATAATATTGCTAGAAAAGTAAGACCAAAAGAAGAACTAGAAAATAAGAGTAAAAAGAAAAATAATTATGAATTAAAATAAGGAGTTAAATGTTATGGACGAAAACAAAGTTGAAGATGTAATAAATATAATCAAGGATATGGACACAAAAGATAAATTAAGATTAGGAATATGTTTGACTACAAGTAATTGGGCTAATATTTTATATAATAAAACAGAAATATATGAAAAATTTGATACTATGTTAAAAGAAATTGATGAAGAATATAAAACTACTTTAGTAAATTTTGCAAAATATAAGATTGTAATGTTTACAATGGCAAAAATAATGGAAATGAAAATAGATGAAAGAAATAAAATAACAGTATATCTGTTTAATAGAATTAAAATTTAAGCATAATTAAATATAAACAAAATTGTTTACGACAAAGAAATAGGAAAAGCTTGCTATTAACATAAAAACGTGCTATAATAAGATTATCAAAATTTTGAAAGGAGTGTCTTATTATGGCAAACTTTTGGCTTATTCAGCGAGGAACTTTTAGAGAAACAGGCAAATTCCTTACAGGCAAAGATGGAATTGTATCACTCCACTATATGGGATCTTCAGAATTTGAGTGGGGTGCAATTCCAAAAGCATTTCGGCGTTTAATGTATCATTTCTCTGAGTATGAAGTCTTTAATACAGGAATTTATACTCCTGAAAATGACGAACTGATGGTATTCTGCAAGAAGAGTTGCTCGACAGAAGTGATACAGTCTATTCGCCAGTATATTGATAAACCATATCATCTCAAAGAGTACTCTGAACTCGAAAAAGTACCAAAAGCAAAAAAAGAAGACACATCATACGATGGGCGCCGCAGTAACTTCTGGTGGTGCATTGATATTAAATCGTATGGAGACTGGATGGCTTTTCTGCAACCTCATTCTGAAAAGCTTTTAGAGGCTGTAAAAAATGACTACCAGGAATGGTGGCTAGCTAAGTCGCCAGAAGAACGCGAAGAAGAATATAAGAAATCTCTTCGTTGGTAACAAATCATGGAGAATGTCGAATTTAAGGCATTCTCCATGATTTTTAGTCTAAATTATCTATAAACTTATTGCAATTTATCAAAAATATGATATACTTTTATAAATTGATTGATTACTGTATCAATCGCTATGGAGAAAAAAGTTGTAGATAACTACGACAACCGCTCCAATTCAAAACAACTTACAAGCTATAAAGTTTGTAAGTTGTTTTTATATAAAGCTATTTAAGATAAGCGTTAATTAATATTTAACAAACTACATATATTTATTCTAGTTTCATTATTATACTTTTTATCAACATAATAATGACTACCATTTTCAAAAACATTATTATCTATTTCGTTTTTGAACCTTAGAAAAATAAACAACCCACCTTTAATATTAGAATAATATAAAATAGACTTCGCATAATTATTATTTATACTTCTTAGTGCTTCATCTAAAAGTTTTTTATAAAGTATTAACCTGTTATCCATTATACTTTTAATATTATTGTTTCTAAGATAATCTAAAATAACTAATTGATTAAATAGGGAAGTACCTAAATCAAAACTTTCTTTAAAAGAATATATAGTTTCTAATAAAATTTTGTCGGATAAAATATATCCTACATTGATTGATGGACTAATATATTTAGAAAAAGTTCCTAAATATATGACATTTTTACCACCATTTAATTCGTATAAACTCTTATATTCTACATCTGTATAGTTAATTAAACTATATGGATCATCTTCTAATACTAAAACATTATATTTATTAATGATTTTTAAAAATTTTCTTCTATAAGCATTACTCCAAGAATAACCTGTTGGATTATTAAAAGTTGGTGTTACATAAATAAGTTTTGGACAATATTTAATTATGTTATTTTCTAATACGTTTAAATCAATTCCGTCTTTGGTTAAGTCTATTCCAATTAGATTTACTTTTCTATTTTTAAAAGTCTTTATAGCACCAAAATATGTAGGCTGTTCTATTAAAACAGTATCACCTTCATTTAACAATGAGTAAGCTATAAGATTAATTGACTGTTGTGAACCAGTAGTAATTAGCATGTTTTTATAATCTACATTATAATTCCAAATATTAAATAAAAAATTACTAATTTGAATACGTAGTTCTTTTAATCCTTTTGGGGAAGTGTATGTATTAAAATTAATCCCACTTGATAATACATTATTTATACTTTTATTTATCCCTTCAGAATCAATTAAATTATACAATCCAAGAGATTTATTTTTCATAACTACCTCCTTCTGCATATATAAAGTGAACTTTTACTTTCATTTTTTATTTCTATATCAAAATATGGTGAAAGTAGTTTTTTATATTGTTCCTTTGATATCCAATCAAAAACAGTAGAGTGAGGTTCATATCCTTCACAAATTTGTATATGCTGAACTTTATTTTCAACCAAATAAGATATCTCTAAATAACTTTTATCACCTAGAATATATTTTTTTATCATCGGTTTACTTGAAGGTTTATTTGAAAACGTATTAAAAATAAATAATCCATCTTTTTCAAATAAACTACTAAACTTTTTAATGTCAATATTTAATAACCAATAATTAATTGCTTGTTCACAAAAGACTTTAGTATACTTTTCAGTTGAATTATTTGCAAAATTTTCTATCGAATCATTGTACACTTTAATACCTAATTGTTCTAAATCTAATGGTATCATATCTTTTTCTTTATCTAAATAACTAACATTATTACTAAATTTTATTAATTCTTTTGATAGTCTTCCATTACCTCCACATATATCTAATATTTTATCTTTAGAAGTCAAATTTGCTTCTTTAATAAAATAATTAATTCCTTTTAAAAAGTATCGTTTATATAATTCTTCATAAATATAGTATTTTGGATATTTCACTTTTATTTCCTCCTTAAATTAAATTTCCATTTTTATCAAATAAATATATTATACCGTGATATTTAACATTAAATGAAGTTTTGTTATCTCTAATAGAATCCTTTACAGTACCAGGAAAAGCATAATCATAATATGGTAATTTGTCATCATACTCATGATTTATATGAACAATTACTTTTACTTTTTCATTTTTAAATAAATAATCCAATAACGGAGCATTTAAGGTTGCTTTTACATTTATAACATTTAAAGTATGATTTTTGTGATTTACATTAGTTACAATTGTATATTCATTTAAATTTTCTTTTCCCCTAATAGTAGTAATAAATCCTTTATCGGTTTTTACTGCGACACTTCCAAAAATATATTTATCACCATAAATGTTCTTTTGCATTATATCTTTATATTTTTGCATATAAACAATATAAATATTTAAATCGTTTTTATTAATACTTATATTTTTATTTTCTATGATTGTTTTATAATATATATCTTGTTCACAGGAATTTATAAATTGTTGTTCATTGTTTATATTAAAAAGACTTTTTTCTTTAGTTAAAACATGTAATACATCATTTACATCTAAAATAACAAAATTCCATTCATTTTGTAATAAACGTTTATATACTTCATCAATAATTTTATTATCAATACTCGAAACATAAATTTTTTTATAACTAATCATTTTTAAACATTTCTCCTATAAGTTTTTCTGCAATGTTTTCTTTACCAGATGCAATAATGTAATCATTAGATGGTTTAATAATAAATGCTTTATGGTTACCTTTTCTGATATTTTCTAAATCATTAGCCACTACTAAATTACAATTATTTTTATCTTTCAATTTAATAGCAGTATCAATTAAATTTTCTTCGCTAACATTATCAAGTAGTTTAAATCCTACTAAATAGACTTGGGGGCTAATATCTTTTATTATTGATATTACTTTAGGTGTCTTCTTTAATTTAATAATTAAATTATCAAGGTTGGATGAAATTTTACTATCAGTTAAATTACTGGTATGACAACAAATTAAATCAATAACACTTTCACTTGGATTGTTATTTATGTTTAAGGCTAAACTTTCTGCAGTTGTAACATAATCAACAGTATAGTCTGATACAGCCATAGAGTGTATAAAATAATGAATATCATTACTTGTTAATAAAGTTCTAACTGTTATCTCTAAATCATTAGTATCTGTAATTTCTATAATTTCAATTTTGGGGTGAGTTGGTTTAAAGGCCGTTTTTGAACAAATATAATAAATTTTCTCTATTTGTTCTTCATGCAATTGAATTAGCTTATTAGTTATTGTATATCCTAATTTGCCAGAGCTACTATTTGTTATCTTTCTTACATTATCTATTTTTTCACTCGTTCCACCAGCAGTAACAACTACTTTATATTTCATTTTTTTTACCTCCATCCAAAACTTTTTTTACAAAACCAATTATTGTTTCTTTTTTTGCAAGTTTTCCAATTGCTTTATAACCACATGCCAAATTACCCTCTATAGGATTTACAAATTCATATCCGTAATCTTTTAATTTGCTAATATTATTTTGGACAATTTTATTGTTATACATTTCATTATTCATAGCAGGAGCAAATATAACTTTTGAAGTAGTAGCCATAATTGTTGTAGATAGCATATCATCTGCAATTCCATTAGCTACTTTACCGATTATATTTGCAGTCGCAGGTACTACTAATATTAAGTCAGCCTTTCTAGCAAGACTTATATGCTCAACTTCTATATGTTTCTTTTTTTCAAACATATCTATTACTACCTTGTTTTTAGACAATGTTTCTATTGTTAAAGGCGTAATAAATTCGGTAGCGTTTTTAGTCATAATAACATCTACATTTGCACCATCTCTAACTAAATGAGAAATTATTTCGCATACTTTATAACAAGCTATACCACCTGTAATTCCTATAACTATATTTTTATTTTTTAACATAATATCCCTTCTTTCTATAAAAATTATAATTATAAATTGTTGATAAGTAAAATATATTTATGTTATAATGTCGATAAGGAGAAATTATAATGAATATAGATTTAGAATTATATAGAGCTTTTTTTGTTGTTGCAAAGCATAAGCATATGACTAAAGCAAGTGAAGAATTACACATATCACAACCGGCAATATCGCAATCAATAAAAAAACTGGAAGAGCAATTAGGTGGAACATTATTCCTAAGAAGTAATAAAGGGATGGAACTTACAGAAGAGGGAAAAATGTTTTATGAATATGTTAAAGGGGCACTAGAACTAATAAACAATGCTGAAAATGAATTTACATCTTTTAAAGATTTAAATAAAGGAGAAATAAAAATAGGTTGTTCAACTACTCTAACGAAATTAGTTTTACTTGATGCTTTAAAAAAATTTCACTCTGATTATCCAAACATAAATATTGATATTACTAATGATTTGACTAGTAATCTAATAAATGATTTAAAACTTGGAAAGTTAGACTTTGTTATATTTAATGAAAGCAACATAAAAGAAACTAATTTAGATTTGCAAAAAATAAAAGAGTTACGACAAGGGTTTGTCTATAATCCATTGTTTTATAAAGACGAAGTAACATCTTTTAATGACTTAAATAATTATCCTCTTATATTACAAAAAGAAGAATCAAATAGCAGAAAACTTTTAGATTATATTGCTCTTAATAATAATGTAAAACTACTACCTAAAATGGAAGTAGTAAGCCAAGACCTGATAACTGAATTTACTAATATTGGGTTAGGTATAGGCTTTGTTATAATAGACTTAGCAAAAAGAAATTTTAAAGAATTGGAAGAATTAAAATTAAATAAAAAAATACCAAATATAAATGTATATTTGGCAACTAACAAATCAATTTCTTTAACATTTGCTAGTAAGACTTTTATAAAATATATAAATAGTTAAAAATTTGATAGTTCTCTTGCAATTTTTTTAGTCCAACTGTAAGGATATCTTAACAAATTTAATAGTAGACAAAAGATTTTTTTAATGCTATACTATATCAGTAGGCAGTTGCGGGTATAATTTAGTGGTAGAATGTCATGCTTCCGACCTGATAGCGCGAGTTCGATTCTCGCTACCCGCTCCAATGTTAATAACTATTAAATCTAACCTAAAATAATGAGGAGGTTATTTTTATGGATAATAATGTTGATAAGTTTACCGGAAAAGCAAAAATATATAATAAGTATAGAAGTAGTTATCCTATTCAATGTATTGATGATATTATTGCAAGCAATCAATTAAACAAAAATATGATTATTGCAGATATTGGAGCAGGAACGGGTAAACTAACAGAATTGTTTTTAAAAAGAGGAATTAAAGTAATTGCTGTAGAACCTAATCACGATATGATTAACATTGCAAAAGAAAATTTAAGAGAGTATGGTAATTTAATAAAATTTAATGAAGAATCGGCAGAAAATACTAAAATTGAAAATAATAGTATTGATGTTATTACTGTAGCACAAGCTTTTCATTGGTTTGACAAAGAATTGTTTAAAAACGAATGCAAAAGAATTTTAAAAGAAAATGGTACTATAGCTATAATGTGGAATTTCTTAGATTATAAAAAAGAGCTAGAAGGAAAAATAATTGATATCCAAAAGAAATATACAAAACTTACATTTAATGCATCAGAAGAAAAACAGCGAGATGAAGATATAATACAATTTTTTGGAGAAAACAAATATAAATTAAAAATTTATGAAAATAACTACTTACAAAATTATGAGAAGTTTATAGGAAATCAATTATCAATGTCATATTCGCTTAAAGAATCTGATGAGAAGTATAATGAATATGTTTCAGAATTTAAGAAATTATTTGAAGAATTTAGTGAAGATAATATGGTTACTATTCATAATAATACATATTGTTATTTTGGAAGCGTAAATATGTAAAAGCTATGTTGAAAATATTTATAAAAAGATGTATAATATTATGGACTTTCCTAAAAAGGAGGATTTGAATAAATATGGAAAGCAGGACGTTATATACGCAAGAAGCTCGGAGACTGAGTGCACAGACAATTTTTTCTTCTATCATAGATGGAGGAAAAACATTTTGGGAGCTGGCTCCAAAATATGGAGTTACAGAAGACCAATTGAAAAAAATAATATTTGAAAAAGTTGGTCCGAAAGAATTTAGAAGACTACAGAAAATTAACTGGAGAAACCAAACTAGTGGAGGAAGAGGAAAAAAAGCAGTATCGAGAAAGAAACCAAAAAAACTAGCTACAAGAGTAAATACAGAAGATGGAAATATAGTTATGTTTAATATTCCAAATGAAATTCCTGTTGACTAACACCTGCATTCCCTAGAAAAAAGGACACGCATGGAATAATTACCAGCGTGTCCTTTTTTCTATTTATAAATCTTTATCAATTTTTTTTAAGTAAAATTGATAATATGTGAAAGTCAATAGATATAAAAGGAACAAAAAGAAGATAATTAGTATTGACAGATGATTTAGAGTTACATATAATATAAATACCAAAGATGTATAGAAATAAAATGTATGGGAGAGAGATTTATGTTAAAAGAAAAATTATTAGAAGATTTAAAAAACTGTATGAAAGATAAAAATGTAGTAAGAAAAAATGTTATACAAATGGTAAGAGCAGCAATTTTGCAAGTAGAAAAGGACAATGGAATTACATTAGACGACAACCAAATAATAGATATAATTGCAAAGGAATCTAAAAAAAGAAAAGATTCTTTAGTAGATTATGAAAAGAGTGGTAGAGAAGACTTGATAAATGAATTAAAGGAAGAAATTAACATCTTAGCAGAATATTTACCAAAGCAATTATCTATGGAAGAAGTTGAAAAAATAGTAAAAGAAGTAATTGAGGAAGAAGGTGCAACATCAATGAAAGATATGGGCAAAGTAATGAAAGCTGCAAAAGAGAAAATAGGTGCTGCATCAGATGGAAGAACTATAAATGAGGCAGTAAAAAAATTACTAGCTTAATGCAAAATATATATTGACAAAATAACATTTATATAATATAACATACTCAATAAAAAAGGGAGTAGCTTGATAAATTATTAGTCAACAACACAAAAAATGGCTAATAGCCTAAAAAATAGGTAAGCAAGACTTTTTTAGATTTATAATTGGCATTTTAAAATAAGTGCTTAAAATATAAATTTAAAAAAGTCTTTTGTTTTTTGTAAATAAACTGTATAATAAACCCAACATTGTAAAAAATATAAAAAGCAAATATGCAAAGTTAAGGCTAAAAACAAGTAGTAAAATGTATATTTTACTTAAAATTTAATTAAGAGGAGAGAGAAACTTGGAAAAAAATTGGTTTAACAAAGAAGTAAATGAAGTTGAAAAAGAATTGCAAACTAATTTAGCAAATGGACTTACACCAGCAGAAGTAGAAGAAAAAAGAAAGGAATATGGCTTTAATGAATTAAAAGCAAAAAAGAAAAAAAGCCTATTCGTAAAGTTTTTAGAACAGTTTAAAGACTTTATGATTATTGTACTAATTATTGCAGCAATAGTATCTGGAATAGTTGGATATATGGAAGGAGAAGGAATAACAGACTCTATTATTATCCTTATTGTTGTAATTGTAAATGCAATAATAGGTGTGGTACAAGAAAGCAAAGCAGAAAAATCTTTGGAAGCACTTCAAAAACTAAGTTCACACGTAGCAAAGGTTGTACGTAATGGAAAAGTAGAAGTTGTGGCTTCACGAGAATTAGTACCAGGAGACATAGTTGTACTAGATACAGGCGACTATGTGCCAGCAGATTTAAGAATTATAGAAGGAGTAAATTTAAAATCACAAGAATCTTCGCTTACAGGAGAATCTGTACCAGTAGATAAAAATGCAGAGGTTATAGCAGACGAAAAGGTTGGAATTGGAGATAGAACCAATATGCTTTTCTCATCTTCGCTAATTACGTATGGAAGAGGAAAAGGTATAGTAGTAGAAACTGGTATGAATACAGAAGTTGGTAAAATTGCAACTATTATAAACGATACAGAAGGAACTGCAACACCACTTCAAATTAAATTAAACAAACTTGGAAAAACGCTTGGTATAGCAGCATTGGCAATATGTGTAGTAATATTTATTATAGGTATTGCTTATGGAAAAGATATAATAGATATGTTTATGACAGCAGTAAGCTTAGCAGTTGCAGCAATTCCAGAGGGACTAGCAGCTGTGTCTACTATAGTTTTAGCTATAGGTGTTCAAAGAATGGTAAAGAAAAATGCTATTGTAAAAAAACTTCCAGCTGTAGAAACGTTAGGAAGTGCTACAGTTATATGTTCTGATAAAACAGGAACTTTAACACAAAACAAAATGACTGTGCAAAAAGTATTTGCAGATGGAAGATTAAGCAATGTAGAAGATATTACTACAATAAATAATAGTTTAGAAAAACTAATGTATACAAGCACTCTATGTAATGATACTAAAATAGGAGAAAACAACAATTTAACAGGTGACCCTACAGAAACAGCATTAATAGATTTAGGATTTAAGATTAAATTTGATGTTGAAAATACTTTAAAGTTACAAAGAGTAAAAGAATATCCATTTGATTCTGACAGAAAGCTAATGACCACAGTAAATAAAGTAGGAGATAAATATATAGCATATACAAAGGGCGGGATTGATGAACTATTAGCTAAATGTACAAAATATGAAATAAATGAAGAAATAAAGGACAATTTAAGTGAATACAAAGATACAATAGAAAAATACAACATAGAGATGGCAAAAGATGCACTAAGAGTTTTAGCAATGGCATATAAAGAACTTGACCACGAGCCAACAGATGAAGAAATGAAAACAATAGAAAATAACCTAATATTTGTTGGTATGGTTGGTATGATAGACCCACCAAGGGAAGAAGTTAAATTAGCTGTTGAAAAATGTAAAACTGCAGGAATAAAAACTGTAATGATAACAGGAGACCATAAAATTACTGCAGTGGCAATAGCAAAAGCACTTGGAATATTAGAAAATGAAAACGAGGCAATAACTGGAGCAGAACTCGAAGAAATGTCTGATGAAGATTTAACTAAAAATATTAGACAATATTCAGTATATGCAAGAGTGTCACCAGAACATAAAGTACGTATAGTAAAAGCTTGGCAAGCAAACGGCGAAATTGTTGCTATGACAGGTGATGGTGTAAATGATGCGCCTGCACTAAAAACAGCAGACATTGGTTGCGCAATGGGAATAGTTGGTACAGATGTATCTAAAGAAGCAGCAGATGTAATACTAACAGACGATAACTTTGCAACAATAGTATCTTCGGTAGAAGAAGGTAGACGTATATATGACAATATTCTAAAAGCAATTCAATTTTTGCTTTCAAGCAATGTTGGCGAAATAGTAGCACTATTTATAGCAATACTAATTACACCTTGGATTAGCAGTACATTTGGTATAGATGTAAATTTAATTGAAGTATTACTTCCAATTCATATATTATGGATAAACTTAGTTACAGACTCGCTTCCTGCTTTAGCACTAGCAGTAGACCCAGCAGAAGACGATGTGATGAATAGAAAGCCAAAAAAACAAAAAGGAATTTTTACAAAAGGAATGACTTGGAGAGTGGTATACCAAGGCTTTATGATAGGTCTTCTTACATTAGCAGCTTTTATAATAGGACTTGCAACACCTGATGACCAGCTTCCAGAGATGGTTAGAATAGATAATGCGATATATAGTGTAGACGAAGTAGAAAACCTAGAAGAAGCTCTAGCAAACGGAGCAGAAATAGTGGAGAAGCAAGAAGTTAAAGTAGAAATTGGTCAAACAATGGCATTTGTAACTTTAGCATTTTCAGAACTTGTACACGTATTTAACATTAGAAATAACAGAAAATCAATCTTAAAAACCCATCCATTTAACAACAAAGTGTTACTTGGTGCAATTACAATTTCAGCTATGCTTATGTTAATAATACTATTTATACCAGCATTAAGACACATATTTAGTATACCAGTTTTACCAATGAACAATGTACTTGAAATAATAGGATTGGTATTGGCACCACTTGTAATAGTAGAAATATTCAAATTATTTAAAATAAATGCATCTAAAGATGAGGCGTAGATTTTTAGGGCCAATTTACAAGCATACAATTTGTGAATTGGTCCTAAATTATGCTTTTCTACTAGATAATAGTTTTTACAAAATAATATGATAAAACCTGAGGTAATATGTATATTTATCAAATTTTTTGTTCCTTGGTGTCGTACTCGCTAATGATAAAAAGAAAAATAAAAAACTATTGCTACTAATAAAAAAATTTGGTAAAATATGAAAGGAAAAAACATTAGCATAAAAACTAGGAGCATGATAAAATGTATCACATAGATATAATAGGAATGAGGAAAAAAAGAGATTTAAAAATTGTTTATGCAATCATAATAATTTCAATAATTCTAGCAATATGTTGCGTTGGATACATTCTATATAACGAAAAAACAACTAAGCTTGCATCAAATAGTAACGTAATTACTGAAGAACAAACAGAAAATATCATTTCTGAAGAACAAAAAAATACAGCCGAAAACGTAGTTACGCAAAAAAGCGAAGAAGAAATAAATGCAGAGAAAGAATTTATCAATCAAATAAAGAATATATATAATGGAGAAGAAGGAAAAAGAGTATTTTTAACCTTTGATGATGGACCTTCGGAAACAGTCACACCAAAAATACTAGAAATATTAGATAAATATGATATAAAGGCAACTTTTTTTGTACTAGGTTGTAATGTTAAATCACATCCAGAAATAGTAAAGCAAGCTTATGAGGCAGGACATTATATAGCCAACCATGGATATTCACATAAATATAGCAAGATTTATGAAAGTGCAGATACAGTTTTAAAAGAATACAATAAAGCAGAATCAGCTATAAGAGACGCACTAGAAGATGTAACATACTCAAGTTATTTATTTAGATTTCCCGGAGGTGCATATGGAGGTCCATATGAAGAAATAAAAGAGAAAGCAAGAAAAAAATTAAATGAGGAAGGTGTGGCATACCTAGATTGGAGTGCACTTACATATGATGCAGCAGGAGCAGATACAAAGGAAGAAATATTATGCAATTTGAAAGAAACAATGAATGGTTGGGATAATGTTGTTATTCTAATGCATGACGCACCAGATAAAAAAGTAACTTACGAAACATTAGAGGATGTAATTGAATATTTACAAGAAAAAGGTTATGAATTTAAAAATATATATGACTTGATGTGAAAGCGTGGAAAAAAGGGAGGAATAAATATGTATGATGTCATAGTAATAGGCAGTGGGCCTGCAGGAATATCTGCAAGTATATATCTAAAAAGAGCACAAAAAAATGTATGTATAATAACAGATGGAAATTCGGCATTAAAAAAAGCTAAAAAAATAGAAAATTATTATGGTGTGGAGCCTATCTCAGGAGAAGAACTATATAGCATTGGGTTAAAACAAGCCAAAAAATTAGGAATTCCAATAGAAGAAGATGAGGTAACTAATATATCCTTGGACAGAAATTTCGTTGTAAGAACAGTAAACAGTGAATATGAAGCAAAATATGTGGTAATTGCAACAGGAACAAATAGAACTGCACCTAAAGTAAAGGGACTAAAGGAATTTGAAGGAAAAGGAATTAGCTATTGTGCTATTTGTGATGGCTTTTTCTATAAAGATAAAGATGTAGCAGTAGTGGGAAATGGTAATTATGCGATACACGAAGCAGAAACTTTAAAATTAGTTGCTAAATCTGTAACAATTTTAACAAATGGCAAAAAAATGATTGAAAATAGAGATACATCAGATTTTGAGGTTGATGAAACACCAATTAGAGAATTTAGAGGAAATAATGTAATAAATGAAGTAGAATTTGAGAATAATAATACTAAAAAGGTAGATGGAGTATTTATTGCTATAGGTACAGCTTCTAGTGTGGATTTGGCAAGAAAAATAGGAGCAGTTATAAAAGGCAACAACATAGTTACAAATGAAAATATGCAAACAACAGTAAGAAGATTATATGCTTGTGGAGATTGCACTGGAGGACTATTACAAGTAAATAAAGCTGTATATGAAGGTGCAATAGCAGCGCTTGATATAATTAAAGACTTGAATATAAATGAAGAATAAGGCATTATTTAAATAAAAATAAATGAATAAGCAAATTATAAAAATATAAATTTAGGAGGTAAAATTTATGTCAGTTATAACATTAAACAAAAATAATTTTGAAGAAGAGGTAACAAATTCAGACAAGACAGTATTAATAGACTTCTGGGCTAGTTGGTGTGGTCCTTGTAGAATGATGTCGCCAGTTATTGATGAAATAGCAGAAGAAATGGAAGGAAATATAAAAGTAGGAAAAATAAACATAGATGAAGAAAGAGATTTAGCTATACAATATGATGTAATGAGTATACCAACATTTATAGTATTTAAAGGCGGTAAAGAAGTTGGCAGAAGTGTTGGAGTACAAGATAAAGAAGAAATAAAGGGAATGCTTAAATAGGGCATTCCTTTTTTTCACAGACTATAAACTTGTCGGTCCCCACCTTAAGTCTTTCAACAAAAAATTATAAATACATTCTGCTACTTAAATAAAAAATTTTCGTATAAGAAAAAGGCCTTTTCATATAATTTTTCGACAAAAGAGTAAAATTAATGATAAAATTTTGTCGAAAAAAGTAGAAAAGCCATTGCTTGCATAATTTTTGGAAAATTCCAAGAGAAACAATGACTTGGAAAAAATGGGAGGTAGTAAGATGAGTGAGTTACAGGAAAGAAGATATAAAGAAGTAACACCAGAGGAGACAGTTAAAAGATTAAAAGAATTATTAAAAAAGATTGGTATTGAAGTAGTTGAAACGTGGTCGGATGAAAGTAGTGTTGGCACATATTCTTTAAGAGTAGCAATTAAAGGAACAGATATTGGTCAAAATGGAAAAGGTATGACAAAAGAGTTTGCTATGGCAAGTGCATATGCAGAGTTTTTTGAAAGATTTCAAAATGGAGTATTTAGATTTAGAATGGAAAAACCAAGTAAAGAAATTCCTTTTTCAAATTCTCCAGATGAAAAGCATTTATCTGTAGAAGAAGCATTGCAGGGAAATAATAGCTTTTTTCAATATATTTTACAGGAAAATGGAAAAGAAAACTGCACTAAAGAAGAAAAAATA
This sequence comes from uncultured Clostridia bacterium, assembly GCA_944390365.1. Classification (GTDB taxonomy): domain Bacteria; phylum Bacillota; class Clostridia; order TANB77; family CAG-508; genus CALXVA01. Next base: position 19,686 of record CALXPW010000015.1, on the reverse strand, counting down.
GAATATATAAAAGAAATTTTAAATGAAAAATCAGCTTTAGTAGAAAGAGAAGATTACTTATATTTGCCATACTATAGCGTAAAAAATAAAAATATAGAATATGTACCAGATAGATTATTTAGCTATCTTTATGATACAAACGGAATGTGTGCAGGAAACTCTAAAGAAGAGGCATTGATAGAAGGCTTATCTGAAATTTTAGAAAGACATGCCGGAACAAAAATGGTTAAAGAAAAAATTACCTTACCAGAAATACCAATGGAGTATATAGAAAAATTCCCTAAAGTCAAGAAAATGGTGGATAAACTAAATAAAAATACAGAATACTACTTTAGATTAGTAGATTGCTCTTTTGGAGGAAAATATCCTGTAGCAGGGTTGTATATATTAGAAAAAAACACAGGAAAATTTGGATTTAGATTAGGTGCTCATCCAGACTATGGAATAGCAATGGAAAGATGTTTTACAGAAGCAGCTCAAGGTAGAGATATATACGAATATGCAGAAACATGTATATTTGACTTTTACGAGGGAGAGAAAACAGAAGATAGAAATATAACAGAATACATATTTACTCATTTTGCAGCAGCTCCATATCAAGCAATAGGACCAAAGTCAGAATATAAATTTACAGAAATGCCAGATGTATCAAATTTAGATAATAAAACAATATTAAAGAACCTAGTAAACACAATACTAAGTGAAGGCAATGACATACTTGTAAGAGATGTATCTGTACTTAGATTCCCAGCATTTAGTATAGTAATACCAGGAATGAGCGAAGAAACCTTTGATCCTAAAGCATCACATTTTAATTTGTTTGTTACAATGCAAGCACTTATGAAAGACTTAAACAACATAACAAATAACAATCTACAAGAAGTTATAAAAATAATGGAAACAATAGTAAATGAAATAGGGTACGAAAAGCTATCATTACTAATAAGCTTAAAAGATACAAGCATATTGCCATGTGAACAAATTGGCATGGGAGCAAAATACTTCTTGGCAATTTTATACATCATGGACAAGCAATATAAAAATGCAAGTAGAATTTTAGAAGATTTAAGCTTTATGGCAGATAATATAATTGAAAATCCAGTAGAAAAAATTACAATAAAAGCAACATACTATTATGCATCAGGAATGGATAAGCTAAACAGTCACGAAAAAACTATGTATTATATAAAAATGCTATTTGACGAAGAAATAGCAAACTTTATAGATGTAAGCTTTAAAGAGCCAGAACACACATTAATAAATCACTACGGAATTACACAAGATGACTATGTAGATAATGATGATTCATATTATTTACCTTTTATGAAAAAATATAGAGAAGCGCAAAGAGATAATAGAATAGAGCAAATTAATAATAAAGAAATATTTGAATAAAAATCAAAAAATGCGGAAGTAGGATAGTGGTGCCTATTTCGCATTTTTTGTCGATTAACAATTTGGATTTTAGTATGCAAAAGAATTTGAAATTGAATTAAGAGCTTTATTTTAATACAAATTAACTATACAATGTAATGTTTTTCCATCTAAGTTCTTTATAACAACCGTATGCTTGCCATCTTTCATCCCATACAAACATTTAGAAGTATCACCTAAAAGTATAGCATTTTTATACATAATTTCAATATTATTAAATTCGTCATTTAAGTATACGTCTTCTGGTAAAGTCTCATAGGCTAAGTCCAAATAGTTCAAATTATGCATGTGCTTGTTTACATCAATATCTCTTCTTTGTGTAGTGTAAATGTATTCATTTGAAAAATCTTCTGGCTCTTCTAATTTTTTAAATGTAAAATCAGGAAAAACAGTTCTGTCTTCGGGTGTATATCTATTTATAATATCATCAGTTATTTTGGTAATGGTCTGGGTATCTGCATTAACCAATGTCCACCTTGTGGTAGCAATGCAGGTAAGATTATTATTTTCATCAAATACCTCAAAGTCACGAAGAGTGCTTACCTTTGAAGAGGTTCTTGCCCAGGTTCTAACTGTAACATTTTCTCCATATTGCAATCTTCTAAAAATTTGAACTTTCCAATTTAGCTGTATCCAAGATAAATGAGTTTTAGGAATATCAATAATGCCATACCCTGCAATATCTGAATGCATACAAGCAGTATTCTCTAAAAGGGAAAGCAACCCTTTATTTGTAATTAAAGCATTACTATTTACTTTACTTATATCAACTCTAGTTTTATTTTCAAAAACAGCCATTTTAAAAATTTCATACTCATATTTATAACTAAAATATGAGTATACTCCTTTCTATAAAATATTAAAATATAATCATAGATTAAGTTGCCTGATTTTAAATATTCTTTTCAACAGTTTCCAACATCTTTTCCATTGCTTCATAAATCTCAGGAAAATGCTTTTTGGTATTGATAGGCTTCATATTCTTGTTTACTATAGCATGCACAGTATATCCTGTGTTAATTGGCTTATCCATCTCGTTTTCTTTAAATACCTCGTAATAGAAAACAACTCTTGCAGGAGTTAATTTACTTACTCTTGCAGTTACAATAAGGTCATCATCATAAGTGGCTGGGCTATAATATTTGCAATTTAGTTCGACTAATGGTGTCATAATGCCTACTTCCTCCATTTTTGAATATGGAAAACCAGCTTGCTTAGATAAATCTGTCCTTGCTAGCTCATACCAAATAGGGTAAACAGAATGGTGTACAATTCCCATTTTATCTGTTTCTGCATATCTTACTGTTACTTTACTTTGCGAAATCATATTAACCTCCTAAAATATGAATAATTATATCATAATAGAAAAGCAAAATAAAGAGGACAAGGGAATTTTTTTGTCACCTTAGGGGACAGGTCTAAACGGGACAAGTTTGTCCCATTTAGACCTGTCCCTATAGATGACAAAATGACTTGTAAAATAAAATGAAGTGTGATAGAATTTGAAACAAAGTTATAGTTTTGGAGAGAAGGGAGAACAAAAGAAATGGCAAATGATAGTGTAGCAAAGTTATATAAAGTATTAGATGTACTAGAAAATGCTGGAAAAGACAAAAAAGATATAGCAAAAGCAAGAAAAATGCTTGATTCTGGAAAGTTAGAAGAGGCTTTGGCAGAAATAAGAAAATTAAACAATTCTACTAAAACAAATAACACGGAAGAAAAAAAGAAGAGAGGCAGAAAGAAGAAGGTAAAGAAAGAAGAAGTTGAAAAAAATAACGAAGAGGATAAAGAAGAGGAAGAGGCTAAAGTCACAGAAGAGAAAAATGACGTAGATAATTTTGACGAAGAAGAGGACAGTATAGAGAATGATGAAGATGTAGAAGAGGACGAAGAGTTTGAGGATGGCTATCAGTCAATATACAATAATTATGCTAATAGTAATGAGAATGAAGAGGAATACTCATCAAATAATAAAAATGTAAAGGATGAATCTGAGGCTAAAAACGATGATAATGAAGCTGGAGATTCTGCTGAAGAAGAAAATGAAGATGAGCATGAGAGTAATGAGGAAGAAAGCGAAAACGACGAGGACGAGTACGAAGAAGATTATGATGATGACGATGATGATAATGACGAAGCACTTAAAGAATGGGGAATTAAAGAAGATGATGATGTAGTATATAAGGAAGAAGAAAAGAAGCAAGAGTCTGTTTTTCCAGAAAAGTTGAGAAACGAAGAGTTAGAAAAAACATATATAGGACTTCTTTTAAACAATCCAAAACTAATTGTTAAATACTATATTTTATTTGATGAGTGCTATTTCGATGACCAAAACTTACTAAATATATATAAAAGCATTTTGTTTACAGAAGGTGGAAAATTCACCCCAGAAATAGCTAAAAAAGGTTTTAGCTTTTCTGTAGACAATAACGAAACATACAAATTAAAGCAGAAATTAAAATTTGAAGTTTCAGAAGAAGACCATAATCCAGAAAAGGTATATACAGAATTTAGAAAATTATGCATTTTGAGAAAAAGTTACTTAGAAGAGCCACGAGAGGAAGTTCAAGACCAAATAGTAGATATTATAGATTATGAATTGTATGATAAAATGTCACCAGATGAAATAAAAGCAGCAATAGTACAAGTTAGTGTTACACAAAAGTTCAAACAAGCAGTATTAAGTGAAGATTTAACAGAATTCTTAGAAAAAGGCGAAAACAATTTAACAAATGGACTAGAGCTTCCATTTCCTATACTATCAAGTGTGTTTAAAGGAATTCGTAAAGGCGAAACAATGGCATTTGCAATGCCTTCTAACTCTGGTAAAAGTAGATTCACTATCAATCTTTCGGCATATACAGCATTTGTACATAAGAAAAAGGTTCTTGTAATCTCAAACGAAATGTCAGAAGAAAAGATGAAACTTTGCTTAATAACCACCGTATTAAACAATCCAGAAATACAAAAATTACACGGTCAAAAAATATCTAAAACAGAGGGAGAATTGCTAGAGTTTAAGTTTAGACCAAACAAAGATGCAAAGGTTAATGTAGATGAAGAGGGCTTTATATTGCAAGAGCCAAACGAAACCAGAAGACAATTTGTAGAAAGACTAAAAACAGTATCAGATGAGTTTAACAAAACAATAGCAGTAACAGATTGGGTAAATAATCAAATAAATAATTCAATTTACTTCATAAACATAACGGACCATACAAACGACGAGCTCCAAAAGGTAATTATGAATTACTATTACAAAGAAAAGATAGAATATGTATTTTACGATACATTAAAAACAGACACAGCCAATATTGGAAACGGCGAAGAGATAAAAAGAACTGCTACAATACTTTCTAACTTAGCACAAAACTTTAATATGTTTATTTGCTCTACTTTACAATTAACAGAAAGTACAACACTTCCTATAAATTTAACTGTAAACGACTTAGCAGTAAGTAGAACTGTAAAAGAGGTATTGGATACGTTGTGCTTAATAAAGCAAATAGCAAGAGAAGATTTAGATAAATACGAGTATTCATTAGAAGAAGTAGACACTAAATTTTATGAACTAGAAAAGTTTAAAAATCCGGATGTACGATATTATGCATGTGTAGTAGACAAAAACAGAGCTGGTGCAAAACCAAAGGTGTTGTTTAGGTTAAACCTAGCCTACAATGTTTGGAATGAATTAGGATATTTGAAATTAAAGGTAGGAGAGTAGGTTGGCAAAAGATAATTTATTTTTATATTTTAATTTTATGTATTTTTCCTTTTGGTCTTAGGCCCCCAACATCGTACAAACTGTAAAAACTTCACTAACGTTTAGTTTAACAGTTTGTAAACTTGTCGGTCCCCACCTTAAGCACTACGACCAAAAAGAAAAAATACATAAAATTAATCAACAAAATAAAATCAGTATCTTTTGCTAGAAGGAAGGATAGAATTGAAAGAACTAGAAAAATGCGAGATATGTCCACATAATTGCAAAGTAAATAGAGCACAATGGCAAATTGGAAGATGTAGATGCAATGACAAAATAAAAATTGCTCTTGTATCCACACACGAATACGAAGAACCTTGTATAAGTGGTAAGAATGGCTCTGGTACAGTGTTTTTCTCTAATTGCAATTTAAATTGCATATATTGTCAAAACTATGAGATAAGCCAATTGGGAAAAGGTAGAGAAATAACAATAGAGGAATTAGCAGATATATTTTTAAAGCAACAGGCAAAAGGAGTGAACAACATAAACTTAGTAACTCCTACAATGTATGCCTACCACATTATAGAGGCAATAAAAATAGCAAGAAAAAACGGACTAAATTTGCCAATAATATATAACACAAATGGATATGAAAAACTAGAAACAATTAAAGCTTTAGACGGATATATTGATGTGTATTTACCAGATTTAAAGTACTATTCAGATATATTATCCAAAAAATATTCTAATGTAGATAAATATTTTGAAATAGCAACTAAAGCTATAAAAGAAATGTATAAGCAAGTTGGACAGGCTATATTTAACGAGGAAGGCATAATACAAAAAGGAGTTATTATAAGGCATTTAGTTTTGCCAAACCATTTACAAAATACAAAACATATTTTAAAATGGATAAAAGAAAATTTAAGCGATATATATGTAAGCATAATGGCACAGTATTTCCCTACATACAAGGCAAAAGGGGATAGTTTAATAGGAAGAAAATTAACCCAAAAAGAATATAAAGAAATAGAAAATTTTTTATATACACTAGATTTACAAAATGGATATATTCAGGAATTGGGAGAGCATGAGGAAGAGTATGTGCCAGAGTGGGACTAATGAGCTGTGGACAAAAGGGACACTCCTTTTTGTCCACGGAGATAATAATAAAGAATAATATAAAAGTAGAAAAGCGTGGACAAATAGGAGTGTCCCTTTTGTCCACAGGAGGAGAGAAAATGACTGAAGCAGATAAGAATTTTATAGAAACTTGTAAAAAGATAATTAAAGAAGGTTATTCATCAGAAGGAACAGGTGTAAGAACAAGATGGCAAGATGGAGAAGAAGCAAACTATATTTCAATTGTTGGGGTAAGCAATGTGTATGACGTTGGAAAAGAATTTCCAATGATAACTTTAAGAAATAATAGCAAAACAGTATTAAGAGCTATTGACGAAATTTTATGGATTTGGCAAAAGAAATCCAACAATGTAAAGGACTTAAATTCACATATTTGGGACCAATGGATAGACGAAAATGGAAGCATTGGAAAAGCGTATGGTTACCAATTAGGAAAAAAATACGAATTTAAAACTAAAGATGGTATAAAGAAAATGGACCAAGTTGATTATGTATTGTACTTATTACAAAATGATCCAGCAAGCCGTAGAATAATGACAAATATATTTAATTTTGAAGATTTAAAAGATATGAACTTGGAGCCATGCGCTTATGGAACTCAATGGCTAGTAAAGGGTGGAAAATTACACTTAATCTTAAACCAACGTTCACAAGATATGCTAGCAGCAAATGGATGGAATACTATGCAATATGCAGCTCTTTTATGTATGTTTGCACAAGTAACGGGACTAGATGTGGGAACATTAACTCACAACATTGGCGATTGCCATATATATGATAGACACGTGCCAATTATAGAAAAGCTAATAGAAGCAAAACCAATGGATGTACATCCAAAATTAGTTATAAATAATCCAACTAAAAACTTCTATGAATTTAAAGTAGAAGACTTTGAAATACAAGGCTATGATTACAACAAAGATGTTCAAATAGGGAAAATCCCAGTAGCAATTTAGCAGAAAGTATACTATAGAAAAATGTATATATATGGTCTATAATAAAAAGCAATAGACTAGAAAGGGAAAACGGAGGAGAAAACTATGTTAAGTATAATAGTAGCAATCGCAAAAAACAATGTTATTGGAAAAGATAACAAACTAATATGGCACTTGCCAGAAGATTTAAAAAGATTTAAAAGACTAACAACAGGACATAATATAATAATGGGAAGAAAGACCTTTGAATCACTTCGGAAGAGTATTACCAAATAGAAAACACATTGTGCTTTGTAATGATATGAAATTAGATGTTAATGATGAAAATGTAGAAGTGATAGATAATGTTGAAAAACTAAAGGAATATGAAGAATCAGAAGAGGAAAACTTTGTGATTGGTGGAGCAAGTATATATAAATTACTTATGCCAAAAGCTAGTAAGCTATATGTTACAAAAATAAATCAAGAATTTGAGGGAGATGTATATTTCCCAGAAATAGATGAAAAGGTTTGGAAAGTTGTAGAAACAGAGAAAGGGTTAAAGGACGAAAAAAATCCTTATGACTATGAATATGTAACTTATGAGAGAAGAAATTAAAAATAAATTTTATAAAACTTATTCAAACTATTAGCAGAAGAAGATGTTTATAAAATTTAATACACGTATAAAGGAGGATAAAATGATTGATAATAACGTATTTAGAGATGTTTCGTATGGCTTATACATCATCTCTACAAAATATAATGGAAAAAATGTAGGATGCGTGATAAATACATTATCGCAAGTTACTTCAGAAAATCCTGTAGTGTCATTTAGTGTAAATAAGAATAATTACACAAATGAAGCTATAAAGAATACTAAAAAGTTTGCAGTTTCAATTATTTCTGAAAAAACCAAAAAGGAAGTTATAACTAAATTTGGCTATAACTCTTCACGTGATACAGATAAATTTGAAAATTGTGCATACCAAGAAATAGAGGAAATACCAGTTGTAACAGATGGAATGTGCAGTTATTTAATTTGCAAACTAATTCAAACTGTTGACTGTGGCACACACGATATTTTTATTGCTAAAGTTTTGGATGCACAAAAAATAAGCAATGAAAAAGAAATGACATATAGATATTACCATGAAGTTATTAAAGCAGTAGCTCCTAAAAATGCTCCAACATACATAGAAGAGCAAAATGTAAAAAATACAGAAGATGGTAAATTCGAAAAATATAAATGTATCATTTGTGGATATATTTATGATGAAGCTGTAGAAAAGGTGAAATTTAAAGATTTACCAGCCGACTGGAAATGTCCAATATGTGGCACAGGGAAAGAAAATTTTATAAAAATCTAAAATAACACTTACATAAAATCAAAATATATGTTACAATAACTTTTGTGCAAAAAATAAAAGCAATATATATAGGTATAATTAGAAACGAAACATTTTTTATAATGATAACGAACAACACAAAATATATGTGTTGTTTTTGTATGCAAAAATAAAAAATGAGGGGGAAAATAATTATGCCAAAAACAAAATTTCAAGATTTTATTTTTACTATTATTATGGTAATAGTAATGGTTTATGCAATGATTTGCTATAATGTAGCTATAGGAATGGGAGGAATGAATAATCAAGTATTTTTAGCAGCTTTAGGAGAATTACCAATAATGGGAGCTATTGCATTTGTTTTAGAATTATTTTTAATAGGAAGAATTACTAAAGCTATAACTTTTAAAATAATAGATTCAAAATCAACACAACCTATATTTATAACACTTGTCATTTCGGCATTAACAGTATGTTTTATGTGCCCAATAATGAGCTTCTTTGCAACAGTTTTATTTAATTTCTCTGGTATGGAAAATTTAGTGTCAACTTGGTTACAAATATCAGTTAGAAATTTTCCTATGGCACTTTGCTGGCAAATATTTTATGCAGGACCATTTGTAAGATTGATATTTAGACAGTTATTTAAAAAGCAATTGTCAAGCTAAATGCAAAAGTTTCATTTGAAATCCAACAAAATTGCTCAAAACACTTGACAAATGAACAAAAATAGCGTAAAGTATATTAGCATTACAAAATAATGCTAATATTTTTATGTCTAGATTGGAAGTGAAAATATGGAAAAAAAGGTTGAAGTAAGTATGTTATGCCAAATATATGGCAAACTTTTAACTGAAAAACAATATGAATTCATTGACGATTATTACAACAACGACCTATCACTTTCCGAAATAGCAGAAAATAATAATATAACAAGACAAGCAGTAAGAGACGTAATAAAAAAGGGGGAAAATAAACTTTTCGAATTTGAAGAAAAGCTTTTAATTATGAAAAAGACACTAAATCAAGAAAAGCAAATACAAGAAATAATATCAGAGCTAAACAAAATTAAAGACAATTCGTCAGATAAGAAAATTGAAAAGATACTGAGCAATGTTATGAAAGAATTAGTTTGCTTGAATTAATTCTTAGAAAAATCAGCATCCTGCGTCGTTAAAATTTGCTTAAAAATCCTCATTGTACACAAAGTACAATTCCGGTTTTTAACCAAATTTTGCCTAGCAATATACTAATTTTTCTAAGAATTATAATAAAAGAAACTTATACATCTTGCATTATTAAAATAAAAAACAAAGGGAGGAATAAGGTATGGCATTTGAAGGACTATCTGCAAAGTTACAAGAAGTAACAAGAAAATTAAGAGGAAAAGCAAGAATTTCAGAATCGGACTTAAAAGAAATGTTAAGAGAGGTAAAACTTGCACTATTAGAAGCAGATGTTAACTATGCAATAGTTAAAGAATTCATAAATACCATACAAGAAAAAGCCCTAGGGCAGGATGTACTAAAATCATTAACACCAGGACAACAAGTTATAAAAATTGTTAAAGATGAATTAGTAGAACTTCTTGGTGGAACAGAAAGCAAAATTAACTTTACACCAAACCCACCAACAGTAATAATGCTTGTAGGTCTTCAAGGTTCTGGTAAAACTACAACAGCAGGAAAGCTTGCAAACTTACTTAGAAAGCAAGGCAAAAAGCCATTATTAGTTGCATGTGACGTATACAGACCAGCAGCTATAAAACAACTTCAAGTTGTTGGAGGCCAGCTTAATATTCCAGTTTATGCAAACGAAACTTCAAAAGATGTTGTTAAAATTGCAAGACAGGCAATAGATGTAGCAATTAGCAAGTTAAACGATGTAGTAATACTAGATACTGCAGGACGTTTACATATAGATGAAGAGCTTATGAATGAGCTAAAAAATGTAAAAGCAAATGTAAAACCACATGAAATTTTACTTGTAGTAGATTCAATGACAGGTCAAGATGCAGTAAATGTTGCTAAAGCATTTAACGAAGCATTAGGCATAGATGGAATCGTACTTACAAAACTCGATGGTGATACAAGAGGTGGTGCTGCATTATCTGTTAAAAAAATTACAGGCAGACCAATCAAATTTGCTGCAACAGGTGAAAAATTAAGCGATATAGAGGTATTTCATCCAGAAAGAATGGCATCCAGAATATTAGGAATGGGTGATGTACTTTCAATAATAGAAAAGGCAGAAGAGGCAATAAATCTAGAAGATGCAGAAAAATTAGAAAAACAGCTAAAAAAGAAAAAAGATTTAGATTTAGACGATTATTTAACACAATTAAGACAAATTAAGAAAATGGGCTCTTTTTCATCACTTTTAAAAATGATACCTGGAATGAGTGCTCTAAAAGATGTAAAAGTAGATGATAAAGAATTTGTAAGAATTGAAGCTATGATATCTTCTATGACAAAAGAAGAAAGAAGAAATCCAAAACTTTTAAATGGAAATAGAAGAGTAAGAATAGCAAAAGGTAGTGGAACTACAGTTCAAGAAATAAACAAATTCATGAAATCTTTTGAAATGACACAAAAAATGATGAGACAAATGAAAGATAGCAAGAATATGAAGAAGATGATGAAGGGAATAAACCCAAATGATTTGAAAGGAATGTTAAAATAATATGAAAAATTATAAGAAAATATTAATTGTACTAGCAGTTATACTAGTTATATCAGTAGCAATTCCACTAATATCATATATGGTTATAGCAAATTCAGCACCTGTATACCTAGACTATATGCCACCTGTAGAGGAAGGTAAAATGTCAATAGAAATGTATAGAATGCAGAAAATATTGCCATTTGTGGTATTCAATTTAATATTTAGTATAGCATCAATAGTAGTATTGTATATGACAAAAGTATTTGGTAAAAAAGCCTTAGATATTATTTTATCAATATTTATTGTAATAATACCAAATGTAGTATTATTTTTAGCTACTTACTCATTATTAATTGAGAAGATTGTAGCAGTTTATTAAATAGATATTAATTTTTAATATATACTTAAGAATTATTATGAAAATATTAACCTATTTTCATAATAATTCTTAGCAAAATTTTCAGGAGGTGAATTTAAATGGTAAAAATAAGATTACAAAGACAAGGTGCAAAAAAGGCTCCATTCTATCACATAGTTGTAGCTGATTCTAGAAGCCCAAGAGATGGAAAAATAATTGAACAAATAGGAACATACAATCCTATGACAGAGCCATCTACAATAGTTCTAGATAAAGAAAAAGTAGAAAAATGGATAAAAAATGGTGCAAAACCTACAGATACTGTTAAGGCTTTAATAGAGAAAGCTAAATAGTAGAAAGGAATTTGTTATGAAACAAATCTTAGAAACAATAATTAAAAATATGGTAGAAAACCAAGAAGCTGTTTCTATAAATGAAAAAGAAGAAGCAGAAAAAATCACTTATGAAGTTAAAGTAGACAATAAGGATATGGGAAGAGTAATAGGAAAGCAAGGAAAAGTTGCAAACTCTATTCGTACTCTTATGAAAGCTTTAGGGGCTAAGGATAAGAAGAAGGTTACAGTTGAATTCTTAGACTAAATTTTTTAAATAAACTTCGTCTTGCGTTGTTGAACTTCATAAAAATTTTTTCGATGTACCAGACGTACTATCTCAAAAATTTTTATTCGTTCGCCTAGCAATACTCGTTTCTTTAAAAAATTACTATGTAAATATTATATAGACAGGAGTAGAAATGAAACAAGAATACTTTGAAGTAGGTCAAATAGTAAATACATTTGGAATAAAAGGTTTTGTTAAAGTAAATCCACTTACGGATGATGCCAAAAGATTTGAAGAACTAGAAAGTGTATTTGTAGTGAAAAACAAAGAACTTATAGAAATGAAAATCGAGGAAATCAAGTATCATAAAAATATGGTTCTAATTAAATTTAAAGGAATAGAAGATATAAATATGGCAGAAAAATATAAAGGATGCTATATAAAAATTAAAAGGGAGAATGCAAAAAAGCTTCCTGAAGATACATACTTTATTGCAGATTTAATTGGACTTCCAGTATATGACGAAAGTGGAAATCTACTTGGAAAAGTAGATGACATATACAATAACAAAAGCCACGATATTTATGTGGTAAAAGACGAATTAGGAAAGCAAATATTACTACCTTCTACAAAAGAAGTAATAAAGCAAGTGGATATTGATAATGAAAGAATTATAGTTCATCTTATAGATGGTTTAGTTTAGTTAAAAAAATAAACATCGCCAAAGCGTTGTGTAAACTTCATAAAAATTTTTTCGATGTACCAGACGTACTATCTCAAAAATTTTTATTCGTTTGCCTAGCAATACTCGTTTCTTTTTTTAACGTAGAAAAGTTAATCGGAGGAGAGTAGATGAAATTTGATGTACTTACGCTTTTTCCAGAAATGTTTGAGGCTTTAAACGAGAGCATTATTGGAAGAGCAAAGGAAAAGGAACTAATAGAAATTAACTTAATAAATATTAGGGACTTTTCAAAAGACAAACATAAAAAAGTAGATGATACTCCTTATGGTGGAGGAGCTGGCATGGTAATGATGCCAGATGTTGTATATGACGCATATTCATCTGTTACAGATAAAGAAAATGCAAAAGTCATATATTTATCTCCACAAGGAAAAGTACTAAACCAAGAAAAAGTAAAAGAACTATCAAAAGAAAATCATTTAATATTACTTTGTGGACATTACGAAGGAATAGATCAAAGAGTTCTAGATGAGATTGTAGATGAGGAAATATCTATAGGAGACTATGTATTAACAGGAGGAGAGTTACCAGCAATGGTGTTAATTGATTCAGTTAGTAGATATGTTAAAGGAGTATTAAAAGAGGAATCTGTAGCAGAAGAATCATTTAGTAATAACAAACTTTTAGAATATCCTCAATATACAAGACCAGAAGAATTTAGAGGAAAAAGAGTGCCAGAAGTTTTAATTTCTGGACATCATGAAAATATAAAAAAGTGGCGCGAAGAAAAAGCGTTAGAGGTCACAAAAAAGAAAAGACCAGATTTATTAAAATAAAAGAATTAAAGGAAGGAGGATATCATAATGGATATCATAAAATCAATAGAACATGAACAATTGAAAAATAAGATTCCAGAACTTAAAATTGGTGATACAGTAAGAGTTCATCAAAAAATAAAGGAAGGAAATAGAGAAAGAATCCAAGTATTTGAAGGAATTATAATAAAAAAACAAGGTGGAGGAGTAAACGCAACATTTACTGTAAGAAAAATAGCTTATGGTGTAGGTGTTGAAAAAACTTTCTTAGTACATTCTCCAATGGTAGAGAAAGTAGAGTTAGTAAGAGTAGGTAAAGCAAGACGTGCTAAACTATATTACTTAAGAGACAGAGTAGGTAAAGCTGCTAAGACAAAGGAGAATACAGGCGCTAGAATAGAAAATAGAGAAATTACAATAAAAGCTGATACAGCAGAAGAAGCACCAGTAGAGGAAGCTCCAGAGGAGGCTCCAGCTGTTGAAACAGAAGCTCCAGTTGTACAAGAAGTTGTTGATACAGTTAAAGAAGAACCAGTTGAAACAGTAAAAGATAATAAAGAAGAAAAATAATCTTTGTATAAATAGTAAATTCAAGAAAAAAGAAGACTCACATACTAGTATTTTTATACTAGAAAATGTGAGTCTTTTTTATTGCATAGGAAATTTCGATAGAAATTTCCGGAGCAACTAGGTTATGAGATTTTTTGCTATAACCTAACTTGCCCTTATTTCTCTTTGCTTACCTTAGCATATTTCTTTAATTTTTGGTATACCAAATAATTTATTGTACCAGCAGGGAAGTTACCATTTTCATCTCTGCTACCGGCTGGAACCCCAGTAAGCAGTTCGATACCTTCATCAATTGTAGTAATTGCATATATGTGGAATTTACCATCTTTAACTGCTTGAACAACTTCAGTTGAAAGATTTAAGTTTCTAACATTTTGTTTTGGTATTATTACACTATGAGAACCATCTAAACCTCTCATTTTGCATACTTGGAAAAAGCCCTCTATTTTATCATTTACTCCACCTATTGGCTGAATTTGACCTTTCTGATTTACAGAACCTGTAACCGCAAAAGCTTGATTGATAGGAATTTCAGACAAGCTAGAAAGTAGAGCATATAGTTCTGTACTAGATGCACTATCTCCATCTACACCACTATATAATTGCTCGAAGCAAATACTTGCTGTAAGAGAAAGTGGCATATCTTGTGCAAACATTTCACCTAAATATCCGCTTAAAATTAGTATACCTTTAGAATGTGAAGAACCAGAAAGTGAAACTTCTCTTTCTATATTTATAATACCATTTTTACCAGTATAAGTATTAGCTGTTATCTTTACAGGTTTACCAAAAGTGTAGTCTCCAACATTCATAATAGTAAGACCATTTATCTGCCCAACATTGCTACCAGATGTACTAATAAGCAAAGTATCGTCCTTTATCATTTCCATATATCTGTCGTCATACTTCTTTACTCTATCTACTTTTTCAGTTAATGCTTTAGTTATATATTCCTCTGTTATAATCTTAGACTTACCTAGCTTTGCCCAAGTTGCAGCTTCTCCAACAATAACAGATAAATCTGTAAAACGAGTTGCAAGCTTTTCTTGATTATCTGCTAATTTTGAAGCATACTCAATAACCTTAGCCATAGCTTTATTGTCTAAAGGAGGAAGTTCCTCGTGGTCACAATAACCCTTTACAAATCTCGAAAGCTTAATCATATTATCTCTATTTAAAGGAGCTTCATCTGCAAACTCAACTTTAATTTTAAATAACTTTCTAAAATCTGGATCCATTGCAAGCAATGTTTGATAAATATTCTCATCACCAATTAAAATAACTTTTAAATCTAATGGAATTGGCTCAGGCTTTAACGAAATCATAACCATAGAAGAACGTGGGTCAGCAGCATTTTCTATTCCTAAAGTTTTGCTTCTTAAAACTTTCTTTAAGGCATCATAACATAGACTATTTGTTAGTAAATCATTTGCTTGAAAAACTAAATATCCACCATTTGCAATATGAAGAAGACCAGGCTTAAGCATTGTAAAATCAGTCTTTAGTGTACCATAATAGTTTTCGTACTCAAGCTTACCAAAAATATTATGGTAAGAATAGTTAGTATCTGCAACAAAAGGTGCACCCTCTAAATTGCTATTATCAATAAATAAGTTAACTCTGTAATTTAACCAAGGCTTGTACACTTCTGGGTGAGCAGCTTGAGGCCCTTGTAGTTTTCCTTCTATAGCTTTTTCATCAGCAGTAAATAGATTTATATTTTTTAAAATATCCTTTTTAATAGATTCTAGAAAATTATTTATCTTTTTATTTCTTTTATACTTGCTTTTTATTAAATTTATATGTCCGTTTATTGTAAGCAGAGCAACATTAGATTGCCACTCTTCAATACGCTTATCAGACTCTCTCTCAATAGACTTAATTTCACTAATTGCAGTCATAATGTGTTGTTGAACTATAGAAGACTTTTCTTCAAAATCTTTCTTTACAGCGTCATCTAACTTGTTAAACTCTTCTTCCGCAATAGTTTTACCATTTAAAATAGGCATCATGTAAATACCATTTTGAGAAGACTTAACAGTAAAACCATATTCGGCAGAAGTTTGATTTAGCTTCTCAAGTAATAAAGTACGCTTAGTTTCATACTCTTGCTTAATTAAATTCTTCTCTTTTTCAAAATCTTCATTATTAAAAGTATTTTTAATATCTACCTTAATTTCATTTATAAACGAATCCATTGTAGCCTTAAATTCCTTACCTTGCCCAGCAGGAAGAGAAATGGCAACAGGTTCATTTGGGTTAGCAAAATTATAAACATAGCACCAATCATTTGGAACCTTTTTCTTTTTAGAAATTGTGCTTAAATAATTCTTTACATATGCAGTTTTTCCAACACCATAAGGCCCTTCTACATAAACATTATATCCATTTATATCTACATTAAGACCAAACTCTAGGGCTTTAATGCCACGCTCTTGCCCAATGCCTGTGCTAATTGGCTCTAATTCATCAGTTGTATTAAAATTCAATAATTTAGGATCACAAGTAACTTTTAATTCTTTGTATCCAAGTTCATTTTTTCTCTTCATTAGTAAATCCTCCTTAAAAATTTTTGGCACTTTTGTGCCTGTCACCGAAGTGCCATTTGGCACTTTTGGGGACAGGTTAAAGTGACATTATAATTGCATCGTCTGTATTATTATAGTACTTTTTTCTTAAACCTATTCGCTTAAAACCAAATTTTTCATATAATTTTATTGCTTGAAAGTTTTTGTCGTTTACTTCTAACGTAATACTTGTTAAGTTTTGTTTTTTTGCTTCGTCTATAAGCGCTTGCATAAGTTTTGAGCCTATTCCTAAATGCCTTTTATCTACTTTTGTGACTATATTCATAATATTAGCCTCATCGCAAATTTTAAGAAAACCAGCAAAGCCTACTATTTCATCGTAAAGTTTTGCTACAAAGTAAACCGAATTAGGGTTAGCAAAATCATTTTTTAAAGTGCTAATGTTCCAAAATTTATCAAACTCTGTTTCAAAGTTGGGAGTAATTGCATCTATATCGGAAGCATGCATTGGCAAAATTTTTATCTTTTCTTCTAATGCTCTTTCTGCCTGAGATTTTTTTAAGTAGATAGGAGAGATAGAAGAAGAATATCCAAAATTACCTTGATTGTATTTGCTCAAAGCAGATTTTGCCACACTATTACTATTTTGAAGATTATAGTTGTCTTCAGCAAATTGAACCAATATAGATGTAGTTGATGTGGTAGATGCTATATTTGAATCTGGAACAACATTAAAATCAAAAGCAGTTTTTAGTTTTTCTTGATGTACGATTGCTCCATCTCCAACAAAAAGTATGTTATGAAATTTTTGTCTTAATATGTTACTAACTGTTTCTTTATTTTCAATGTCTAATACTTCTATGTTTGAGATTTTATTATTTATTGCTTTTGAGCCAACTATAGTAGCCTTTATCTTTGAAATAGCTATATCAATATCTTCTGCAAACATTTCTATTTGATTACAAAATGTATTTCTAGTCTCATTTTTATTTAAACTGTATAATCCACAATATACATTGTTGTTTTTGGCATCAATTAAAGAACAAATTAAAGTACTCTCCAAGTTGCCTAAGTTATTTATATTGGTTGTCTCCTTTAGAGTTCTAGATATTTCAGATTTTATATCAGTTTCTATAACGTTATATGCTAAACTTTCTAATGAACTAACACCAACTATAGGAATGTGTTTAACATCTGAAAATGCTTTAATTGTGGCAATGCCAATTCTAACACCAGTAAACGAGCCAGGGCCAGTACAAACTGCTAAAAGAGATATATCATCTAAAGTAAGATTTGTACTTTTAAAAGCTGTATCTACCATAGGCATTAGCTTTACAGAATGAGTTTTTTCATCGTCATTGCTTAAATGTATTAAAATATTTTCGTTATCTGAAATTGTTACACCACATATTTTTGAAGAAGTGTCTATACTTAAAATTTTCATTTTTGTTGTCCTTTCTTAATATAGTATTTGGCTTTGATAATACTCTAAAAATTTACTATTTCTCAATTTTTTCAATAGTCAATTTTCTATAACTTACATCGTCATCACTTTTACTAAAAGAAATTTTGGTATATGGTTTAGGCAAAATATCTTCTATTAATTCGCCCCATTCAATTAGGCAGATGCCTTTAGAAAAATATTCTTCCCCACCAATAGCAAAAAATTCATCAGAATCTTCTAATCTATATACATCAAAATGATAAATATTAACTGTGTCCGAATTATATTCGTTTACTATAGTAAATGTGGGACTAGATATTTCATCTTGCAAATTAAAATTTTCTAGAATGCCCTGAACAAATTTTGTTTTACCAGAACCAAGTTCACCAGAAAGCACAATAATGTCTCCAGGTTTTAGGTTTTGGGCATAATTTTTAGCAAAATCTATTGTATCTTGTTCACTTTTTGAAATATATGTACTCATATTTTTCCCTTTCCTTTAATATCTACAATATTGTATATTAAACTACATTTTTTGTAAAGAAAATACACGAAAAAAACAAAAAAATTGAAAAAAGTACTTGAAAAAGAGTTACTACTAGTATATAATGAAAATGCACTGAGAGGTAAAAAAAGACTAAAAGTGATAAATAAGAAAAATATTAGCAATATATGAGGAACAATAAAAATACACCAAGGAGGAAGTAAAAAATGGCTAAAACCGTTGATACTGTAGAGAGAGAGAGAGAGAGAGAGAGAGAGAGTCTATTCTAGAGAAATAAGCTTTATTTTTTGTGCTCAAAATACAGTATTAGCAGTTAATAGAAAGATAGATTTTATAGAAAATATAAAGGATGGATTATATAGCAACATAAAAGTTGTTATGTAGTCTGTCCTTTTTGTGTGTTTAAAAACTTTGAACAAGAAAAATTAAAAAATAATCCAAAAAAATTACTAAAATAAAAGTTTAATAAAACGTCAAGTGAAAAGTTAAATAAAAAAGAAAATAATAAGAAAAATGTGTTGTAAAAAATAAAATGTTATTGTAGAATAATGCTAACAAGAAATAACAAACGACGATATACGATAATATACAATAACATACAACAATATGCAATAATATGCAAAAAATCCACACAGTTTAAATCTATAATAAAAATATAAAAAAACAGTATAAAAAAGCCTAAAAAGGCAAAACTAAAGTAAAAAGGATAAATTTTATTAGATATTAAATTTAACAAACATATACAAAATAAAAAGACAAGGAGGATAAAAAATGAAGTGAGCAACAAAAGAGAGATTTCAAATAAAAAACAATGAAAAAGAAGAAAGAAAGGAGAAAAGATAAAATGGGAGTAAGAAAAATAAAAAGCACAGCAGAAAAACGGAATAACATTAGTAGCATTGGTAATAACAATAGTAATACTAATAATATTGCACTAAACGCTATCGCGTGGTCATAGTGAAATAGTAAAAGCATCCAAAACGCAAAATGAGAGAAAAAAATAAGTA
>CALXPW010000014.1 GCA_944390365.1 uncultured Clostridia bacterium | reverse complement strand
GGCTTAAGCCCAGAAGTGCCAGAACAAAAGCCTTCTAGGCTTAGAGCAAACCACCAGTTTTACTGGTGGTTATGATTTTGTCTAAAAAAGAAGAGATTATGTAAAAAAACAAAGAAAACCGAATCTGTAAGCAGATTGCAAATAATTATGAAAAATTTGTTATTTAAGCCAAATAATTGTATTGACTTACAATAAAATTAAAAGTAAAATATAATATATATTTATAGGTGAAAAGGAATAAAGGGGTATGAAACTTAAAAAATTAGCAATAATGATTTCAATAATTTTATTAACAATAATAATTTCAAGCATTTTTAATGTGGCTAATGCAGCAACAGGAAGTAAATACTTGGGAATAGAAATGCTTAGAAAGTCAGGATTTGGATATAGAGCAGGTCAGAATAAGAATATATGGAAAATAGTTGAGGCAAGCAATAGTAGTGGTTCTACTATAAATTATAACAGCACAATATACTGTATAAAGGGTGGACCTGGATTTGGTTCAGAAAACTATACAGAAGAGATAAAACACTATACGCAGTATTTTGATATGAAAGATCCAGATAGTATTCCAAGCCCATACATAGACGCATTACCTAATCCAAATAGTACAGAATATAAAGCACTATTATGGCTCCTAGAACACATATATGTTCCAGCAAGTGAAAATGCAACGTCAGAAGAAATAGCACAAGCCAGGGCATATAAACAACAGTTATTAGAAGCATCGTATGACTATGACCAAGATGAGTATGGTTTATTAAATGATTGGGGCTATTTAACAGATGACGATATAGAGGTAGTACAACAAATAGCAATATGGCATTTTACAAATGAAGGAGATGCTTATGATATAGGTGGAGCAAGTAAAACATTTGAATTGTTTTTGAATTCAGTAAAGGGAGATGCAGGATCAGGGTATGCAGCACTAAGCAGTGAGGTAGGAGAAGGAGCAGAAGATGGCTGGTATAGAGCAGATGAAGCAATAGCATTATATAGATATTTAGTAGATAAAGCAGAAGAGGCAGCACAAGATTATACAATAACACCAGCAAGTCAACCTTACGAATTAGCAGATCTTAGCACAACAGTAAGGATAGAAGGAAATAATTATATAATAGGACCATTTAAAATAAATAGACTAAGTAATTCAGAAGCAACTTTAGAAGGAAAATTTACATTAGAAGATGGAACTGAAATAAATCCAACATTGCAAAATGCAAGTGGAAGAAGATTTAATAATTTAAATGATACAATAGGACAAGAATTCTATATAGTAGTATCTACAAATACAGATATAAGTCAAATAACATTTACAATAAGTGGAGTATACTACAACACAAAAATAGAATATTGGGCAGTAGAAGATAATATAGCAAATGAGCAACCAGTAGCATTAGTTGAAAGAGAAGAAACCCCTTATGAAGATAGTGTTACAGTTACTTATGAAGAACCAAAGCCAGAAATATTTGACTTGGCATTAAGAAAATTTATAGTATCAATAAATAATGTATCACCTGAAATAAGTAGAGTACCACAAATAAGTGATGAGACATTAGAAGATTTAAAAGATAATAGTATAACAACAGCAGAAAAAATACATCCAAAAGATCCACTAACAGTAGAAACAGGAGATTCTGTAATATATACAATAAGGGTATATAATGAAGGCAATGTGGATGGAATAGTAACCGAAATAACAGACTATTTGCCAGATGGTTTAAGTTTAAAAGCAAATAGTAGTATAAATGCACAATATAAATGGAAAGATAATGGAGACGGAACAATAACAACAAATTATTTATCAGGTAGAGTAATACCAGCATTTGATGGAACAACATTAAGTTATTTAGATGTACAAATAGAATGTGAGGTAACAGCAAGAGTAACAGATACAGATACAAGTTTGAAAAATATAGCAGAAATAACGGGAGCTACAAATTCAGATGGAGAAGATATGACAGATAGAGATTCAACTCCTGATAATGTAAATGTACCAGGTTATGGAGATAGTAGCCAAGAAGATGACGATGACTTTGAAGATTTAGTAATACCAGGAAAATACTTTGATTTATCTTTAAGAAAATTTATAGTACAAATAGATAATGAAACTTACTCTAGAGAACCAAGTGTAGATGTATCACCTCTTGTACAAGGAACCAACACAACAGCTATATATAATCACCCAAAAACAGCTCTAGGAGTAGAAATAGGAGATGAAATTATATACGAAATTAGAGTATATAATGAAGGAGAGCGTGCAGGGTATGTAACAGAAATAACAGACTATTTACCAGCTAACTTAGAATTTGTAAATGATAGTTTTAATACACAGCAAGGCTGGCAACTACAAGCTGATGGCAGAACAGTAAAAACACAAATTACATCTGATGATTTAATAAATGAATTTAATGGCACAAACTTAGACTATACAAGTGTAAGAATTAAATGTAAGGTAAAATCTACAGCACTTCCAGGAGAAAAACTAACAAACATTGCAGAAATAACAGGTTTTACAGATGAATATGGAAGCATTACAAAAGATAGAGACTCAACAGAAGACAATGTTACAATTCCTTCAGATACTACTTTACCAAATTATAAAGATGATGAAATAAACAGAGGAGATGCATATATTCCAGGGCAACAAGATGACGATGATTTTGAAAAGGTAGTTGTAGAGAAGTTTGATTTAGCATTAAGAAAATTCATAACAGGAGTAAATGAAGAAACAGTAACAAATAGATACCCAGTATTTAATAACAATAATGGAGTATATACATACACACATACAAAAGAACCAGTTGAAGTTCAAACAGGCGATATAGTTATATACACAATAAGAGTATATAATGAGGGTGAAATAAGTGGATATGCAGAGGAAATAAAGGACGATTTACCAGAGGGACTAGAATTTATACCAGACAATACAACAAATATTAACTATAGATGGGTAATGTATGATGCAAACGGAGAAATTACAGAAAATGTAGCAGATGCAGTAACAATAAGAACAGATTATTTATCTAAGGCACAAGAGGATAGCACAGGAAGGGATAACTTAATAGATGCATTTGATTCAAACACAATGTCAGAACCAGACTACAAAGAAGTAAGAATAGCATTTAGAGTAACAGAGCCAAACACTTCTGATAGAATACTAATAAACACAGCAGAAATTTCAGAGGATAGTAATGAAGATGGAGAGCCAGTAGACGACATAGACTCAACACCAGATAATGACCAAGATGAAGAAGACGATATAGACATAGAAAAAGTAAAAGTAACATACTTTGATATGGCATTAAGAAAATTCATAGTGTCAATAAATGGAGAAGCACCAGAAGTAAGTAGAGAGCCACAAATAAGTGAAGAAACTCTAGCAAATTTAGAGAATGGAACAATAACAACAACAGAAAAACTACATACCAAAACACCACTTGAAGTAGAAACAGGAGATTCTGTAATATACACAATAAGAGTATATAACGAAGGAGAAATAAATGGTTATGTAAGAGAAATAACAGACTACTTGCCAGATGGACTAATATTAAAAGCAGATAGCAATATAAATGCACAATATGGTTGGGTAGACAATGGAGATGGAACAATAACAACAGATTACTTAGCAGGTGAGCTAATACCAGCATTTGATGGAACTACACTAAACTATTTAGATGTACAAATAGAGTGCGAGGTAGTAGCAGAAAAAGGAACAGGAGAGAAAAGCTTAAAGAACATAGCAGAAATAACCAAAGTAGCAGATGAAGACGGAAATGAAGACATAAAAGACAGGGATTCAGAAGAAGAAAACTTAACAGAGGAACAAAAGAACAACTACAACCCAGGCACCTCAGAAAGAGGATATGGCTATGAAGATGATGATGACTATGAAGAATTAATACTACCACCGGCAGAAGGAGTATATGAATTAAAACTAATAAAAGAGAATGATGATGGAGAGAAACTACAAGGTGCAATCTTTAGAATAGAAGAACAAAATGAACAGGGAGAAGTAATAAATACACATAGTAACCTAGAAACAAATGCACAAGGAGAAATAGAAACAATAAGAGTAGCAATAACAGGAGAAGGAAGGCATATATATGTAATAACAGAGGAGAAAGCACCAGAAGGATACGAACCACTATTAGAAAGTATACGTATAGAGGTAGATGTAGTAATAGAACAAGGTGAATACATAGTAACAGCACAAAGGGTAAGTGGAGAGACAAAAAATATACAAGTAGTAGATAACACAATAGAAATAACAATAAACAATGAAAAGATAGAACTATTCGACTTAGCATTAAGAAAATTCATAACAGGAGTAAATGAAGAGGCAGTAACAAATAGATATCCAGTATTTAATAACAACAATGGAGAGTATACATATACACATACAAAAGAACCGGTAGTGGTTCAAACTGGAGACATAGTAACCTATACAATAAGAGTGTATAACGAAGGAAATACAGCAGGATATGTAGAAGAAATAAAAGACGATTTACCAGAAGGCTTAGAATTTATACCAGACAATACAACAAATATTAACTATAGATGGGTAATGTATGATGCAAACGGAGAAGTTACAGAAAATGTAGCAGAAGCAGTAACGATAAGAACAGACTATTTATCAAAAGCGCAAGAAGATGCAACGCAAAGGAATAATTTGATACAAGCCTTTGATCCAAACATAATGTCAGAACCAGACTACAAAGAAGTAAGAATAGCATTTAGAGTAACAGAGCCAAACACTTCTGATAGAATACTAATAAACACAGCAGAAATTTCAGAGGATAGTAATGAAGATGGAGAGCCAGTAGACGACATAGACTCAACACCAGATAATGACCAAGATGAAGAAGACGATATAGACATAGAAAAAGTAAAAGTAACATACTTTGATATGGCATTAAGAAAATTCATAGTGTCAATAAATGGAGAAGCACCAGAAGTAAGTAGAGAGCCACAAATAAGTGAAGAAACTCTAGCAAATTTAGAGAATGGAACAATAACAACAACAGAAAAACTACATACCAAAACACCACTTGAAGTAGAAACAGGAGATTCTGTAATATACACAATAAGAGTATATAACGAAGGAGAAATAAATGGTTATGTAAGAGAAATAACAGACTACTTGCCAGATGGACTAATATTAAAAGCAGATAGCAATATAAATGCACAATATGGTTGGGTAGACAATGGAGATGGAACAATAACAACAGATTACTTAGCAGGTGAGCTAATACCAGCATTTGATGGAACTACACTAAACTATTTAGATGTACAAATAGAGTGCGAGGTAGTAGCAGAAAAAGGAACAGGAGAGAAAAGCTTAAAGAACATAGCAGAAATAACCAAAGTAGCAGATGAAGACGGAAATGAAGACATAAAAGACAGGGATTCAGAAGAAGAAAACTTAACAGAGGAACAAAAGAACAACTACAACCCAGGCACCTCAGAAAGAGGATATGGCTATGAAGATGATGATGACTATGAAGAATTAATACTACCACCGGCAGAAGGAGTATATGAATTAAAACTAATAAAAGAGAATGATGATGGAGAGAAACTACAAGGTGCAATCTTTAGAATAGAAGAACAAAATGAACAGGGAGAAGTAATAAATACACATAGTAACCTAGAAACAAATGCACAAGGAGAAATAGAAACAATAAGAGTAGCAATAACAGGAGAAGGAAGGCATATATATGTAATAACAGAGGAGAAAGCACCAGAAGGATACGAACCACTATTAGAAAGTATACGTATAGAGGTAGATGTAGTAATAGAACAAGGTGAATACATAGTAACAGCACAAAGGGTAAGTGGAGAGACAAAAAATATACAAGTAGTAGATAACACAATAGAAATAACAATAAATAATGAGAAAATAGAGACATTTGACTTAGCTTTAAGAAAATTTATAACAGGTGTAAATGATGAAGAAATAGAAAACAGAATACCGATATTTACAAACAATAATGGTGAATACACATATACACATACAAAAGAACCTATTGAAGTTTCAAATGGAGACATAATAATATATACCTTAAGAGTATACAATGAAGGAACTCAAGCAGGATATGCAGAAGAGGTAAAAGATGACTTACCAGAAGGTTTAGAGTTTTTACCAGACAATGAAGTAAATACAGAATACAGATGGGTAATGTATGATGCAAATGGAGAAGTTACAGAAAATGTAGAAGAAGCAGTAACAATAAGAACAGATTATTTATCAAAAGCACAAGAAGATGAGACAGGAAGAGATAACTTAATAGAAGCCTTTGACCCAGAAACAATGTCACAACCAGACTATAAAGACTTGGAAATAGCATTTAGAGTAACAGAACCAAATACATCAGATAGAGTATTAATAAATACAGCAGAAATATCAGAGGATAGCGACGAAGATGGAGAACCAGTAGACGACGTAGACTCAACACCAGATAATGACAAAGATGGAGAAGATGATATAGACATAGAGAAAGTAAAAGTAACATATTTTGACTTGGCATTAGAAAAAATAATTACAAAAGTAACAATGACATTAGATGGTGAGACTTATGTTGATGAAACAGGACATAAATTTGGAGAAAAACCAGAAGAAGTAGTAAAAGTAGAGTTAGGAAATCATAAAATAGAAGATTCTGTACTTAAATTTACTTACAAAATACGAATAACCAATGAAGGAAACAAAGCAGGATATGCGTACGAAGTTAAAGACTATATACCAAAAGGATTAGAATTTGTGGCAGAAGATAATGATGGAAGTTGGACATTATCTGAAGATGGAAAAACAGTAACAACTGATAAACTAAAAGATACATTATTAGAGCCAGGAGAAAGTGCCGATGTAGAAATAACCTTAAGATGGATAAATGGTCAAACAAACTTAGGTGTAAAAACGAACTGGGCAGAAATATCAAAAGACAGTGATGATGATATAGATTCAACACCAGATAATAATAAAAAAGGAGAAGACGATATAGATGATGCAGAGGTAGTATTATCAATAGTAACAGGTGTTGGAGAATACTATATGGGAGTTATAATAACGGTACTAGTAATATTGGTTGGAGGAATAATTTTAATTAAAAGATTCGTATTATAAAGATAAAGAAGGGCAAATAAATTGCTCTTCTTTGTTTTGAAAATTTAAAAATAAATATTTACAATAAAAAGACCGTATGATATAATTTTCCAAGTAATGGAGGAAAATTAATGAATCAAATACTAGTTTTAGAGAATAAAACAAAAAAGAAAAAAACTAAAACAATGAGCTCAGGACCAGCAGATATAAAAAACATATTAAGATTCTTTGCCGTTGTTTTAATTATCTTTGCAATAGTTATGATTGGGCATAGTTCTTATGCTATATATAGAGACGCCAAAGGAAATAATACAAATGACTTGGCTAATATTAGTATAACAAGAGTAAATGACACATTACTTGTAGATGTTCAAAGCACATATATAATAGATAAATTCAAATACAGTTGGAGAAATTCTCAACAAACTTCTGTGCCAGAAGAGTCTACAAGTTTTCAAGAAGAAATTATATTACCTAGCGAGAATAATATTTTAACAATAGTATTGGAAGATGAGACAGGTAGAGCCACAACATATACTAGAGAAATAATACTAGATGGAATAGATATAGTAGAACCAACAATTGAAATAGAACAGGGACAAGGACTAAGTGTATTAATTACAGCTACTGATGAGACACAAATAGAGTATATGACATATAGAATAGATGATGGAGAAGAAATAAGAATAGATAAAAATAATGTGGCAGATAAAACTATAAAATATGCTGTTACAGATATGCCAAGAGGAGAGCATGTAATATATGTGACAGCAGTAGATAGTTTTGGAAACACAGAAGAAATAGAAAAGACTATAATAGTATCTTCTGAAATGCCTACTATAGACAGTATAGACATAGATGAAGAAAATGGAAAAATATTGATAAAAGCATCAGATGTCGATGGATTACAATCTATTGAAGTTAATATAAATGGAGCCGAATATCACATGGACAATATAAATAGAACAGAAGCAACATTTTCTCTAAATTTAAGACAAGGAACAAACACATTAAGCATAAAACTTACAAATGTTAATGGATTATCGGCAGAGGGAGCAACAGAATTTGAATATGCAGGATAAAATAATATTTTATTTTATAATATATTCTTTTTTGGGCTGGTGTTTAGAGTCCATATATAAAACAATTATTTTTAGAAAGCCAACTAATAGTGGCTTTCTATATGGACCATTTTGCCCAATGTATGGAATAGGTGCCATAATTATGATTATGGCAGGAAAGTTATCAAATAATATTTTAGTAATATTTTTGATGGGAATAGTAATTTTTACAGTATGGGAATATATAGTGGCAGTACTGCTAGAAAAACTATTCAAAACCAAATATTGGGATTATTCCAATATAAAATTTAATTTTCAAGGAAGAGTGTGCTTAAAAAATTCTATATATTGGGGCATACTAGCAGTCTTGCTAATATTTGTAATACAACCGGGAATAGAAAAATTAACGGAAATAATACCAAATGATTTAATATTATATTTGGATATTATTTTTATTATTGCAATAATTGTAGATATAGGCTTTACTTTATTTAGAATAATGTTTATAGATAAAAAGATTAGACAGATATTTGAAATTGGAGATACAATAAAAGCAAAATTAGCAGAAATAAAAAATACAGAAGGTGTATATAAAGAAAATCTTCAAAAAGCTATATCAGACCTAAAAACAAGGCAAGATATTTTAAAAATCAAAATATACAAAAGAGTTATAAGATTGAAAAAAGCATTCCCAGAAATGCACTCAGAGAATTTAACTAAATTTATGACACAGAAAATTACATTGGAATCTATAAAAGAAAAAATAGAAAAGGTAAAAAAACATAAAGAATAATGGAGGGGAGTCAGTATGGCTCAAGATATTTATATAATAGATGATGGTAATGAATTAAAAGACATTATTAGTAATTTGCTAAAAAAAGAAAAAGAATACAAACTAAAAAAAGTAAGTACAGATAACATAGATATAGCATTAAAAAATATACCATCACTTATAATAATAAATGAGGACAATATACAAGAAAATATAATAGAAATATGCAAAAGAATTAGATTAAACGAAGATAATAGTATAACTCCAATTATAGTTATATCGTCTAATAAAGAGAAAGAGCATAGAATAGAAGTTTTGAAAGAGTGTGTAGAACACTATATAAAAGCACCAATAGATAAAGAATATTTGTATTACACAATAAAAAATGTTATTAGATTACTAGACACAAATAGAAGGGTAAGTCCACTAACAGGACTTCCTGGAAATGTACAAATACAAGCAGAGATGAAGAAAAGATTACTAAACAAAGAAGAGTTTGTAATGCTTTATTTAGATTTAGATAATTTTAAAGCATATAATGATGTCTATGGCTTTTTAAATGGAGATGAAATAATTAAGTTTACAGCTAGAACAATAGTAGACAATATAGACAAGCTATCAATAAGTGGAAAGACTTTTGTTGGACATATTGGTGGAGACGACTTTGTTGCAATAGTTTCAACAGAAGATGATTATGAAGCAATATGTCAGTCTATAATAGCAGAATTTGATAAGGGAGTACAAAAATATTTTAATGAGGAAGACTTAGAAAGAGGATTCTTAGAAGTACCAAATAGAAAATGTGTTATAGAAGAATTCCCACTAACTTCAATATCTATTGGAGTGGTAGTTGCAAGCAAAGGTAGATTTCATAATGCACTAGAAATTGGAGAGGTTGGAGCCCAAGTAAAACATTTGGCAAAAACAGCAATGGGAAGTGCTTATTCGATAGATAGAAGAAAAGAAGAAGTTGTGTGTGAAATTAAAAAATGAATTAGCAAAATTGGACGGGCTTGTTTTGCAAATTTAATTACTTTCTATTAAAAAAGTACGGTTATATATTTTTTATTTTGGTCTTCGGCCCCCAACTACGTAACAGTCTGTAAAAAAATTACAATAGTTCGTTACTATGTCCTACCCTCAAGAAAAAACTAGTTTTTTCTTGAGGAGTAATTTTTCTACAGACTGTAACTTGTTGGTCCCCACCTTAAGCACTTCGACCAAAAGAAAAAATATATAACCGTACTTTAGCAAATTATGCAAATAAATTTGCAAAACAAACCCGTCCAATTTTGCTAATTTAAAGTTTCTTAATTTCTTCAAATCTTTTAACTTTTTGAGTTGTGGTCTTAACCATTGGTTCATCAGTAATAATTAAATTTTTAATGTGTTTATAGTTGGAAAGTCCAGAATTTATTTTCTTTATATCTTTCCAAATAATATCTTTTAAATCGGATTCTGATATATCTCCATATTTTTCTTTAACATAGTCCTTGTTATACACAATTTTTGCACTTAGAACTAAATCATCATCTTTTGGAGCACCAAAAACCATATTTTCAGATACATAAGGTAAAGTGCTTATCAATAATTCGATTTCTTCAGGATATACATTTTTTCCATTCTTTAAAACAATTACATTTTTCTTTCTTCCTGTTATAAATAAAAATCCGTCTTTATCAATATAGCCTAAATCGCCTGTATAAAACCATCCATCTTTAAGAACTTTCGCTGTTTCTTTTTCCATTTCATAGTAACCTAGCATTACATTAGGGCCTTTAGCTACGATTTCTCCAATACCTTCTTCGTTTGGATTATCTATTTTAATTTCAACCTCTGGCAAAGGCAAACCAACAGAACCAAATTTTATGCACTTAGCATTTTCGGCAGTAAGGACAGGCGAAGTTTCTGTTAAACCATAACCTTGAACTGCAAGAATACCAAAATCGTAAAATCCTCTTGCTACATTTTTATCAATAGCAGAAGCACCACTAATTACAAAACGTATATTTCCACCTAAGTTATCTAAAATTTGTTTGAATACTTTTCTACGAATATCAATTTTAAACTTTAGCAAGAATCTACTTATGCTATTTGCAAATTTTAAAAGTTTTGTCTTTCCTTGCTTATCAACCTCGGCATAAATTTTTTTATACATTGCTTCCAACAAAAGTGGCACGCAAACGAAAACTGACACTTTATATTCTCTTAAATTTTCCTGAATATGCCTTAGCCCATCACAAAATACATTTGTAACACCGTCTGCTAAAAATAGAAGAAGAGCTGTTGAACCAAAAGTATGATGAAGTGGCAAGAAAGCCATATTTACATCTGTATCATAAATTTTCTCTGCTAAATTTATATTATAAATATTTGATGCAATATTTTTATTGGAGAGCATTACTGCTTTAGACATAGATGTTGTACCAGAAGTAAAAATTATAGAGGCAATTGCATTTGGGTCTATTTTATGATTATCATACTTAGTGTCTCCAGTCTTTAACAATTCTGTTCCCTCGCTTATAATGTCTGCAACAGTTTTAAATTTGCCATCACAATTTGAATCCATACAAATATATTCGGTAATATGTGTGTTAGACTTTTGGACATTCAAAATAATATTTTCATATTCAGACTCAAAAACAATAGCATCTGCCTTAGCTCTTTCGAGCGAAAGGATAATCTCTTGCTCTGGCAATCCTTTATCTAACGGAACGGTTATACCAACACCACAAAGGGTGGATACAAAAGCAATAGCCCACTCATACCTATTTTTACCAATAATTGCAATACGTTTATTTTCTAAGCTATGATTAATAAGTGCAGTACCAAAAGCTTTTATGTTCTCGCCAAATTTGGTGTAAGTTATGTTAGTATAACTTACCTCTTTTCCATTTTTGTGCTTTAATATAAATGCGTTATTATTGGGATATTTTTTAATCCCATTGCTAATATATTCTCTTATAGTATCAAATTTTTCAGCCTCGTATAATTTTCTATAAGCTTTCAAATAAAAGACCTCTCTTTCCTAAACATAACTTTAAGTCTAGCACAATTTTTGCTAGGTATCAATTGAAGTGAACGCACAGTCAAAAATGGAATATTTGTAAAACTTCACTGTTGCTAATACGAAGTTAAGATGATAAAATAACTATAAAATGGCGCAAGATAAGGAGAAAAAATGGGAGTTCAAAAAACAAGCTTAAATAAAGGAAAAATAAAAGATATATTGCAAAATGAATATAATATTAAACCGATAGATATATCGGTAATAAATAGAGGTACTGCAAATATATTTAAAATAGTAGCATTAGATAAATGTTACATTTTAAAGGAATTTACTAGTAGAAGAACAGAGGCAACTGTTACAAAAGAAATTGATATAATAAATTTTTTGCAAGCAAAAAATATTGAAGTTCCTAAATATGTAAAGACAATAAATGGTAGTTTTTATACTAAAAATGAAGGTAGAATTATTATAGTACAAGAGTTTATAGATGGCTATGTGGTCCAAGATAACACAAGAAATTACGAAGAAACAATGGAATGCGCGAGCATTTTAGGAAAGTTAACAAAAGCGTTGTTAGATTATAATAAGTTAAGTGACGAAAACATATTAGAAGAGCAATTTACAAAAGCTAGATTACAAAGAGGAATAAGTGAGTTAGAAGAATTAAAGGGAAAATTACAAGACACAAATATTATAGATAAATATAAGGAGCAAATTGTAAAAGATGTAAACTATAAGATAGAAATATGCAAAAAAATCCAAGAAGAGTTTGATTTTAATATTATTAAAAAACTAACAATGCTAAATAGCCATGGAGATTTTTGTACACAACAACTAATCTATAATGATGGTGGGGAGCCAACTATAATAGACTTTGAAAAAGCAAAAAAATTGCCTATAGTATGGGAAATAATGAGGTCATATTGCTATACAGATGAAGAGGTAAAAGACGGTAATATAAATGTGAGCAATTTAGTAGATTATTTTAAAACATTTAATGAATATATAAAATTAAATGAATATGATTTAAAATACGCGTCTTACGTGTATTTGCTACAACTAATTAGTAGTACGTTTGGTTACAAAGAGTATGTAAAAGATACAGAACAAGAAGGACTTTTGAAATTTGCATTTTTTAGAACCAATATTTGCAAAGATTTATATGATAAAAAAGAAGAAATAAGTAAGGGGCTTTTGAGTAATGTTAGAGATATATAATATAAAAGAAAAGTTAGAATTCATAAAAGAAGTTGCAATTTTAACTCAAAGAGAATGGGGACAGGCAGGATTAACAGAAGAACAATTTAACAATAAAGTTAATAAAAAAATAGAAAAAATAAAAAATGGATTTGAAAACAAGTTTTATTGCAAGCTAATTTTAGTAGAGGATAATACCTTAATAGGCTTTATTTCAATATTTCCTACAGATGGAGAAGAACGAAAAGATCTGTCACCTTGGTATGCAACAATGTATGTAAAAGAAGAGTATAGAGGAAAGGGCTATTCAAAAATATTAAACAATGCAATATTAAATGAGGCTAGAAGAAAAGGAATACAAAGGCTATATTTAAAAACAGACCTAGAAAACTATTATGAGAAATTCGGAGCAAAATATATAGAAAAATTATCAAATGGAGAGAAATTGTATTGTATAGACCTGTAATAAGTGGTAAAATATCCAAAAATTAAAGAGAGGAGAGGATATAAATGGATTTAACTTTAAATGTTGAAGATTACATTTTAAATGTTAGGGCATGTGTAATGATTGTGCATAACAACAAAATTTTAACACATAAAAATGTAAATAAAGACCATTATTCGCTACCCGGCGGAAGAGTAGAAATAGGAGAAAACTCAGAAAAAACAGTAAAAAGAGAAATTGAAGAAGAACTAGGAAAAGAGATTCAAATTGAAGGTTATATAGCAACAGTAGAAAACTTTTTTGAATTAGACGGAAAAAAGTACCACGAAATCTTATTTATACAAAAAGGAGAGTTTGTAGAAGAAGAGGATAAAAAGATAGACTATACATTACATAATAAAGAAGGAAAAGACTATCTACAATATGAGTGGATAGATTTAAACAAAATAGAGAATTACGATATATTACCAAGATGTGTGAAAAAGATTTTTGCAAAAAAGGAATTTCCTACACATGCAATAAATGATGAGTTGGAGTAAAGTAGTATCCATATTAAATTCATAAACTATAGGAAAAAGCATATACATATACTAAGAGAGGTATGTATATGCTTATTTTAAGTAAAAAAAGAATAATTTTAATGATGTGTATGATATGTGTATCCGTGTACGCATTCTCTTTTAAAATTGCAAATAATACGGCAGTAGCAGAAAAAACGGTCGAGACAGTATCTACACCAGTTTCTAACAAAGTAGTTATAGTTGATGCTGGACACGGCACACCTGATGAGGGGGCAGAAAGTTCAAATGGTACTACAGAGGCAGAATTAAATTTAAAAATTGCATTAAAATTGCAAAAACTATTAGAGCAAAGTGGTTGTACTGTTCTATTAACCCGTTCAGATGAAAATGCCATATATGATGCTGGAAGTGACACAATACGAGAGAAAAAAGTGTCAGACATACATAATAGAGTAAAGCTGGGAAACGAATCAAGTGCAGATATATTTGTATCGATACATCTAAATAAAATTTCACAGTCACAATATAGTGGGTGGCAAACATTTTATAAAACGAACAATGAAGATAGCAAAAGATTAGCTACAAGCATACAAAATAGTTTAAATGAAGCAATGCAAAAAGAAAACAATAGAACTCCTGCAAGATTAAATACAGTATATATAATGAAATATGTGGAAATACCAATAACAATAGTAGAATGTGGATTTTTATCAAATCCAGAAGAGGAAAGTTTACTTCAAACAGATGAGTATCAAGAAAAGCTGGCGTGGGGAATATATAATGGAATAAATGATTATTTTTATGTAAAATAATTTGCAGAAGGGGACGGGCTTGTTTTGTAAATATTACGAAAAAGTTCCGTAAACGGAAAAAATTCGTAATGAAAAATTGACTAAATATTTAATTTTGTGGTATAATTATTACGAAAAAGTTCCGTAAACGGAAAAAATTCGTAATGGAGGTTGCCAATATGGAAATTAAAAGAGATTATTATTTGCAAGAACTTATAGACAGAATAGATAATGGGCTTATAAAAATAATAACAGGCATTAGAAGATGTGGTAAATCTTATCTACTAAATACAATATTTAAAAATTACTTAATAGAGCAAGGAATAGATGAAGAACATATAATACAATTAAGTTTAGACGAGAATAAAAACAAAATGTACTTAGACCCAGATGCATTGGATGAATATATAAGAAGTTTAATTAAAGATAAAAATAAATACTATATTTTATTAGATGAAATACAAGAAGTAAAAGATTTTGAATCAGTTTTAATTGGTTTTATGCATATAAATAATGTGGAAATATACGTAACTGGAAGTAATTCAAAATTTTTATCATCTGACATTGTAACAGAATTTAGAGGGAGAGGAGACGAAGTAAGAGTATATCCTTTATCTTTTGCAGAATTTTTTTCAGTATATGATGGGTCAGAAGAAAGGGCATTAAGTGAATACTATACTTTTGGAGGATTGCCTTTAACAATATTAGCAAAGTCTGATAATAGTAAAATAAACTATCTTAGAACACAAAAGGATAATGTGTATATAAATGATATTGTCGATAGAAACAAAATTCAAAACAAAGAAGAGCTAGAAATGTTGGTACAAATAATAGCTTCAGATATAGGGTGTCTTACAAATCCTCTAAAATTATCAAATAATTTTAGAGAAAGAGACAAACTATCTACCATGACGGACAAAACTATATATAACTATTTAGGATATTTACAAGATGCTTTTATGATTGAAAAAGCAAGAAGGTTTGACGTAAGAGGAAAAAGATTTATTGATACTCCTCAAAAATATTATTTTACAGATATGGGAATTAGAAATTCGTTTTTAGACTTTAGGCAAAGTGAAGAAATATCACACACAATGGAAAACGTTATTTATATTGAACTAAGAAAACGTGGATATAATGTTGACGTTGGTTCTGTTGAGATACGTGAGGGCGATGCGAAGAAACAACTAGAAATTGATTTTGTGGCTAATAAAGGAAATAATAAAATTTATATTCAATCAGCTCTTGAAATGAAAACGGCAGAAAAAGTACAACAAGAGCAAAAATCATTACTTAATGTAAATGATTTCTTTAAAAAGATAATAATAGTGGGAGATAATATAAAAAGGTCTCGTTTTGATAATGGAATTATAATAATGAGTATTTATGATTTTCTTTTAGATGCAAATAGCCTGGAGTATTAAGCATATTGGGGAGGAATAAATGTAATATGGGTATAACAAAAAAAGATGTACAAGAATATGAAGAAAGGTACAAAAAAATTTTATATAAAAGTATTGAAAGTATTATGTCAAATATGTATGATACATTAAACACAAACAGAAGAATTTCTAAAAAGTTAGATTTAGACATAGACATTGATATGCCAAATATTGGTGTGACTTTAAATAATAAAATAAACGAAATTTCACACGAATTTGAAGACGCTGGAATTTCAATGTTTGCTATGCCAAACGAAGAAAATGAATTTGTAGGTTCAAACTTTGTTGGAGATGCTATTTTAGATGATTTATTTGCAAGATTTGCAAAAGGGAGTCAGGCATATACTGATTATGTTTCTGATTTAGAGGAAGCAATAAATAGAAGAAATGAAAGAGCAAAAGCATTAGTAACAACAAGTCCAATTAAAAAATTCTTCTTGAAAATAAGAAGTTTCTTTGTACATGAAAGTATGGAAGATGATATGTCATTTTTACTAGAGAAAATAGAGAAGATGAGTTCGAAAATTTCTAGGTATAAGGATATAGATGAAGAATTATGGAATTATAGTTTAAAGGATAACGTAGCACAGAGTATTATAAACTCAATAACTAGCAAAGGATATGATAAAGAAACAATGCAATATATGCTTGAAAAAGAAGTAATGCCTACATTAAAAAGTTTAAACCTTGAATCTTTAGAACCTCAAATAAATGAAGGTTTAAGCAAGTATGAAAGTCAAGAACAAGATTTGGATAATGGACCTTGGAAATTAACTCAATCTCAAAGAATAGATCTACAAATCAAAGCACAAAAACTTGCCGAAAATATAAGAAATGATAATAATCCAGATAAAAATATTGAACATGAAAAGTAACGTAAAACAATGAATAAATTTACACTTCTTGGGAAAAATATGTAAAAAACATATTTTAACAAGGAGTGTTATTTTTTGAAAAACTATAGAGTTTTAAATACTAAAAGTGTTGTTCTAGATAAAGAACAGTTAGAAAAATACTTAGAAATGCTTGCCTCAGACCATGTGCTAAAAGAAAAATCAGATAGAAATACTTACCCAATTCCTAGAATGCAGGAGAATTTTGCTATTATTACAGAGGTATATAATTTATTAAATGAACATATAAAACTAAAAATACCAATCCACCCAGCAGGAGAGTGGCTTTTAGATAACTATTATGTTATAGAGGAAACCGTAAAAAGTATTGAAAAGGAGCTAACTCTTAAGAAATATACTAATTTTTTAGGTATAGCAAATGGTATAAATTATGGTTTTGCAAGAATTTATGTGCTTGCAACAGAAATCGTATCCTACACAGATAGTAATATAACCAGAGATTTGCTTACAGAATTACTTAAAAGTTATCAGGAAAAAAAGAAGTTAAATATGGAAGAAATTTGGAATATAGGTATATTTCTTCAAATTGCTTTAATAGAGAATATTAGAAATATTTGCGAGCGTATATATTCTGCAGAACTTCAAAAATATAAAGTAGAAAGTATTATAGAAAGATTAGTAGAAAATAAGCAAAAAGAAGAATTAAGGTTTAATAAATTAGGTGAATATAAAACAAAAGTAAAAGAATATGGTGAGATGAAATACCCATTTATAGAGTATATGTCATTTAGGCTTAAGAGTTATGGTAAGAAGGCATATCCGTTTTTAAATATTCTCGAAGAGCAAGTGAACAAAATGGGTATTGAGGTCTCGGAAGTTATAAAAAAAGAACATTTTGATATAGCAGTAAAAAAGGTTTCGATGGGAAATTCTATAACTAGCATAAAAGCTATCCAAAGAATAAATTTTATAGATATTTTTGAAGAAATAAATCAAGTTGATGAGATTTTAAAGCAAGATCCTGCAAATGTGTATGACAAAATGGATTACAAAACTAAAATATATTATAGGAATGCCATAAAAGAATTATCTAAAAAAACAAAAATTTCTGAAATATATATTGCTAAAAAATGTTTAGAATTAGCTCAAGGCAAAGATGGAAAAAAGGCTCATATTGGCTATTATCTAATAGATAAAGGAAATACCGAACTGCTGGAGCTCTTGCAAGGCAAAAGAGTAAAAAGATGCTCTAATAATAAAAAAATAAGTATTTATATAATTACAAAAATAATAGTATCCCTAGTTATTGCTATTCTATTTGGATTATATATTTATCGCCAAACAAATACGTTATGGAGTTTTATTCTTACGATTTTATTAACCTATATACCAATCGAAACAATTTTTATACAAATAGTGCAATATATTTCAAATAAATTAGTAAAGCCAAAGCTAGTACCTAAACTGGATTTCCAAAATGGCATACCAAAAGAATCGGCTACATTTGTAGTAATTCCAACCATTATAACTAAAAAAGAAAAAATAGACGAGATGATGAAAAAGTTAGAAGTTTATTATATTGCAAATAAAAGTGAGAATTTGTATTTTGCTCTTTTGGGAGATGTGTCAGCTAGTTCAAAAGAAGAAGAGGATTTTGACGAAGAAATTTCAAACTATGGTTTAGAACAGGCAAAAAGGCTAAACGAAAAATACCCAAGTACTGAATTTCCTAAATTCCACTTTTTATATAGAAAAAGAATATGGAACGAAAAGGAAGAGTGCTATTTAGGTTGGGAGAGAAAAAGAGGCCTTTTAAACCAATTTAACGAATATATTTTAAAAAATAGCAAGGACGAGTTTAGAGTAAACACAATAGATTTAGATAAAATACCAAAAATAAAATATGTTATTACCCTAGATGCAGATACAGAACTTGTTTTAAATACTGGACTAGAGCTTGTGGGTGCAATGTCACATATCTTAAACAAACCAGAAATAGTAGATGGAGCAGTAAGAAATGGCTATGGCATAATACAGCCACGTGTGGGAATTGGTCTTGTATCTGCTAGTAAAAGCAATTTTACCAAAATTTATTCTAGTTCGCCAGGTACAGATTCGTATACAAATGCAATATCGGATGTGTATCAAGATAATTTTGAAGAGGGTATATATACAGGAAAGGGAATTTATGATTTAGAAGTCTTTTCTGAAGTATTAAAAAACGAAATACCAGACAATACAGTACTAAGCCACGATTTGTTAGAGGGCTCATATTTAAAATGTGGCTTGGCGTCAGACATAATGCTTATGGATGGATTCCCTACTTCGTATATGGCATATAAAACTAGAACAAGTAGATGGACTAGAGGAGATTGGCAAATTCTTGGATGGCTATTTGGTAAAATAAAAGATAAGAACGGAAGCAAGAAAAAGAATCCACTTAATTTAGTATCAAAATATAAAATTATAAATAATCTAGTAAAAAGTACATTCGAAATATTTGCATTGCTTGCAATTATATTTTTATTAGTTTTAGATTATTCAAAAAACATCAGCATTTGGCCAGTAATGACGACAATTGTAGTATCGATACTTATTGCATCTATAATAGAGTTAGTAAATAAAATAGTATATAAAAAAGATGGTGAAGTGTACCAACGAACTTTTTATAAAACTATTTCCGGCACAAAAGCCAGCATAATAAGGGGAGTATTAGAATTAGGCTTAATACCAGATAAAGCTTACACCAGCCTAAAAGCAATAGCTAAAACATTATATAGGATGTATAGGAGTAAAAAGCACCTATTAGAATGGACAACAGCAGAAGAGGCAGAAAAAAACTCGAAAACAGATTTAATATCATACAACAAAAGTATGTGGTTTAACTTAGTGTGTGGAATTGGACTAATAGTGTTTACAATAATTAAACTATTTTTTAAAAACGGAAGTATTTTACTGTTAGGTTTAGGAATACTTTGGGTTATTACTCCTAGCGTAATGAAAATTATTAGTAAAAAACAAACTGAAGAAATGGCAATAGACTATTTAACCAAGGAAGAAAAGGAATATTTGTTAGATGTAGGGCGTAAAACT
Source organism: uncultured Clostridia bacterium (assembly GCA_944390365.1). Classification (GTDB taxonomy): domain Bacteria; phylum Bacillota; class Clostridia; order TANB77; family CAG-508; genus CALXVA01. Next base: position 13,994 of record CALXPW010000014.1, on the reverse strand, counting down.
TGGAGCTATTTTAAAGAAAATATAACAGAAAAATCAAATTATTTGCCACCAGACAATTATCAAGAAGACCGAAAAGAGCAAGTGGTATATAGAACTTCTCCAACCAATATAGGGCTTGGACTTTTAGCCGTTACAGCAAGTTATGATATGGGGTATGAAAGTTTAGAAGATACTCTAAATTTACTTTCTAAAATGCTTGATACAATTTCAAAAATGCAAAAGTGGAATGGACACCTATATAACTGGTATGATATAAAAACTTTAAATCCACTTACACCTAAGTACGTATCAACTGTAGACAGTGGTAATTTTATTGGCTACTTGTATACGTTAAAGCAGTTTTTAGAAGATATAATAAATAATATAAAAGTAAATAGGCACATAAAAAATAATTCGGTAAAAAGTATAAAACTAGATCAAAATGTAAACGAAGAAAAAATCAGCCAAATAACCACAATGCTAGATATTATTGATAACCTAATTACAAATACGGACTTTAGCCATTTATATTGTAAAGAAAGTAGAATATTTTCTATAGGACTTAATGTAGAAGAAGGAGCATTAACCAAGTCTTATTATGATTTGTTAGCATCAGAAGCAAGACAGGCAAGCTTAATTGCTATTGCAAAAAAAGATGTATCGCTAAAACATTGGTATACGCTAAGTAGAACATTAACCACATTAAATAGATACAAGGGGCTAATATCATGGTCAGGCACAATGTTTGAATATTTAATGCCTAATATAAACATTCCAAAATATCCGGGAAGTATTATTAGCGAGTCAAGTGAATTTGCAATAATGTCACAGCAAGAATATGCAAAAGAATTAAACATTCCTTGGGGCATATCAGAGGCAGCTTTTAATTTAAGAGATTTAAACAATAATTATCAGTATAAAGCTTTCGGAATACCATGGCTTGGCTTAAAAAGAGGGCTAGCAGATGAAATGGTAGTATCAAGTTATGGCACAATAATGGCAATAAATGACGCACCTGTTGATACAATAGAGAATATAAAAAGATTAGAAAAAGAAGGTATGTATGGTAAATATGGTTTCTACGAATCTATAGATTACACTTTAAACAGGTTAAGAAAAGGAGAAAAAAGTGCAGTTGTAAAAACTTATATGGCACACCACCAAGGACTAATACTACTTTCTTTAGATAATTTATTTAATAAAAATATTTTGCAAACAAGGTTTATGAACAACCCAGAAATAGAGGCAGTAGAAATATTATTAGAAGAGAGAATGCCAGAAAATGTTATTATAACAAAAGAGCAAAAAGAAAAAGTAGAAAAAGTAAAAAATATAGATTATGAAACTTATGCAGTAAGAGAGTTTAACAAGCCATTCGATAAACTAAAAAATATAAACCTTATATCAAGCGAAGATTATTCTATTTTAATGGACCAAAAAGGAAATGGGTATAGCAAATATAAGGATATTGTGGTAAACAGATTTAAGAAAACTGATGATGTAGAGCAAGGAATATTTTTCTTTTTTAAAAATATAAAAACCAAAAGAATTTGGACTTCTGGGCAAATGAATTACTTAGCACCGGCAGATAAATATACAGTATGTTTTTCACCAGAAACGACTAAATTTATTAGGCAAGATGGTGGAATAGAGACAATAACTAAAGTATTTATAGTGCCAAACAGCCCAGTGGAGATTAGAAGAATAGAACTTAAAAACTTAGGCAATATAGAGGAAACAATAGAAGTAAGTAGCTTTTTAGAGCCAATACTTTCTAGCTTAGAGCAAGATTACTCGCATAAAGCATTTAATAACCTATTTTTAACATTTGAATTTTTAGAGGATACAGGCACAATACTAGTAAAAAGAAAGAAAAGAGACAATAAAAAAGACGACGTATATCTAGCAGTAAATTTATATACAGCAAGCGATACAGTGGGAGAACTAGAATATGAACTAGATAAAGAAAAATTTGTAGGAAGACAAAATGTAGAATTACCGTTAGCAATAAAAGAATCTATTCCACTTGGAAGCAAACCTAAAATAAGTTTAGACCCTATTATTGCAATGAGAAGAACTATAAATATTAAGCCAAGCGAGAAAGTTATATTTAATTATGTTATGGCAGTTTCATATAACCGAGAAGAGGCAATAAAATTAGTCTTAGAAAACCTAAATGACGAAAAAATTATACAAAATATTAATCTAGCAAAAGCCAAAACAGAGGCAGAGTCAATGTATTTGGGAGTAAGAGCAAAAGAAATAGAAGTATATCAAAAAATGCTAAAATATTTAATGTATCAGAATCCACTAAAACTTTTGATGTATAAGGAAAAAATACCAGAAGAAGCGCCAACTGCAGAACTATGGAAATATGGAATATCTGGGGATTTACCAATACTCCTTATAAAAATAAAAGATATAACAGATATAGGAATTGTAAGAGAAGCCCTTAAAGCATTTGAATATTTTAAAGTTAAAAACGTAAAAATAGATTTGGTAATTTTAAATGATGAAAAGAAAACTTACGAAAATTATTTGCAAGAAGAAATACAAAATGCTATTTTAGATAGAAATTTAGGATATATGCAAAATATTAGTGGTGGAATCTACATTATACAAGGCAATATAGATAAAAAGTCAAGACGTATTCTAGAATATAGAGCAAACTTGCTAATAAATGCAGGACTAGGTTCAATAGGAAGGCAATTAAAAGACTTTGAAGAAGAATATTTAGACAATTTAAAGGAAATTCCATCAGATACAGCAAGTAGAAATTTTGAGGAAGAAAAACAAAGAGCTCCATTAGATGCAAATGAATTAAAATACTGCAATGAATATGGTGGCTTTTCAAAAGACGGTACAGAATATCATATACGAGTTAATAAAGAAGAAAGACTTCCTACAGTATGGTCAAACATAATGGCAAACGAAAACTTTGGAACAGTAGTTACAGAAGGTATGGGAGGTTATACTTGGTATAAAAATAGTAGACTTCGGAAGACTTACTGCTTGGAACAATAACCAAGTAACAGATGTACCATCAGAAATAATATATTTAGAAGATATGGAAAGCAAAAATATATGGTCTTTAGGAGTAAACCCTACTCCAGATAATAATGATTACTATATTACTTATGGGTTTGGATATAGCAAATATATGCACACAAGTAATGGCATTTTGCAAGATTTAAAAATGTTTGTACCTAAAGAAGATAGCATAAAAGTACAAATACTACATTTGGAAAACAAGCTTGCAAAAAGAAAAGAAATAAAACTAATATACTGTGTAAAACCAGTATTAGACGAAGATGAAATTAGAGCAAATGGATATATAGATTTAAAATACAATAGCAACATAAATGTATTAACTCTCCAAAATCAAACCAAAGAAGAAAATAATAGAACTATAATGTATATAAGTTGTAGTGAAAAAATTTCTTCATATACAGGAAATAAAGCATCATTTATAGGAAATGGCACAATAAAAAATCCAGAGGGAATTAGAAAAATAGAATTAGACAAAGAAAATTCTTTAGGAAAAGATGAAATGGTGGTAATTGAAGCGAGAATCAATTTAGAGGCTTTAGAAAGCAAAGATATAGTAATTACATTAGGAGCAGATACAAACCTCTTAGAGCTTCAAGATACAGCATATAAATATACCAATCCCAATAATGCAATAAGCGAATTAGAAGCAACAAAAAAATATTGGAGTGGGCTATTAGGCAACTTAAAGGTAGATACACCAATAGAGTCTATGAATATATTGCTTAATGGTTGGCTTTTATACCAGACCTTATGCTCAAGAATGTTTGCAAGAAGTGGATACTATCAATCTGGTGGAGCCTATGGATTTAGAGACCAATTACAAGACTGTGTGGGACTAAAATATATATCACCAGAAATTTTAAGAAAACAAATTATAAAGCATAGTGAGCATCAATTTATAGAAGGAGATGTGGAACATTGGTGGCATGAAGAAACTTCAAGAGGAATACGAACTAGGTTCTCCGACGATTTATTATGGCTTCCATACATGGTTGCTGAATATATTCGATTTACAGGAGATAGCAAAATACTAGAAGAGGAAACCTCGTACGTTAAAGGAAATATTTTACCAGAAGGAATTGATGAAAGATATGATCTATATTTAAAATCAGAGGAAAAAGAAACCATATATATGCATTGCATAAGAGCAATAGAAAAGTCTTTAAACTTTGGAGAAAACGGACTACCTAAAATAGGCTCTGGAGACTGGAACGATGGATTTAGCAATGTAGGCAATAAAGGAAGAGGAGAAAGTGTATGGCTTGGATTTTTCCAATATGTAGTACTAGAAAAATTTGTAGAGATATGTGAGAAGTATGGGGAAAAATTGGAAGAAAATTTGAAGTTAAATTCAATTAACAATAATAATATAGAAAATCAGGTGGTTAACGAAATAGAACAAGGTAATGAAAGGAAAATAGATAAAATAACAAACGAGACAAAGGAGAATTTCTCAAAACAGGTCTTAGTCAAAAACAGGGTTCAAAAATACAAGAGAATAATGGAAGATTTAAAGCGCCATCTAAATACAAATGGATGGGATGGCAGATGGTATAAAAGAGCATTTATGGATGATGGAAATGTGCTAGGAAGTATACAAAACGAGGAATGTAGAATAGATAGTATAGCACAAAGTTGGGCAACAATTTCTGGTGCAGGAGACAATGATAAAAAGTATATTTCGTTAAATAGTCTAGAAAATCATTTAGTAGACAAAGAAGCAGGAATAATAAAATTGCTAGATCCTCCATTTGAAAAAAGTAAACTAGAGCCAGGTTACATTAAAGCATATATACCAGGAACAAGGGAAAATGGAGGTCAATATACACATGCAGCAGTGTGGACCATAATTGCAGAAGCAATGTTAGGTTTTGGAGACAAAGCAACTGAATTTTTTAGGATGATTAACCCAATAGAGCATGCAAGAACGAAAGACGAGGCAAAAAAATATAAAGTAGAACCTTATGTAATTCCGGCAGATATATATGGAGGAGAACTTGCAGGACGTGGTGGCTGGACTTGGTATACAGGCTCAAGTAGCTGGATGTATGAAGCTGGAATAAGATATATACTCGGATTTAATTTAGAAAAGAATATATTAAAAATAGAACCACATATTCCAGAAGCTTGGAAAGAGTATAACATTAGATACAAGTATGGAAATAGCATATACAATATAAAAGTAGAAAATAAAAATTTAAATGGAAATAAGAGAATTCGAATAGATGGAAAAGAAATAGAAGGAGACGAAATAATATTGCAAGATAATGGGGGAATATATAGTGTGGAAGTTGAGGTATAGTGCATAGACTTGACAAAAAACAAAAATAATATATAATTTAGAAAAAATGTTTGAACAGATTTTTTCTACACAGATGAGTTAAATGGAGGAATGATAAAATATGGATAATGATGCACGTAGATTTAGAAATGAAATGTCAAGACAAGTAGGTCAAAATAGAGGTATGCAAGGTAGAAATAACCAAGAAAATAGACAAAGAAGAGTAGATAATACAATCCAATTTCCACAAAAGTATACTGCACAAAAAGGAACAGCACATAAGGCTAAGGCTAGAAGAAAAAATAAAAAGCTAAACTTAAAATTAGCATCTCTTCTATTAGCTGCAAGCATTGGAATAGGTGGCCTTACAATTGCTGGTAGACATGGAAAACAAGAACTTAATGTAACTGAAATACAAAAAATGGGAGTAACTGCAGACGAGTTAGGAATAAATGCTGATACAATAAGTATGATGGAAAAATATGATGAATACTTTGAAAACTTTGACCCTAAAAGTACTAATTTAACAGAGAGTGAAGTTATTAATATGATAGAAGATATTAGAACTTTAAACACAAATGTAGTTAGAGAGAAGATGGCAGATTTAAGAGGGGTTAACAGAGAAAATGTTACTTTAAGCCATTTTTTTGACAAGGGTTCTGAAAAATATTATACAGCTGTATTAATAGATGGAGAAAAGGAAAGGTATGATAATAATTATGGAATAATGGGAATAGGAAATGAACATACTATTCCAGAAGAACTTTCATATTTAGTACAACAAATTGATAGCTATGAAACACTAATAGACGACGTGCATACAGATAGCATTACTAAAGCAAATGCAGTTAAGAAACTAGAAAAATTGTATAATGAAGTATCAAAAGTTGCAACAAAAGATTTTACTATGGACGCTAAAGGAAATGTAGAACTAAAGGATTATGATGCAAAACAAGTAGAAAAAGATGCCGAGAAAGAAGAAGAAAGTAGATAAATTTAAAATATTTATTACTGCAACTAAAATAATCGTGAATTGCAACAAAAAGTAAAAAAATCATCAAATACTACTTGTAACTTTGACTTTTCTGTGATATAAATATAATCAAGAAAAAATAGGAAAGGTGAATTTTCTGTGGAAGAAGATAGAGTTGAAGATGCAAAAAAAACAATATTAATAGTTGATGACGAAGAACCTATTGTAAATCTTTTGGTATATAATTTACAAAAGGAAGGATATAATACAATAGAAGCAAATGACGGAGAAGCAGGGATAGAAATAGCTTTTAATAAAAAACCGGATTTGATATTATTAGATATTATGCTACCAAAAATAGATGGGTTAACAGTATGTAAAAGAATAAGAAATTCATTAAATATACCAATTATAATGATATCTGCAAAGGATGAAGAAATAGATAAAATTTTAGGTTTAGAACTAGGCGCAGATGATTATATAACAAAGCCTTTTAGTGTAAGAGAATTAGTGGCAAGAGTAAAAGCAAACTTAAGAAAAGCTGAACTTAATAATTCTAATACCAAAATAGATAATGATAAGGAAAAATACAATGAAAAAGATAAGATTATTCGTATAGGAGAGTTATATATAAATTTAGATAAATTCGAAGTTAAAGTAAGAGAAAAGCCGATAGAACTAACTTTAAGAGAATTTGAGGTTTTAAAATACCTTGCAAATCAACCAGGACAAGTTGTAACTAGAGAGGCACTACTTGAAAAAGTTTGGGGATATGAATATTACGGAGATATTAGAACAGTAGATGTAACAATAAGAAGAATAAGAGAAAAAATAGAACAAGATACATCAAGTCCTAAATTATTAATTACTAAAAGAGGAGTAGGATATTATTTATCGTCAAAAGAAAAGGAGCAAGAGGGTTAGCAATTAGTAATTGCTAACCTTTTATATAGATTATGAAAAAAAATATAAATTTAAAAATAGTTATTATATTCTTTGTAGTTGGACTTATATTGATGGCAGGTTTGGGATTAAGTTATATGTTTATGTTGAACCAACTTGAAGGTATTGGAAATATTCAAGAAAATATTGAATTAATTGATAGCATACAGAGCCAATTATTACAGACAAAAATGTTATTAATAATTTTTATGATTGGATATACCATTATTTCATTATTAATAGGTGGATTTGTATTAAAATCTGTAGTATCACCCATGAAAAAACTAATAAAAAGTGCTGAAAAAATAGCTTCTGGTGAAAATGTGAAATTAGAAGATAATATACAAAATTTAGGAAATGCAGGAGATGTAGGAGATTTAGAAAATGCTTTTAGCATTGTAACAAACGAATTAAATCAAAAGTTAAGTGAAGTAAATAGACAAAAAAGGCAAATAGAAACCATTCTATTACACATGACAGATGGTATAATTGCATTTGATATGCAAGGTAATATAATACATATAAACCCAGCAGCAAAAGCGTTATTAGACTTAAAAGATAAGGATAATACTTTTGACAAAATATTTAAAAAATTAGATATAGATATTAATATAGAAAAGATAGTATACCTAGAAAATTGGACATCATCAGAGCAAAGAAAAAATGTGGGAAATAAATATGTAAATATACTGTTTGCACCATTTCAGGACGAAAATGATAGACCAGCTGGTGTAGTTGCGCTAATTCAGGATATTACAGAACATGTAAAATTGGACAATATGAGAAAAGAATTTGTAGCAGATGTATCACATGAACTAAAAACACCAATTACATCTATTATGGGCTATTCAGATACATTACTAGAGGGAGATTATGACGAAGAAACTAGAAAGAAATTTCTAAATGTTATATCTTCCGAGGCGAGGCGTATGGCAAGATTAGTAACTGATTTGCTAACATTATCAAGATATGATAATAAAAAAGTAAATCAAGAAGTAACAACATTTGATTTAGGTGAATTAGTAAAGAAGTGTCAAGAAAAACTAAGATTTGAAATAGAGAAAAAGGGACACAACGTAGAGTGTTTTGTTACTGCTAGCGTACCACCAGTAGTAGCAGATAAAGACGGAATAGAAAGAGTAGTACTTAATATACTATCAAATGCTATAAAATATACTCCAGATAATGGGGTAATAAAAGTATATGTGGGATTTGTGTACAATGATGCATATATAAAAATAATAGATAATGGAATAGGAATTCCAGAAGAAGATATGGAAAGAATCTTTGAAAGATTTTATCGAGTAGACAAAGCACGTAGTAGAGAACTTGGGGGAACAGGACTTGGACTATCTATTGCAAAAGAAATACTTGATAAAAACAAGGGAAGCATTGACATTAAGAGCAAGGTTGGTAAAGGAACAGAGGTTGTTATAAGAATTCCTACTAAGAAGTAAATGATACAAGAAGAGATGAACTTTTTATACTTTTTAATATTTGCATTATTAGGTCAGAGTAAACTTCTAAAAAAAGTATTTCAAATATGTCGGTCCAGATACTTTTTCGTAGAAATTCTAAATTGATTTTATGGCACCCTTCCATCAAAGATGAACTCTTTCCATAAAATCAATTAAGAATTTCTAACTCAAAGTACTCTCCATTCCATATTTTCATACTTTTTTTATAAGCCCACTCTGACCTAAAGTAATTTATAGAAATAGTTAAAAAAAGTTCATCTCTTCTTGTACAAAAAGGTCGGAAATTCTTGACTAAGTTTGCTTAAAGTTATATACTTTAAGTGTTTATTAAAACAAGTAAAGGAGGTTTTTCAAAAATGAATGACATGATAGAAATTAGATGGCATGGAAGAGGTGGACAAGGTGCTAAAACAGCATCACTATTACTAGCAGATGCAGCATTTAATACTGGAAAATACATTCAAGGATTTCCTGAATATGGACCAGAAAGAATGGGAGCACCAATAACTGCATATAACAGAATAAGTAGTTCACCAATAAGAATCCATAGCAATATTTATGAACCAGATTATGTAGTAGTTGTTGATGATACATTACTAGAAAGTGTTGACGTAACAGCAGGACTAAAAGAAGATGGAGCAATAGTAATAAATACAACTAAAAATGGAGAAGATTTGAAAAAACTATTAAAAGGATATAAAGGAAAGATATATACAATAGATGCAAGAAAAGTATCTATGGAAACTCTTGGAAAATATTTCCCAAATACTCCAATGCTAGCAGCAATTGTAAAAGTAAGTGGAATAATGAATGAGGAGGATTTTGTAAAAGATATGGAAGGTTCTTTTAAACATAAATTTGCAAAGAAACCTGAAGTAATTGATGGAAATATGAAAGCTATAGAAATGGCTTTAAACGAGGTAAAAGAAGTAAAATAAAAATCTTTAAGTAGATTTTTGCCAGAAAGGAGATAAAATATGACAGAGATAAATAAAGAAACACCAGCATGTAAAATGACTATTGGTGGTAATATTTATGAAGCTGGTAATGCAAGAGAATTTAAGACAGGAGATTGGAGAAGTGTAAGACCTGTATATATTCCAGAAAAGTGCATTCAATGTGGATTATGCTTCCCTGTTTGCCCAGAAGATGCTATACCAGTAGGAAAAGATCAAAAAAGAACAGATTTTAATTATGATTATTGTAAAGGTTGCGGAGTATGCGCAAAGGTTTGTCCTTTTGGGGCTATTACTATGCGCGTCGAAGGCGAAGAATAAAAATCATTATAAACGTCGTATTACGTTGTCGACCTTCATTAAAAATATCCTCTGGCGTAACAAGAGTACGCCTCCGGTATTTTTAATTCGGTCTCCTAGTACTACTCGTTTCTAATGATTTTTAGGAAAGAAGAGACAAAATTTTGCCTAGCAATACTCGTTTCTTTTTCAAATTTTCAAAAAGACTACATTCGAACAATGAGTACAGAGAAAAAAATATTAAAAATAAATAAAAAGGAGAGGATACAATGGGAATAAGAGAACGTTTAAGTGGAAATGAAGCAGCAGCAACAGCTATGAAACAAATAAACCCAGATGTTGTAGCAGCATTTCCTATAACACCATCAACAGAAATTCCACAATATTTTTCTACATTTGTGGATAACGGACAAGTAGATACAGAATTTGTTGCAGTTGAGAGCGAGCATAGTGCAATGAGTGCATGTATCGGAGCAGAAGCAGCAGGAGCTAGAGCTATGACAGCTACATCTGCAAATGGATTATCACTTATGTGGGAAATGGTATATATTGCTTCTAGTATGAGACTTCCTATAGTAATGTCTTTAGTAAATAGAGCAGTATCAGGACCATTAAATATTCATAACGACCATTCTGATGCAATGGGCGTAAGAGATGCAGGTTGGATTATGCTATTTTCTGAAACAAATCAAGAAGCATATGATAACTTACTAATGGCACATAGAATTGCCGAAAACGAGAAAGTATTATTACCACTTATGGTATGTCAAGATGGATTTATAACATCACATTCTATTGAAAATATAGAACTTTTGGAGGATGCAAAAGTAAAAGAATTTGTTGGAGAATATCATCCAAAACATTATTTATTAAATAAAAAAGAACCAATAGCAATGGGACCAATGGACTTACAAGCATTTTTATTTGAGCACAAATATCAACAAGCAGAAGCAATGTGTAACGCAAAACAAGTTATATTAGATGTAGCAAAAGATTTTGAAAAATTAACAGGAAGAAAATATGGCTTTTTTGAAGAATATAAGCTAGATGATGCAGAGATTGCTATAGTTTGTATGAACTCAACAGCAGGAACAACAAAAGAAGTAGTTGATTCTTTAAGGGAAAAAGGAATAAAAGCAGGTCTATTAAAAGTACGTGTATTCAGACCATTCCCAGCAGAAGAAATTTCAAAAGCACTTGCTCATGTAAAGGCAGTTGCAGTTTTAGACAAAGCTGATTCTCTAAATGGAGTTGGTGGAGCACTATTTACTGATGTTACATCTGGAATGCAAGTAAATGGTGTAACAGTACCTACATCAAGCTATATTTATGGTATAGGTGGAAGAGATACAACTACAAAGGAAATTGAATCAGTATACAAAGATTTAATGGAAGATAGTAAAAAAGGAAAAATAGAAAATCCATATAGATACCTTGGATTAAGAAAGGAGTAGAGTTAAATGGCATATAATGTAAAAGAAGTAGTGGCAGATAAGCCATCAAGATTTACATCAGGACATAGAATGTGTGCAGGATGTGGCGCACCACCAGTAGCAAGAATGATTTTAAGAGCATTGAAACCAGAAGATCATGCTGTTATAGCAAATGCAACAGGATGTATGGAAGTTTCAAGCTTTATATATCCATATACAGCATGGACAGATTCATATATTCATACAGCATTTGAGTGTGCTGGAGCAACTCTATCAGGTGTAGAGGCAGCATATAAATCAATGAAAAAACAAGGAAAATTACCAGATGATGAACATACAAAATTCATAGCATTTGGTGGAGACGGTGGAACTTATGATATTGGTATCCAAAGCTTATCAGGAGCAATGGAAAGAGGTCATGATATGACTTATGTATGTTATGATAATGGTGCATACATGAATACAGGTATTCAACGTTCATCTGCAACACCAAAATTTGCAGATACAACAACAAGTCCAGCAGGTAGTGTTATACCTGGAAAAATGCAATCTAGAAAAGACTTAACAGAAATTATGGAAGCACATCATTTACCTTATGTTGCACAAACAGCAGCATATTTGAATTTCAAAGACTTATATGAAAAAGCAGAAAAGGCAATTTATACAGAGGGACCTACATTTTTAAATGTACTTGCTCCATGCCCAAGAGGATGGGGGTACCCAACAGAAGATTTAATGCAAATAAACAAATTAGCAGTAGAAACTTGTTATTGGCCATTATATGAAATAGAAAATGGCAAATACAAAATAAACTACAAACCAGCTAAAAAGCTTCCAGTTGAAGAATTCTTAAAACCACAAAGACGTTTCAAACATTTATTTAAACTAGGAAACGAATGGATGATAGAAGAATTCCAAAATGAAGTAGATAGAAGATGGGAAGCATTATTAAAATTAGAAGAAATGAGCAATAAAGAATAAAAAAAACGTGGACAAAAGGGACACTCCATTTTGTCCATAAATATAACCAATAATAACGTTTAAAAAAAAGTATTTCAAATATGTCGGTAATCACTCTCCATTCCATATTTTTATACTTTTTTTTAAACGTTATTATTGGCTAATAGTTTCAACATTTTTCTTTTTTGTTGCGTTTGTAAAAATTACAATTCCCACAATAACTAATACAATGCTAATCCACTGTGAGGTAGATAATCCAAAGAAAATGCCTCTTATTAGGTCTCCTCTAAAGAATTCTAGTACAAATCTTACAATTCCATATAGTATACAATATAATCCAACTGTTTTATATGTTCCTAAAAATCTTTTATAAGTAACTAAAAGAATTATAAATATTATTAATAGACATATAGATTCTACTATCTGCATAGGAAATAGGGGAACATCATTTGGCGCGATGACTGAATTATGAAATGTAATTGCTCCAAATCCATGATACTCCATACCATAGCAACAACCTGCGCATAAACAACCAATTCTTCCTATAGAGTGAACTAATGGAACTACAGGTATTAGTATTAAGCATAAAGACTTAAACGAAACTTTAAATTGCTTTGAGTAAATAAATATACCTAGTACACCACCTATTAAACCTCCATAGAAAACAAACCCACCTTTTAACATTTGAGTAATAGTGTCTAATAAATCCAGATTATTATAGTTTGCTATCAAAAAAGGAATATTAGTAATAATATATAAAAGCTTTGCTCCTATAATAACACCAATTATACCGTAAAGAATAGCATAAAAGATATCTTCTTTTTTTATATTAAAAAATTTTGAGAAATATTGCATGGCTATAACAGAACCAATAACAATTCCAATAAATATGATTACTCCATAAGTTGCGAGTTCAAAATCAAAAATATGTATGTATGGTAACATTAAAAATCCTCCATATCTAAAAATGTATATAAAAATTAGGTAAACAATTAAATTGCTTACCTTTATAAATATATATATTAACTTCTAAAAATTAATATAATAATGAACCAGCTGTTCCAATTGCTCCAACGCAAGCTACACAAGCTATAAACATTAAAGCACATAAAACTGTACCTATTATAGAACAAATTAAACCAGCTTTAGCCATACCTGTTGGATTTTTCTTTTTAGCCATTACTCCAAGTACAATACCTACTATACCTATAATTAATCCTATTGTAGATAAACCAATAAAACTAAATACGATAGATACAATACCTAAAACTAATGAAGCAATTCCTAAGCCGTTTGATTTTTTCTCTTCCATAGAACATCCTCCTTATTCGACATAATATGATACAATTATACAATAAATACCAATTTTATGCAATACGAAATTAAGAAAAAATTAATAATCATGCTGACTATATAATAATATTCAAATATGTACAGTATTATTCCTAATTATTCTTGTGGCTCTGGAGCAGACATAGGGCATACGTTAGCACAAGTACCACAACCTATACATACAGATTCATCAATCACATATCTTTCGTCACCTTGAGAAATACATTGCATTGGGCAAGCTCCTGCACAAGCACCACAACTAATACATTTATCACTTATTCTATATACCATAAAATCACCTCCTTAAAA
>CALXPW010000013.1 GCA_944390365.1 uncultured Clostridia bacterium | reverse complement strand
AAAGATAATTTTATTCTAAAAGGTGGAATGTTAATCTCTGCTATGCTTGGAATTGATAGTAGAACAACTATGGATATGGATACAACAATCAAAGGTTTTAAATTGACAGAAGAAAATATTACAAATAAAATTAATGAAATTTGTAATATAAAAATTGATGATGGAGTTACATTTGAAGTACAGAAAATAGAGTTAATTAGAAAAGATGATGATTATGGTGGATATAGAATAACTTTCAAAGCTAACTATATGGAATCAATGCCTGTTATTATGAAAATTGATATTACTACTGGAGATAAAATTACATATAAAGAAATTAAGTACAGTTTTGATTTAATGCTTGAAGATAGAAAAATTCAAATTTGGTCATATAATCTCGAAACGATTATTGCTGAAAAATTTGAATCAATTATAAAAAAAGGAATTTTAGGAACAAGAATTAGGGATTTTTATGATATATACATGTTGCTAAATACTCAAACTAAAAATATCAACTTTAATACCTTAAAAGATGCTATTTATTCTACTGCAGAACATAGAAATACCACGGTTATTATTAAAGATTGGTCCAAGATTATTGAACAACTTAATAATAGTGATATTATGAAAAAACAATGGGAAAGATACAAAAAAGATAATTTTTATGCCAAAGAAATTAAATATGAAGATTTAATTGGGAGCTTGAAACAAGTTGGAAGAATATTGTAAATAAGAATAAAATTTAAATAGTAATTTATAGAGGAGATGATTTAAATTGAGAAAAAGACCGATAACAACTTTATTTATGTTAGAATCTCTTGATGGTAAGATTAGCACTGGTAATACTGATGAATTAGATGCTGACAAAGATTGGTGTAAAATTGAGGGTGTTAAAGAGGGATTACACCAGTATTATGAAATAGAATCTACTACTGATTATTTTTCGTTAAATACTGGTAGAGTAATGGCTAAAATTGGTGTTAATGATAGAAAAGAATATCACGATAAAGTAGAAGTGAAATTCGTTATTATTGATAATAAGCCACATTTAAATGAAAATGGAATAGATTATATATGCAACTGGGTAGAAAGCCTAATATTAGTTACAACAAATAAAAATCATATTGCATATTCTTTAACAGATAAATATGATAATTTAGATATTTTATATTATGAAGAATTAGACTTAACAAGATTGTTAGAAGATTTATCTAGTAAATATAATGCTGAAAGAGTAACAATTCAATCTGGAGGAACCCTTAATGGGCTATTTTTGAGAAACAACTTAATTGACTATGTAAATATAGTAATTGCTCCATTATTGGTTGGAGGCAAGGATGTATCTACTCTAATTGATGGAGAGGCAATTAGTAATTCAGAAGAATTAAACAAATTAAAAGCATTAGAACTTATTGAATGTAATCAATTAGATAATTCTTATGTTCAGTTAAAATACAAAGTAAAAAAATAAATTACAAATTAAAGATTAGTTTGAAATACAACTAATCTTTTCTACTTTGTAAAAATGGTAGAGTAGGGGGGATAGCACATTTTTAAGTATATAAAAATTATGAAAATATATTAAATAAAATTTTGTGCAATCTTCTATTAGACTAATAATAAATTTTATAAATAAAAACTTTTTTTAATATAAAAAATAAATTTTAAAATAAGATTTGAAAATAATTTATAGAAATTTATAAAAAATTTAAAATTATAACTTATAAATATATTTAGAATTTTAAAAATTATAATTTTGTAATATAAACATTGTAATACCAAAAAACGAACATTTGTTATTTAGTGATTTTTTTATAGAATTTATATAATATTTTAATTAAATTATTGTTTCATTAAGTTCAAAATCGTTTTTAATCAATTTTAATTATTGAATTTTAAAATTAATCATTTATTATATAAATTTTGTTTATAATGAATTTCGTTTGCAGATTTATATATTCTAATTAATATAATATTTGCATTTTGTACTATGATCTTATAAATTCTATGATTTTTACAATAGCTGTATTACAAACTAAAATCATACAAAATAATGACCTTCTAAAATCAATCATATATAAATATACAAAAAAGCACAAAAAAATCGACGCACGAGAATCGATTATAAGCCGTTTTTATTTTTTAGACATATAGTTTGTTGTCCATAAAATAAGGGAAATATAGAGAGATAGGCACTTTGGAGATTTTTGAAAAATTTTCATACAATTTAATAAATGTATAATAAGAAAAAATTATAGATATAAATTTAAAAATATATTAAGTAAAATAATTATAGTAATGAAATTATATAAGTAAAATAAAAAAATATCTTAAAATTGATTTTAATAAGTCATAAGAATAAAGATTATAATAATAATGAATATTAGTATGTATAGAACAGCTAAAAGCCTTGAATATGTAAAAGTATAGGTTTATGGCTGTTTTATATCATGCTCCTACCTCTTATTGCGCAAAACTATCATTTTGTGCAATAAGCATATTCATAAAATAATACTAAAAAGGACTCGGTACTACCCTTTCCCTGTCCTTTTAGCTTTATAATTTTATTTATAACTATATTAAATTACATCTTCAAAAAATTAGACATCTTATCTAAAAACTCTGCATTATTTTTTGTAGCCATCATCAATTCAATTAACTCTTCTGTTACATCAGATACAGATTTAGTAGACATTGCTTTTCTTAATGCATATACAACTTCTTGTTCTTTTGGTGAAAGTAATAACTCTTCACGTCTTGTTCCAGATTTATTTATATCAATAGCTGGGAAAATTCTCTTTTCAGATAAACCTCTATCTAAGTGAACTTCCATATTTCCAGTACCTTTAAACTCTTCAAATATAACATCATCCATTCTGCTTCCAGTTTCAATTAAAGCAGTAGCAAGAATAGTTAGGCTTCCCCCATTTTCTATGTTTCTTGCAGCTCCAAAGAATTTTTTAGGTTTATGTAGTGCACTTGGATCTAAACCACCAGATAGTGTTCTTCCTGATGATGGTATAACTAAGTTGTATGCTCTTGCAAGTCTTGTAATACTATCTAATAATATTACTACATCTTTATTTTGTTCAGTAAGTCTTTTTGCTCTTTCTAATACTATTTCAGCAACTTTTACATGATGTTCTGGTAATTCATCAAATGTAGAATATATAACGTCTCCTTTTATAGAACGACGCATATCTGTAACTTCTTCTGGTCTTTCATCGATTAGAAGTACAATCAATTCTATCTCAGGATTATTTGTTGTTATACTATTTGCTATTTTCTTTATTAAAGTGGTTTTTCCTACTTTTGGAGGAGCCACAATCATACCTCTTTGACCTTTTCCTATTGGAGATATTAAATCTATAATTCTCATTGCATATTCTGTAGGTGTTGTCTCTAAGTGTATTCTTTCATTTGGATGAATAGGTGTTAAGTCATCAAATTTTTTCCTTTTAAATGCCATTTCCGGAGCATCTCCATTAACTTTTCCTACATATATTAGTGCTGGGAATTTTTCTCCTTCTTTTGGCATTCTTGCAATACCTGTAACTTTATCACCATTATCTAATTTAAATCTTCTAATTTGCACAGGAGAGATATAAACATCATCTGCTGTTGATAAATAATTATCTCCTCTTAAGAATCCGTACCCATCAGGTAGAACTTCTAAAATTCCTTCTACAATTTTATCTCCATTGTTTGTTAACTTATATCCCATAGAGTTAAATTCTTCTACTCTATCTTCATCCATTTCTTCTATTTCTACAGAATCTGTGACATTTGTATTTTCTTTTTCCTTATTTTCCTGCTTTATGCTATTCTCTTCATTTTCAAGAAAATCTAATAATTCTTCTTTCTTTAATTTTGAAACATTTTCAGCGCCACGCTCTTTTGCTAGTTGGCGTAGTTCAACAAGTGTATAATCTTTATAATTCATATTATTCCCCCTAAATTATAATATATTTTATTTGTTTTTTTACTAATTATTGAATTTTTTTAATAAGAAAATAAATAAGTTGAAAAAAGTAAATAAATACATATATGTGCGCTATAAAAGCGTTATTCCTTTATTAACGCACAATAATATTATTTCTCGATATCAATATAAACTCGTTCATTTGGATAGTACATTCCTAGTTTTTCTCTTGCTATTTGTTCTATATATTCATCTGAATTAATATTTTCTTTCATTT
This sequence comes from uncultured Clostridia bacterium, assembly GCA_944390365.1. Taxonomy (GTDB): domain Bacteria; phylum Bacillota; class Clostridia; order TANB77; family CAG-508; genus CALXVA01. Next base: position 30,582 of record CALXPW010000013.1, on the reverse strand, counting down.
CGTTTAATTCATTTTGTTCTTCTTGAGCTGTCTCAATATTATCATTGTATTTTTCTTTTTCTTGTGCATAACTATTTAAAGTTTTTTGTTGTGCTATTATAGTATATAAAAAGTATATAATAAACATTAGCACTAATATTTTTTTTAATAAACCACTAATATTTTTCATATGTATTTTTCACTCCAGAACTAATCTATATATTTATTTCTACATTTTTCCAAAAAATCCTTCTAAAATTATTCAATTTTATTAGAAAATTTGTTATTTTTATTGTTTTTTATATTTATTTTGTACTTTATATTGATTTTTGTAAAAAATTCTTTTGTCAAATTACTTATTTTTTTGCCTAATCTTGATAGAGGATTAATAATATATTTTATAATAATATTTAGAATAAACTTAATAGGAGTATAGATTATTTTCTTTAGTATACTAATTATTGTTACAGATATTTTTATAAAATACTTACTTAAAATTAACATATATAGAATTACTCCCATTATTACTCCAATGAAAATATATGCTCTTAATTCTCCATTGTTAAATGAAAAAATACTATATAAGAGAATTACTCCAGCAAGAATCCAAAAAAGGAAATCTTGAATATATGTAATAAAATCAATAGTTTTAAAACTTCTTCTTAATATTCTAAAAATATCAAATAAGATGCCTATGCTTATTCCTGTTAATATGAATAGCAAGAATGTATATAGTTCGCTCAATTAGTGTGCCTCCTCTACTTAAAAATCTTGCCTAATATTCCTCCTCCACTCTTTTTTTCTAAGTCTTTTTCACTATAACCTAAGTTATATATTTCTCCATCAACTATTACATCAGCAGTGTCTAAACTTAATTTATTTATTCTTAAATTTTCACCCTTTACTGTTAATAAACCTAATTCTGTTTCTAGAATTACTATTTGGTCATCAAAACTAAGTACATCAAGGACACCAGATATTGTTAATTTCTCCCTGTTTTCTAGTAATAAATTTTGTACCATATTATTAGTTGTAAGATTATTATTTTTTCTTTCATCAATAGTCATATCTAACCCTCCAATTATCTTTATTTTAATTATATAGCTATAAAATATTATATTCACAACTTGTCTATTTTAGAACAAGTTGTAATTTCTTATTAGATAAAAAAGTTAAGATAGAAATGCTTTTCAGGTATTCTATCGCAATTATTGGAATTAAACTAAAAATATCCAATAGAAGTAATTAAAAAATAATATACCTCTATTGGATTTATAAACAATATTTACTTTTGTCCTTGCTTATGCTTTTTCACGTCAGCTAATACCTCATCTACTATATCAGCTCTTCCACCAGATAAAACTTGTACTATGTCAAACCCTGGTCTTCTATTTCCTTCAATTATGACCGGTCCATTTTCAGAAATAGCTACATCCCAACCCACAACAAGTATCTTGTCGCTTTCTAAACTGGCTTCCAAAACCATTTGTTTAGCTTCTTCAAAATAAGGTATTTGAAAGCCATCAAATCTAGTATGAGAAATAGGGTGTTCTTTGTATTCATTCAAATCTTTATCTATAGCATTTCCTACAAGCATTCCGGTATCCATATCTATATTTACTGCCATACCTCTTGCATGGAAATTGTCTATAGCATTTACACCATTTCCAACTCTTAATCCCATCCATAATATTCGAGGTGTTCCATAATTATTAAAAGTCATTATACGCATTGTATTTACACTTCTAGTACACAAATTATTCATTATAGGATGCTGAATGACTAATTCTTCCAAAAATATTCGATTTTGGATAGCATTATTAAAATATTCTTCTTTGTTTATTATGTCTTTTGAATATTCTTTTTTTACATTTTCTCCACCAAGACCATCATAAGGCTTAGACATAAAAGCTTCATGAGTATCTAAAAATTCTAAAAATTCCTGATAATTGCCTTCTTGTGGTACAAAGAATCCTCTTTTTGTGTATTTTTTAAAATCTTCTAAAAAATTTGGTTTTATAGTGTATCTCTGTTTATATTCACTTGGCGATACAATTTCATAAAATTTATTTTCTCTTCTTGTACTTAAATATTTTTTCCTTTCAGCTTTATTTTTATTATATAATTTATAATTTAAGTAGTCACTAAGAGCGAATCCGTATCTAAAAACACAGTAGCCAGTATCAAATATCATTCCTACCAAATTCTTATCTTCTCTTTGAGCTACTTTTTGTAAATTGTAAAAATATCTTTTATAGTTTGCTGAAAAAATGTATGAATAAAAAGCCATAACTGTTCCTTAACCTAAATCTATTTAGGTTTTCTCCTTTCTTTATTTTATTTATTATAATTCACGTTCTAAAGCTTATAAAATTATTTTATAGCGTTTATGTGAATTGTAATCTAAAATTATATTAACTCATGGTGTAATTGTTCTAATAATTTGTTGTTTATTTTTTCTTTTGTCATTATAGATAATTTACACTCTTCTAATTGCATAGAAAATATATCTACTGAATTCATATTTAATATTTCTAATGTCTTTTTTATTACATTTTCATTGTTCATAATTCCATATCCAACAAGAGATATTCGTGAAATATTGGTAAAAGAAGATGTAAATCCTCCTAAATCATTTTCTAACAATTCTTGAAATTTTCCTAAATCGCTTGCTTTAATTGTAAAGCTTACATTAAAGCTATTTATACTATTATTTATCATGTTTGTAGGTATAATACCATTATTTAACAATGAAAAATACAATTTATTTAACATATCTGCATTGTAATTTTCATATTTTAATGTAATTAAAAATAAATTATCATTTTTTACAATGCTTTTTACAGCACTTTCTTCTATTTTTCCATTTATTTGTGTTCCAATATTGTTATTAAATGTAGAACCTGTTTCTATTAAAACATTAAATTTTTGAGCGATTTCTACACATCTATTGTGTAATACTTTAGCTCCTTCATTAGATAAATCAAGCATCTCATCATAAGATAGTTCCTCTATTTTCTTTGCATCAGTAATTTTGTTAGGATCTGTTGAATATACTCCATCTACATCAGAGAAGATATAACAATGGTCAGCTTTTATAGCTGAAGCAATTGCAACTGCAGTAGTATCGGAGCCACCTCTACCAAGTGTTGTAATATCTTTTTTATCATTTATTCCTTGAAATCCTGCTACTATTACAATATTGCCATTTTCAAGTTCTTGATTTATTCTTTCAGTGTTAATATACTCGATTTTAGCTTTCTCATTTGTATTTGATGTATAAATGCCTGCCTGCCAACCAGTTAAAGAAATTGCATTGTATCCAAGCCTTTTTAATAGCATTGCAAGTTTTGCTATTGATACTTGCTCTCCTGTGCTAAGTAATACGTCCATCTCTCGTTTATCTGGCTCGTACGATAATTCTTTTGCCTCTTTTATTAGGCCATCTGTTGTTTTGCCTTGTGCTGATACTACAACAATAATTTTATTTTGTTTGTTATAAAAATCAATAATTTTATTTGCAACAATATTTAATTTTATATTGTCTGCAAGCGAACTCCCTCCAAATTTTAATACTATAGTTTCCATATAAAGCAGTCCTTTATATATAAATGTACAAGGCGTAAATATAGTTATATTTTGCCTATAATATATTTTATTTATTTTAAAGAGTTATAGTGACAATTATCAAACAATACTTCTCAAATAACTATCTATAAAGCCGTTTAAGTCTCCATCCATTACTGCTTGAATATTGCCAACTTCATAATTTGTTCTATGGTCTTTTACCATTGTATATGGGCAAAATACATAAGAACGTATTTGACTTCCCCAAGCAATGTCCATTTGTACACCTTTTAGTTCATCTATTGTTTCTTTATGTTCTTGTTCTTTTAGATGCAATAGCTTTGACTTTAGCATTTTCATTGCAGTTTCTCTATTTTGTATTTGAGACCTTTCAGTTTGGCATGCTACAACTATTCCTGTAGGTATATGTGTAATTCTAACTGCAGATGAAGTTTTATTTATATGCTGACCTCCTGCACCAGATGCTCTGTATGTATCTACTTTTAAATCATCAGGATTTATATCTATTTCTATATCTTCTGTAATTTCTGGTAAAACTTCTACAGATGCAAAAGAAGTGTGTCTCCTACCTCCTGCGTCAAATGGAGATATTCTTACAAGTCTATGTACTCCTTGCTCCCCTTTTAAGTATCCATAGGCATACGTTCCTGAAACTAAGAAGGTAACACTCTTAATACCTGCTTCTTCCCCCTCTAAATAGTCTAGCTCTTCTACTTTATATCCATTAGCATTTGCCCATCTAGTATACATTCTATATAACATTTCTACCCAGTCTTGTGCTTCGGTTCCTCCTGCACCTGGATGAAGAGTTATAATTGCATTGTTAATATCATATTTTCCAGACAAAAGTGTTGAAGTTTCTAACTTCTCGATTTCTTTTTCTAATTTAGGTACTCCTACTTCTAATTCTTTTTCTAAATCCACATCGCTTTCTTGAAGTAACAAATTCTTTATTTCTATAAAATTATCTAAGTCGCTTCTTACATTTTTAAATTGACCAACTTTATTTTTTAGTTCTGTTATTCTTTTTAAAACCTTAGAGCTATTTTTCGAGTCACTCCAAAAGTCTAGTTGATTTGTTTGTTTTTCTAATTCAGATAATTCGTTTTCCAACTTTGTTATGTCAAAGTGAATCACCTATTTTTGTTAATTTATTATTAAGTTCTTCTAATTTCTGTCCAATTTCTTGTAAATCTATCAATTTATCACATCCTTATCTTTTTACAGCTTAATTTTATATAAAAATGATGCATTTTGTCAAGTGTATTTTTATATACAAGTAATTATTCTAGGCTTAGCCGGAAGTTTACAGACAGACCAAAAGAGCAGGCCTATATTAAATAGGATCCTGCTCTTTTGGCTGTTGCACTTAAGTTAGCTCATTGTGCTTAACCTAAGTACAAGGAGAAACTTATGCCGAAGACAACATTTTTGCCATCTTCATTGCACCCTCAAAGGATTCTGCTCCTCCAAGGTAACCGGCAATATGCACAAAATTTGCATCATTTACACCGGTAATTTTTCTAAGTTGTTCTTTCGGAACTCCACGCCAGTTCCTCGGTATGGCTTTTCTTTGATCTCCTTCGCCCGGTTTAGTGGGAATTCCTTGAAAATTATACCCACCACGCCGGCTCGGATACACTACAAACCAGATATCGCTGGCTTTTTTGTTCTGACTGTCAAAGAACCAGTCATGCCAAGGGACATAGACTGGCAACACCATTATGTGGTTAGTCGACTCGTCGATAGCTCTATCAACGATGTCTTTGCTTTCTGCTTTTGCCAGAGCATGCATCAAGGCATTATTGAAAACAGTCTTAGCAAAACTGCATGCTTCCAAAAATGCTTCGTCCACGTCTTTATCGGAATCCCAGGTAGGATTAAAATTACCGATGATTGTCGAAACCGTAAAAGGTTTCGCGGGGTATACCATTTTCGGCATTGCACCACAATCCGTAGCATCGACACTTTGGATTAACTCGTGGTCAATCCACTCCCAAACAAGTTGGGGCTCGGGAGTTCCAGTTTTCTTAATTATTGCTGGGCCAAATTTTTTCCAAATTAGCCCGCATGATGCATATGGGACTCCGTTCGAGCGAATCCCATTACCACCATATTGGTGATGATCGAATTCTCCCATCCCGATATCGTACACAATAACATTAGAGGGTAACTCCTTCGGGATATCTTTGTCTTGACTCCGAATAACGTATAACGTTCCAAAGTAAAGTTCAAGAATTACCGACGCGAACACCTCATCGGCATGGAACTTACCCATGTGGGTAACTCCGTACATTTTATTAACCCAAAATTCTACATTCCGAATATTTTCTTTGATGATTTTAAGCATAACGCTTTCTCCTTTCTTTTTAAAGTAAAACTTTTATAAAGTCAACGTTCAACTTCTATTTTAACATATTTTATGTAAATTTTCAATACTTATTTACAAACAAATATTTAAATATAAAAGACAAAAAATTAGAGAGATTACACACTTAACCTCTCCAAAATTTCCATGTTTTCCTTATTTCTTCTGGGTCATCAATTTCTATATTTTCATTATTTAATATTTTTTGTGGATTATCCAATGAAAGTGTCTTCAAATAATTAGGTCCAATTAGCTTTTCTAATTTATTAAGTATTTCTGGCATTTCAGCATATACAGTATTAGGTTTATGATTATCAGAGCCTAAAAAATGTATCATACTATGTGTAAGAAGTTTTTTAACCGTTTCTTTTGCTTCTTTACCATATCTACCCACAATACTTGCATAGTTAGACTGAAATAGCACTCCCCTATCTATGTAATTTAAAAGCCAATTTGGGTCGCTTTGCACAAAATCGTATCGTTCTGGATGTGCTAATATTGGAACTTTGCCAGCATTTAAAATATCATATATTACTTCATCTACATTATATGTTGAGTTATGCATAGGAACCTCAAATAAAACATATTTACTATTATTTAATGATACACTCTTTTTATTATTTAAATCATCAATCAATGTAGAAGTTATATATATTTCGTTTCCTTGGTATAAATTAATTCCAATGGCTTGACTTTCTCTTTTTATTTCCTCTATTCTCTTAGATATTTCTTCTGCCGAAACTTGGAAATAGTTGCTAAAATGTGGAGTTAAGATAATATCAGTAAACCCTACATTTTTAGCTTCTTTAAGCATTTGTAAAGTTTCATTTAAACTTGTAGAGCCATCATCTACTCCATAAACTAAATGACAATGAACATCTATCATTTTTATCTCTCTTTTCACTTATATTTATTTTAGTTCTTCTTTACTAATTCTGTTTGACTGTCCATTAGGTCTAACTCTTGATTTTAAATCAATGTTCTTGCTAGAACTTCTCTTTGAGTTAGTTGTACTTTGTCCATAATAATATGATGAATAATATTCTTTTCTAGTTGTAGGCATTTTATTAATAACAACACCTGCTATTTTACCACCTACGTTTAATATATCTCTTTTTATTGTTTCCAAATCTTCAATTTTTGTTTGATTATATGCACAAACAATTATTGTAGTATCAACATTTCTAGATATAATTAAAGCATCTGTAACTAAGCTTGTTGGTGTACCATCATATATTACAATATCACACATACTTTCCAATTTTTCCATTAGTTCATTCATTTTTTCAGAAACTAATAGCTCAGATGGATTTGGTGGTATACTGCCAGCTGGAATTAAATATAGGTTAGTTAATTCAGTTTTTCTTATATAATTTGTTATATCAACATCGCCACAATACTCTCCATCAGAATTTATTCCGGATAAATAATTAGAAAGCCCAGGTGATGGAGTAGTATTAAATATGTTGAATAATCTACCTTTTCTCATATCGCTATCTACTAAAATAACTCTTTTTCCAGCTTGTGCAAAAGTTGTAGCCAAATTTGAAGATACCCAACTTTTACCTTCTGAAGGAGATGTAGAAGTAATAAGTAATGACTTTAATTTGCTTTTTGTATTCATAAATTGAATATTTGTTCTTAAAGTTCTAAATAATTCAGATATAGGTGATTTAGGATCTCTAGCTGTAATTACTTCTTTTTTCATTATCTTCTACCTCCTTTTTTATTTTTAGATGTATTTTCACATACAGGTATTGTCGTAAGCACTGTAAGTCCTAATTTTTTTTCTATGTCTTCTTTAGACTTAACTGTAGTATCTAACATATTTGCGATTAATACATATACACAGGCTACAACAAATCCAATTGCTCCAAATATAGCTAAATCTTTTAAGTGATTAATGTTGTATGGTTCTTCCTCAACTTTTGCCTCATCTACTACATATACGTTATCCATTGCATAGTATCCTTTTGCAATTTGCTCTATAAAAACATTTGCTACTTCATTAGCTATATTTTTAGCCATTTCTGCATCTTCATCTACTACCGATATTTGAATTATCTCTGTATCATCTTTGGTTGATACGGTAATATTTTTTCTTAATTCTTCTATCGATTTATCTATTTTTAGATTGTCCTTAACTTGTGTTAAAACAGATTCACTTTTAACTAATACACTATATGTAGAAACTAATTGTTGGTTTAATGTAACTTGTGAAGTAGTCATCCCTTGGGTTGTTCCATCTTGAGTGGTTGCGTTTGATTTAGCAAGCAATATTTGTGTAATAGATTGATACTCCGGTACTAAAAATATATATGAATATATAAATCCAATCACAATAAATATTAGTATTAACAATATAATGTGTACTTTTTTAGCCCAAAATATTCCAAATAATTCTTTTAAATCTAATTCTTCCATAAAATTTTCCCTTCTATTTGTGTATAATGCATCACTTTAATTATTTAATTTTAATAGTTTTATATCTAATAAAGCCAACTATAGCTAATACTGTTATTGTTATTATTCCAACTATTAAAACAATACTAATTCCAGTTTGTGGTAACTTTTTATCTGGTGACTTGGTTGAATCCTTATTCGTATTAGGTGTGCCATTACTAGATGTTCCACTTTCACTTTTGTCAGGATCTGAAATCGTAATATCATTTATTCCTGGTTCATTCTCAGTTGTATCATCATCTGTTACTGTATTCGTATTATCATTATCATTAGCAGTCTGTGGCTGAAGTACATAAGTAAATTCATTTCTTGGATATATTTCATCTAATACTATACCGTCTGAAATATTTAGTTCATTAATTGCTACAACTCCCTGAGTCGTTTCTGTTATATTTGATGTGTTCAAATTAAATATAATTTCACCAAGTTTTGAATTTGGTTTTGCTGAATCTGTTTCAAATAAAACAGTCTTAGTTTCTGCAGATACAGTTACTTTCCAATCATCATAAGCCTTTCCTTCAATTGTTTCAATTTGATTATCGTAAAAATCTAAATCTGCAATAGCTGACATAACAATATTTTCTTCTATTCCCTCAAACTCTCCTAAGGAAATGGTAAATATAACTTGATTATCTTTTTGCTCTACATTGTATGTTAAATTAACAGTTGGCTCTGTTTCTGGTTCTGCATCTGTTGCATTTACAATGTTAAAATTAATTGTAAGTGCTAGAATAAGTATTATTGTGAATATTGATAAGATTTTTTTCATCTCTATGACTCCTTCATTTCAAATTATATAATTTTCTATGCATATTCTAGCACAAATAACTATATTTAACAACATAATGAATATTACATTTTTATTACAGATATATTACATTTGTGTTACGTGTATAGATTTATAAACTATATTAATGCATTCCTAATATTTCGAGTCTCATTCGGCTATAATCTTTTGCACCAATATTGTTACCATCTATATTTATATCTGCAGAAAGCAATTCTATTTCTGTAAATTCTATTTGTTTTAAAATGTATCTTCTTAGTGCACTTAAATCAAATACAGTAACTCTACCATCGCAATTTATATCTCCTGCAACAACTATTGTATATGTATCTCCTGAAGATAACTCTATAATATCCCCTGTAGCAATTATATCTGTATCTGTTAGCTCTGTATCATTTCTTTTTATTATGTAAGACTCCTCTTGTGAAGTATAATTATTTTTAAAATCCGCCAATGTAGTTTCTTGCCAAACATTTAATAAATAGTTACCTTGAAGTACGTATTCGTCCTGTACATCGCTAATTATATTAAACTCTACTGTAGTTGTATTGCCTGCTCTATCTGTTGCAACAATGCTATACATACCTTCATCTTCTAAGGTAATTCCTTCATAATATTCTATATTTTCGCCATTGTAACTTATTGATACAATAGATAGGTTTGTATCCTCTATAACAGGTTTTACACCACTTGTATAAGTTTGTCCATCTTTTACTCCTGCTATAGTTGGGTAGGTTTTGTCAATGTTTGAAACCTTAGCTTCTAATTTAAAAGCTTGTCCCCTTCTTTCGTATTCAAATGTGAAAGAGCCATTTGCCTTAAATATATATGTGTTGCTTCCACCATTATTAGTTACTGTTGCATCATCATTGCCAATGTTTAATGTTGCAGTAACATCTTGATTTGTCCATTCATCTGTATTTGAATAACTTACTGTAACAGGATTTACCTCTATATATTCATCTATGTATATTGAGGCAAATTCATTAGCCCAATCTGCTAAATAATATGCATGTAAACTGTTACTTACTATTAAGCCTGTTTTTATGTCATTTTCTTCTGATAAGCTATTTATGTATTCAGATTTTTCATCTAGTTCCTTAGCGAAATCTAAGATTTTAGAAGGATACACAATTTCTAAATCTGAATTATTGTTGATTTTGCTCTCTGCTGAATTTATTAATTCCTCTGTAGCTGTATAATATGGTGCTCTAGTTGTAGCACAAACGGTTAATAAGTCTTCATAAGAGCTTCCTATATCATTTAGCATATCTAGCATAGAACTTAGCTTTACATACTCTACATCTAGGCTTCCATTTTTATATACAGATAAAATAACATTACCAAGATTAAAGTGAGTATTCATTTGTTCTATTGCAACGTTCTCATCTTCTGTAGAGTTGCTTGCAATTGATGCCATATATTCTTTTAATTTATTTATTTCTTCTTGCAAACCATTAATGTTAGCTATTTCTGCCTCAAATTTTTCTTCAAATTCTTCGTATTTTTCTAAGGTTGTGTTGGAGATGGCTTCATAGAAGTATTCATCTGATATATTATCTAAGTATACTGGCGAAGTTGTAATTTCTAATGTGCCATCTGTATTTTCTATTTCGTTACCATATATGTCGCTTGCTGTGAAGTTTTTGTATGGTATTGTTATTGTATTATCTGCATTATCTGACCAAGCTATTATTTTAGGCTTTCCGTCTTTGTCATAGACGTGTGCTTCTACCCCATCTGCTAGGTTAACTGTTCCTATGTATTCTGCACCGTTGGTGTTGGTAAAGAAATTTTTCATAGCATAGTAGACAGGTTTCGGAGTGTAGTCATAATTTAATAATCCATAATCATAATTATTATTAGAATTAATAGTTCTAAATTGATAGAGAATAGATATATCTACCCCATTTGATTGATTGGTTACACATTGTTGAATTGTTATATCAGAGCAATCATTCTCGTCACTAGTTTTCTTACCAAACTCCGTAACATATTTTTTAGAAAAGCCACCAAGTTCATTTATTCCAATTCTATAGTTAAGATTTATTTCTTCTAAGTCATTTACTGATGCATAAGGATGGTATGAATATGCATTAATATTTTTATAAGACGATTCAAATCTTGAAATATCTTGAATCCATTTAATAGACTCTTCTTCATTTTTATATGGAACCATTGTAGATCCAGCAATGATTTTAGAGTTATTTTCTTTTAAAATTTCATTTGCTATATTAATTATTCTTGAATACCATATTCTTTGTTCATTTGTAGTCATAAAACTATTAGGTTCATTTAATATTTCATATTCATCAATAAATTTATATCTTTCAGCTACTTGATTAATGTATTCCTTAAACTCACTTAACTCTTCATCATTACTAATTTGCCAATCATCTCCAAGTTGATCAGTAGTTCCACCAGCTAATACAGCTAATAGTTCAATATCATTTTCATGTATTTTTTCAATCCACTCATCAATTTCTTCAAAATTAAAACTATTATTCTTATATACTTTATCCCATCTAATACTATCTCTAATAATCTGAGTTCCAAGCGATTTTAACAATTCTATACTTAACTCTACTTTATCTCTAGATGAACTATTAAGTCCATAATGAGTAGACAGTCCAACTTGAGAAAACTCTTCTAAAAATTGATGTTCATACGGTATTATATAATAAACATTTTTTATTTCTTTATATTCTTCATTATTATCCTTTTTTATTGTAATATTTATTGTGTTTTTTCCTTCACTTGTTAAAGTTACATCATTTTCTTCAATATTATTTTTTAATTCTTTGTTCAATATTTCAGTATCATTTAAATAAACTATCATTTCATAATTAGAAGTATTATCGAAATTTTCGATTTTAGTGGTTAATTGAACTACATTATTATATGAAATTTCACTATTTAGATTGGTTTCTACAATATATGTATTATCTATCGATAACAATTTGATTAAGTCTAAAATATTGTATTGCAATAAAGAATTTGAATGATTAATGTTAATATTAGAACGTTTTACTAGTTCTATATTTGAGGACTTAATTATTTTTGTAGGTACTATCCAAATTAAGCTGACTAGTAATAAAACAAACATGATAACAAATAATTTTTTCTTTTTGTTCCTTTTTATTTTCATCTTTTCTCCTCATATAAAAATTAATTAAAGTCATTTTATTTTGTTTATACATTTTCTAATTAGTTTTCTTATTAACCCTTGCGAATATGTATATTTTTTTATTAATACTTTTATATTTTTACTATCAACATTTTTGAAAAATTCATTTCTATTCTTATTTTGTTCTACCGATTTTATAAATGACTTATTATATTTAATAGCATTATCTAAATCAACTTCTTTAATTATACATTGTTTTTTTATTTTTTCAAGTAGTTCCCTGCCTTTATCATTATTTATAATTACTAGCGATACTCCTTTATGATCATTAAAGCTATTGTCTATTTTAGATATTCCCCAAAAATCTGCTAAAGTAATATCAGAATTTCTATTATATTTTTTAAATTTACAATTATAGCATGAATCTCTTAAAATTAAATTTTGCAAAAAAGCTCTCATAAACAAATCTTTATTATGACTTTTATTATATCTATTTGTATCACTGTTTATTTGCATAGAGAAATTTTCCCAACTTGTTTTTTTGTTTCTAAAATTAATATTTTTTATAACTTCAACATTATTGTTTGTCATTTTTTTCAAATATTCTCTCCAAATTTTTCTAGAGGGGACTCCATGACATATAATGTCTTGTGTATATAATTTACTATATTCTTTACCTAAAAAACTTTGTAAACCTTCAATTTGGCAAGGTGTTCCTGTATATAAAACATATCTATCTTGTTCAAGATATTTTTTTGTTTCTAAATAGGTCTTTTTTATATCGCTTTGTACATATTTTGAGCCTTGTAATTTCGATATTTCATCTTTATTTTCTATATATGTATGTATAACTTCAAAATTATTATCAAATGTAGCGCCAAATACTATACCTTCTCTATTAAGAATTTCTTCAGCTAAAGCTGAAAATACACCTCCAGATGAACTGTTAAGTCTTATGTCCAAATTTTTATTTATACATAAATAAGCTTTTGGTCTTGTCTCTTTAATTCTTTGATTTAAAATCGGACATACATTTTCACATAAATTGCAATTTACACATTTTTTTTCATCTACTTTAGGATATTTAAAACCAAGTTCATCTTCCTCCATTATAATAGCATCGTTAGGACAAATATTGTAACAAGCTGAACACCCACAACAATTTTCTTTTTTATTAATTATTATCATTTTTTCTTATATTTCCTTTCCTACTATTTTACTCAAAGGTTTTTTAATTAGTCCTTTTTCATAATCATTCATACTAAATTTCCAAACTAATAAACAGTACACTATAGAATATAATATAATCTTGGTTCCTAACATTATTATACTGTCCGATTTAATCAATAAATTTAAGATTACACCAAATATAACTGCAAAAATCATTGGAATTGACATTTTAATTATATTTTTCCAGAATTTTATAATATTTATTCCTACTTTTTTATGATAATAAATATTTAAAATAATACATTGACCTAATATCAATGCTATTGAAGTTGCAATCGCTGCTCCAATGCCTCCATACATTTTAGCTAACGGAATGCTAAGTCCCACATTTAATATTGCAATTCCCAAAAATATAATTGTACGGTATTTATACAAATTTTTTGCTTGTAGAATGCTTAACCCAATATTTTGAATTAATGGAATAGTAATTGGTATCATAAGTATACAAGCTATTATATAAGCATCTTCATAGCCTTGCCCTGCCCATAAATTTACAAATACTTGACCAAATAGTACAAAGCCAGTAATTATTAGTGCTAATAGTAAGTATTGAATTCTTCCAGTTTTTATAAAAATATCTGTAAAGGCACTATTTGATTCATGATTATCTTCCATTTTTGTGACTTTTGGAAGCATTACATTGCTTATTGCAGTTGAAAAAGACATATACATACTATTTAATTTACTCGCAACTGAATAAATTGCAGTAGCAACAGTACCAGAAACTGCACCCAATACAAACTGATCCAAATTCCAGTTTATCTTATCTATAATTTCATTTAAAAAAATAAAAAATGAATATGCAAATATTTCTTTTAATATTTTAAAGTCAAAGCCTTTAAATTTCAATCTGACATTTAATTTTTTAAAGCAAATAAAAGTATTTAAAAATAAACAAACAACATTTGCTATAGTTAAAACTACTACCATAGCAATAGCTTTATATCCCATAATAAGTAAAGGTATCATCAATAATGGTTGTAATAATATCTGTACAATTTTTATTAATTTGCTAGCAATAAATTTTTCATGTGCTGTAAGAATATTTCCAAATATACTAAAAGGAAATGTAATTGCCATATTAAATGTTAAAATTAACATCATTATCTTTGCCTTTGACAATTCGTCGGCTGTCATTGTATTTCCAAAAAGCGTATCTACATTATAATAAAGAACTAATCCTATAATTGTAGCTAAAACTCCAATAACACAATAAATTAGGAAAAACATACCATGTAATTGTTCTTGTTTTTCTTTCTTGCCTTGATTAATATATCGTGATGTATAAATTATTATAGTGTTTCCAAATCCCATATCCATAATAGTTAAGTATGACATTACTGAATATACTATAGAATACAAGCCATATTCAGACTGTCCTAACATTCTAATTAAAAATGGCGTATATGCAATTCCAACAATCATATTTATGGCTATTACTGCATAAGATAACACAACACCAATTTTTCTTTGATTAATTTTCATCTTACTTTTCATCCTCACATGCTTTCTTTAAAAATTCGATTGATTTCATTCTTTCAATATTTAATATTTCATTAACATTATCATACTTAGTTTCTAAAGTAATCTTTCCCGAATACTTCTGGCTTTCTAAGTTAAATTTTTTTAGTAAAGTATCTACTCTTGAGCTTAGATTTGTTACTTTAGTTATTCTTTCGAAAACTGTAAAAGGTTTGTTATATAAAATAGCAAAAACTGTTGAATGGAATGAATCTGTACATATTAAGAAAGCATTTTTTTCTAAATATACAAATTCATCCGGTCCTATATTATAAAACTCACTATTTTTATCTAAAACATTAATAATATCGCAATCATTTTCTTTAGCGACTCTATCAATTTCATTTTTCCACTCATTCTCTATTTCTCCTAAAAAATATAATAAAATATATTTTTTAGCATTTAAGCAAATAGGTTTTTTTATTATTCTGTCCCATTCACTCTTGTCTAATATCATAGTGGGGTCTAATAAAACTTGAGTATTTTTTTCTGGTACAATTTCATCCAAAATTTTCTTGCCCTCATTTTCTCTAACTGAAATATATTTAAAGTCGGTTATATATTGTTTTAATTTTTCCTTTTCGACATTATTTAATTCACTAACTCCAAAACTAGCTGAAAAAGAGCTCTTCTTGTTTTTATCCGTAAAACCTAATAAATCGATATAAGTCATTCTTTTGAATTTAGGATTCCACACTTGATCACTTCCTACTAAAAAATAATCAAATTTTTTTTCAAGTTTCTTAGCATTATTGGAAGTTATGTACATTTTACTTAAATTAATATATTTTTTATTAAATTTTTCAAATATCTTTTCCTTTTTGTTTTTCACTAAATTATTTTGTAGTATTTTCATTATAAATATTATTTTTAATTTTAATTTATCTAATAAATTATTTGCTTTTACATTACATCTCCTTAAATTTTTCAATGTAATGGGATTCAATCCAATTTTTTTTATAGTCTCTTGTGTAGCGTAATTTTGTAATCTGTTTCCAAAATTACTATTGTCATAAATTGTAATGATTCCAACTTGTTTCATAAAATTTCAACTCCTTACTTCTATTGATTAAAAAAAGTAGTGTATGGTATAACCCCATACCATTCTGGCCTATATAATGATAGAATTCCCCAATATAAAATAAAGCAAATTACAACTAAAAAATACATTAAAAATCTTTCATTTTTGTCTAAATCATTTTTTAAAGTATTTGGAAGCCATATTAAGGTAAATATTCCGAAATATGATGCTAATCTGACAAATAAGTTAATTTTTATTACAATCATATCAATAATAAATATTATGGACATCATATATGCTAGAAAATTATAATTGCCATTTTTTTCTTTGTTTTTTCTTTCAAAAAACATTCCCATTGTTAACACAAGCCATGCAACAATTGCACTGATAGTTCCAGCTAAATAGCTTGGCGAAACATATTCTCCTTTATCTATATACCCTGCATAAGATGGAAATATTGAAACAGCTAAATTCCATATTTTGTTTGCAACCAAAAAGGCAATAATTCCTGCAAGTGTAGTTAACATATAAATTTTTAAATTATATTTTTTATCTTTAAGAAGTACTAAGAATATCATTATTAATGCTGTTTGATGAAAAAAACTTGCAATAACAACTAATAACATATATTTTATCATTTTATCCGTTTTGAAAAATAATTCATATCCCACAATGATAATTGCTAATGCAATAGCTTGCCTCATAACATTCATTTGCATTGCATAAGTATTTAGTAGAATATAAAGTAAACTGCTAAGTATTACATCTTCCGAATTTCTATAAATAAAGAAACCAACTATCGGAAATATTAATAAACTACTTACAATTATTAATATTTGCTGATTAGTCCATATATATGAAATAATTTTACATAAGCAAATAAATCCAACTTCATATCTAAGTTCTAAGGCCTGTTCAAAAGAAATTGATGCAATTCTTTTAAAAGCATTGCAGAATTGTTCTGTATCTATTCCAACGCTTACATTTCTTATAGCTGCAACTATTGTTATGATTGTAAAAATGATTATCAAATAAATTTTTTTATTTTTTTTATTATCATTTGGTTTTATTATTATCCCTAATATTAAAATTGCAAGTATAATTACTATATAAATAAACAATTTTGTTTCTCCTTACTTAAAAAAGTTTTTATTTTTTTCTTTAGCTTGTCAATCTTTAAACATTTTTTGCTGGCTTTTTTATATCCATACTTAAGATATAATTTCTTAAATTTAAAGTATTCTTTATTTCTTATTGCTGGGCTACGCAATTGAGAATTACCTTTAATTGCCTCTTCCACACTTCTTTCTTCAAAATAACATTTATCTTTTATATTATTTATTAACTGTTCACCTTTACCAGTATTTACGAGACATAAAGAAATTCCTAATTTTTCTTCTCTTCTATATAATCCATTATTATCATCTTTGTTAATACCCCAAAAATCTCCTAAAGTAATATCTCCAATTCTTTTGCTATTTGCATATTTACAATTATAACAATTTTCTCTGTTAAATAATGATTTTACAAAGCCTAATATATAAAAATTCTTATCTTGCATCTCTTTTAGAACTAATTTACCATTTGAATAAACTTTCAAACAATATTTAATATTTTCCCTAAATGAAACTGTTAAATTTTCTTTTTCATTTATTTTTTTAGATATTTCTTCTCTAAGCAATTTTTGAGGTGGAACACCATGACATACAATATCAGCTGTATATAAATTCTCATATTCTTTACCAAGATAATTTTTAAGTCCAGCCACTTGACATGGGGTTCCTATAAACATTACTGTTTTTTCATTAATTAAGTCGTCCTTTATTTTTTTATAATTATCTAAGATATATGCATGCACATATTTAGATCCTTGTACTTTATATAAATCTTCCTTTTTTTCTATTCTTATAAATTTAATATTGTCATTTATTTCGTTATTACATCCATAAGCTACTCCATTGTTTTCAATTATATATTCACAAAGCATAGTTGCTATTCCACCAGATGTACTTTTATTCCTAATGTTTTTATTGTTATTCCACATTGCATACGTTTTTTTACTTTTATGCAATTCTATCATATTGATATTTGGACATACTTTTTTGCACATCCCACAATTTATACATTTTTCTTGATTAATTACAGGATAAATATACCCCATTTCATCTTCTTGCATTTCTATAGCATTTTTAGTGCAAATATTATAGCAAGCAAAACACCCTGTACAGTCTTTTTTTTCACAAATCATAAAATTCTCCCAAGCATCATATTTCTAAAGCTTTACTTAAGTATTCTCTAGATTTTATTCTTTCTTTTTCTAATATTTTCTTAGCAAAATCAAAAGATATTTTATATGCATTCTTACACCTGTCTTCTATATTTTCTTCTGTAACTATTCTATCATTTAACTCCATCCTCTTAAGCAATGTTTCTAATCTCAAATCTTTTTTTCCATTCTTTATTGAGAAAAATGGCTTTTCAAATAATATCGAAAAAATATTACCATGAAATGAAGATGAAATAACTAATTCAGCATTATTAATAAGCTGTAAAAATTCAATTGGTCCAGAATTGTACTTTTTTATAAAATTATTAAAATAATCTTTTTGATTATTAAATTTTGTAACTACAACAGGTAATTTTAATATTTTTGAAATTTTCTTTGTTAATTCTATAACTTCTTTTTTAGGATATAATGTATAAAAAAGAATATATTTTCCTAATTCATTTTTACTTTCACCAATTAAGTTTTTCCAATCTTTTTTTGATAATAACATTGTTGGATCAACATTTAATTCAACATGCTTGTTTAATTCTTTTTCTAATATTTTTTGATTTTCTTCTTCTCGTACAGATAAAAAATCATAATCAACTAGCAATTTAATTATTCTATCCTTATCGTTATTATTAATTCCTATTGATCCGAAACTAGCCGCGTATGAAATTTTTTTACTTTTCGTATTGTCAAAAGGTAAGTAATATGCCCAAGAAAAATCCGGAGCTGTTGTATTCCAAATTTGATCACTACCACTTATAAGGTAATCATAATTTAATTTTTCTTTCTGTAAATCTTCTAATGTATTATATTCTCTTGTGATATTTAGTTTTTCATTAATAAAATTTTCAAATCTTTTATTTTTTTCTTCAATTTCTTTTTTATAAGGTGTTGTTAGAATATTACGAACTACATTAGTGATATTTTTATTTTTTCTATATATAGCATATAATTCTTTTTGAATATTCAACCTAAAATTAATTACATCATATTCTATCTCACAATTGGATTCTTTTGCAATTTTCTTGCAGAATTCTTGTAAAGCATATGTTTGTAAAACAGAACCATAATTGTAAGCAGAATGAAATGTCATTGTTCCGATTTTTTTCATTGTATTAGTACTCCTTAACTTTATTATATATTTTATTAACAATATTCATATCTACTCTTTCACTGAATTTCCTAGCAAAAAGTTTTTCAGAATTAATAATCTGATTATAATCATTCTCAGTAAAATTTTTGGGTGAATTATTATTGTTTTCCCATACAATATACCTCATATTTCCATCTTTATATAAGTTACTTTTAAAATCTGAATCACAAATAAGTGTCTGTAAAAAGTGTTCGTCTACGCATATTCCGTGTAAAAACATTTTTTTTATCAATTCTTCTTTAGATATAATATACCTAGCAAAATTGTCCGTTATGCTAAACCAGTTAGAGCCATATTTAATTTTTAAATTAAACTTCTTAGTATAATCATATCCTACTATTAATTGCAATATATCAAATGTTTTTCTTATAATATATGTAGAGTACCTTATAAATTTATTGTTTGCTTTTAATTGTTTCGTAAAAACATTATATGATTTAAATCTAGTAGTAAATAATTTGTTTTTTGGAAATTCCTGTAACTCTATAAATTCTTTGCCATAATTTTTTTTATAAAAATCCAAAATATCTGTTTGTGATTTTATTGGCATATCGGATTCACTTAACAAATGATAATATTGATAATTTAATTTTTTGGTTGCCTCTTTTAATAAGTGTAACGTACATTCGACTTGTGAATAATCTCCCCAACGTACATCCATTCTTTCTATATAATAAATATTTGAATATTGTAACTTATCAGTTATTTGTTTTAATGTATCAAGTTCCTGACTTTTTACGTCTAAGTGTATATAAACATCATTATTTTTGTTGTCTAAAAGCTTTAATGTTTTTTCTACAACCTTAAGATTATTTACAATCATAAGTAAGTAAGCATGTTTATTTTCCATTTTTGTTTTCTTCACCTACTATTTGCATATATATTTTTTCTAACCTTTTTGCTTGTGTTTTTATATCATAATTATTATCGACTACTTCTTGAACTTTTGTATTTCTAATGTAATGTTCATTAGCAAAATCGATTGCTGTAGTAGCCCACTGTTCTGCAGTATTTGAAATGTCCTCAATTTTATATTCTTGTATTATCTTAGCTTCTTTTGGTACCATATTGGATGTTAAGCATTTCAAACCAGAAACTTGTGCTTCAACAAGAACTATTCCTAATCCTTCATAGTTCGAAGGAAATAAAAACATATCAAATACTTGATACATGTCTTCAATATTTTCCATGCTTGGTAATAATATTACATCTTCTACTAATTCAAGCCTTTTTATCTTTTCATCTATTTTTCCTTTCCAAGGTCCATCTCCAACCATAATCAATTTAGCATTTTTTTGTCTCTGCTTTATATTTTTAAAAATATCTAATAAAAATAATTGATTTTTCTGAGGACACAACCTTCCTATATTTCCATAAACATAATTACTATCAATATTCATTTTTTTCCTAATAATTTTTCTTGTTTCTTCATCATATATAAATCTATCTGGATAAATAGCATTTTTTATAACTAAATACTTTTTATTTTTAAAAATGAATTTTCCAGCATCATCAGAACATGCAAAAAAATCTGTTGCATTCTTAATTGCAATTGGTAGTAATAAATCATTTCTTATTTTTTTTAATTTTGTGTCAGCACTCTTAGTTACATGACTATGTAATATTCTATGTTTTATTTTATATTTTTTAGCAAAATATAGAAAAAAAGCACCATTATTTAATAAATGACAGTGAATAATATCATATCTATGAGCATTTTCTTTAAAAAAATTATCCATTTTTTTTAAGACTTTAAAAAAGTTTCTTATACCGATTTGTTCTATATAAAAAATTTTAGATTTTTTTTCAAGGATAATTTTCTCATTTTCTAAACTATCTATTCCTGTATTATTGCAAACTAAAAAATCTATTAACATTTTACTCTCATCAATATTTTTAAAATAATTCATTACATAACTAGTAATACCATTGCATGGTCCCAAGCTATTAACAATATATAATATCCTAATTTTTTTCATTTTTTTCTTTTTTTACTTTCTTTCTTAAAAAATTTCTATAAACATAATCTCTTAACGAATTTGGCATTAAGCATACAATAATATGTGGTATAGTTGTTTTCAAATAATCTGATAAAGTAAAATAACCAATTTTCAATTGTTCATTCTTGAATTTCAAAATAGTTTTCATATACTTCCAACCACCACGTCTTTTATAAAAATCTTTTCCTATTCTCATGTAAACTAATGGTTTTTGAATATTATAACATTTGCATCCATTTCTTAACAATCTAACATAAAGATCATAATCTTCACATAAATAGTATTGTCTGTAATTGCCCGCTTTAATTATTTCACTTTTCTTATATAATAGTGAAGGATGTCTAAAAGGACATCTTTTTTTAGAAAACTTAATAATATCATCATGGTTCTCTGGCAGAATTACATGACATTTAATATTATCTATATTGTCTTCAAATTCCTCAACATTACTTCCGCACCAAACTGATGTCTGGATTTTCTTCAAATATTTTATACTCTTCCTCTATTCTTGTAGGAATCGAATAATCGTCAGAATCCATTCTTGCAATGAGTTCATACTTACAATTAACAATTCCCGTTTTTAAGGCCAATCCTAATCCAACATTTTGTTCTAATGTAATTATATTAAATAAGTTTTGATACTCTTGTTTGTATTTTTTAATAACACCATCTAATTCCTCTGTGAGTTCACCATCTTTTACTATAACAAATTCACTAGGAAAAATTGTTTGTTTTAACATACTTCTTATACTAGAATCTAAATATTCTGGCTTTTCCTTATAATATACAGACATTAAAACGCTATATTTACAATCAATATTATTCATAATTAAATATTTCTCCATAAATTAAATTATTTTATCTCGCGCCATCTCTGAGTATAACCTTTTTTATAGTACGTAGTAGTATCTTTATATCCCACTTTAAATTCCAATTAAAGTAGTATTCTCTATCCATATCTAATCTTTCCTTAAATGTTACTTCACTTCTTCCAGATACTTGCCAAAGTCCTGTAATTCCAGGTTTCATATTTGTAATAGTTCCTACCATAATTCCCATATCTTCTTTTTCTCTTGGTAAGTATGGTCTAGGTCCTACTAAACTCATATCTCCCTTAAGAACATTTATAAATTGTGGAAATTCATCCAAACTTGTATTTCTTATAAAATGTCCTACTTTAGTAATTCTTGGATCATTTTTAAGTTTTTTATATGTATTATATTCTTCTCTGGCTTCTTCATTTTTTTCTAAATAATCTTTTAATTTTTCGTCTGCTCCTACAACCATCGAACGGAATTTGTAAAGTTTAAATTCTTTGCCATCTTTTCCAATTCTTGTTTGTGTATAGAATAATGGTCCATTATCTTTTGCAATTATGTTTGCAACTTTTATACATGCCATTAGTGGTATTAAAATTATGCACCCAACTAGCCCTCCAATTATGTCTATAAATCTTTTTATAGCTTTTTCTATGTATACAGCAGTACGTACATTTTCTACGTCTTTTTTTACTAATTGATTTGTTATAACACCACTTTCAACTACAACATTAACTGTGGCATTATTAATTTCTTTTGTGTATGCAAACTCCTCTTTATTTGCATTCATCTCTTTTATCCCCCTATATATAAATAAAATTCACTCTCTACTTTATGTTTTTTCATTTGCAACTACATTAGTCTTTATCTCTTTCATTAATTTTTTATTTCTTTTGTTTTGTATAATCTTAACGCATATTAAAACAATTAAGCTTCCAACAATTACTCCTAACATGTCTATAAGTACATCTGTAAACAATGGTGTTCTTCCTGGGGTAAAACTTTGATGAAATTCATCAAGGCAAGCATATAAAAATCCAATTAATACACTTAAAAGTAATCGTTTTTTATTCGTAAAGTCAAAGGTTTCTGCCAAACTCATTAACAATAAGCCTAAAATAGTATAAATTGTAAAATGTGCTAATTTTCTTATTATGTGTTCTACATTTAGTACTTGTGCTTCTTGCATTTCAGTTAGTGGTTCATTATAATCATCAAATGTATTTAATACACTTAAAGTAATGCTTCTACTTAATCCAGTAGATTGTTCTCCATTTTGTTCCGAGAATCCAAATATAGTTATAAAATTAATTAAAATTAATATGCTTAATATTATCCTTATAATTATTAATTTATAATTTGTTTTTTTGCTTTCTTTCTTATTTTCCATTAGTCAGTATACCCTGTTCTTTCTATAATTCTGTCACTTATTTCTTGTACAGTTTCTGATGGAGTATAGTTTTCTTCCCCAAATGCTTCTTCATGTAATTGTTTTACATTTTCTTCTAATGTAACTGGTACACCATACCATCTATCTGTAGTAATTCCTTTTACGTTATATGGCCAACCTATACTATCAGATATATTATATTGAAGTATTGTTGGTGCTAAAGCAATTATTTCGTCTGGTTCTAAATTAGTATATACTTCTGGTAATAGTTGATCTACTAAGTTGTTTATTTCGCCTAAACTCTTAGTTTTTAGTTTGTCAAACATTGCTTCAATAACTGTTCTCATTCTTTCTGTTCTTTTGTAATCTCCACCTTCTGTATATCTTATTCTAGAATATGCCACTGCTTGTACACCATCTAGAGTTTGAAGTCCAGTATTTGTTACCTTTTTAGTTTCTAAGCCTGTTACTTTTGATGTTTCTACTAAATAGTTATTTAAGTATTGTATTTCTTTTTCTTCTATATTAATGTCCACTCCACCTATCGAATTAATGGCATCCGCTAGTGCATCAAAATTAACTGTAACAAATTCAGTTATATTTAGGTCCAAATTCTCATTTAATGTTTTTAGTGCAAGTTCTGGACCACCATAAGAATATGCATGTGTTATTTTATCTAAGCCATAGCCTTCTATGTTTACATAAGTATCTCTGTATACAGAAATTAATTTAATCTCTTTTGTGCTATTATTTATACTAGCAATTATTATGCAGTCACTCCTGTTGCCTTTTCCAAGGCTACTATCTCTGCTATCTACACCATATATAGCTACATTTCTATAACCATGTAAATTTTGTTCAATTACATCTGATACATTTAATTCATTTACATTTATTTCTACTTGTTGCATTTTATTTAATTTGCTTTTTATGAAAAAATATCCAGATGCTATTACAATAATGGTCAAAATTACTAGTATTAGTAATATAATTCCTAATACTTTAAAGAACTTTTTCATTTTTTCTCCTTTAGCCACTTAAATAATTTTCAACATATATATTTTACCATTTATGTAATCTAATGGCAATACTTTTTGCTAAATTTTGCTAAAATGTGATAGTCTATTTTAGGTTAGATGTCGAAAAGATGTGAGTACCATAAATTTTTGTACTCACATTTTAATTTTTTTATTCAGTTTTTTTCAAAATATTTTTTATTTTGTAGATTATATATAATGCTAAATATAAGTCCAATAATTAATAGCACTACTCCTGCAATTGTTACCTTAGCTAGTAAATCTTCTATTACTAATTGTATTACATGCGAGGTAGCTTGATTAATTAGCATTATATTTTTTAAATCTGTTGACTGTCCTAATAAAAATTTAGCTATTAAAATAAACAAGCCCGATGCCATACTTGAGATGGCTAAATAATTTAATCCAAATATTTGTTTAATGTTAAGTATTATTATTAATACCGCTATAACTATAGTAACCACTATTACTATTATTTGTGCTGTTTGTGCTAAACTTATAACTTTTTCAAATGTGCTTCCTATGCTGTTAATAGTACTTGTAGAATAAGATACTTGTGACTCATAAGCTGACTCAATTGCTTTTAAATATTCCTCCATTGCTTCATCTTCAAAGTCTACTGTTTTACCTTCTTTTTCTACTTCAGTCAAAATATTTTCTTTTAAATTTTCTCTAATTTCAGAGGTACTTATTTCTAGCTCTTTTCCAGTATAAATACTATCTATAACATTATTTATATCTTGCTTTAACTTATCTTCTGTAAATAAATTTTCTAATACCTCATCAGATAAGCCTGATTGTATTGTATAATTTTTAAATTGTTCTATAATTTCTCCATTCATTCTTTCGTAATAATTTGCTTCTTCAAGTTTTGAAATCATATATTTTTCATCCAAAATAGTAGATTTTACTATTGCAAGTAAACATAGAGATAATAACATTAATACGAGAACAAATGAAAGAACATACGATATTGCTTTTTTCATTTTATCTTTTCCTTTCATTTTTATTATTTTATTAATTTATTAATTATATTGAGCATCTACTAATTTTGAATATGTAATAAATCTTTTAGTTGCATGTCCAAAAGTGTTTGTAGGGTAGCAAGTATATAGTATTAGCATTTCTTCTCCATGGCTAACCGATACTGCGTCTACTTGCGTTTCTGGGACAATTTTTGTTTCTTCCACTTTGTATGTAAATTTTCCATACGTAGTTGTTATTACTATATTTGCTCCTATTTCTATATCTGACAAGTTATATAAATAACCAATTGTATTATGTGCCATGCATACTATTGTTCCACCTTCACCAGGAAAATAGCTCCCACTAGAATGTCCAACACCATTTCTTAATATAGATAATGTATCTCCATAGTATAATGGCAGATCTACATCTAAGGAGTCTATACTTAAGTCACCATATTTTGTTCCATATTCTGGATAACTTTCTAAACGTTTAGTAATGCTATTTAATTTTACATCTTTTAATACAACATTACTTGTATCTATAGATACTTTATTAATTAGCGATATTGCCATACTAATACGTGAACCAAATAGAACAAATATTATTACTGCTATTAGTATAATAAACATTATAGCAACTATTAAATGCTTAATAGTTGCTAATATAATGCTATTATTTTCTTTCTTATGCATTAGCTCTTACTTTCTTTACAACAACTGCAGCAATGGCAATTACTGCTACAGCAATTATAGCATATAATACATAATTTGTAGAACCAGTTTGAACTAATTCATTATTTGATGTTATGTTTGTTGATTCAACTAATTTTCCGTCTTTGTAAACAGATAATGTTTTAGAACTTGCATCATAGCTTAAAGATAATCCTAATTCGCTTGCTGCATCATTTGCGATACTTATTAAACTGTCTTTATCTTCTCTGCTTAATTTTGTAAGATCTGTTTCACCAGCAGATTGTAATATAGCAACTGCTTCATCAACTTTAGATATAACATAGTCTGCTTGCTCTTCAGTGACTTCGTTTTCATTAAGGTATCTTTCTATTTTTACTTTGTCAGATTCAGAAATTGATACTGTTTCTCCTCCTACTGTAAAATCTTTTGAAAGATATTCTAATAATTCACTTTCTGTTGCAGCATTAACTGTTCCTGCTAAAAAAGCTACTAACATAACAACTAATAGTGTTATTGTTGCTAATTTTTTCATAATTCATGACTCCTTTCATTTCAATCTGCACATATTATAGCATTACGATTTTTTAAAAGCAATACTATTTTTGTATTTTTTTGCAGTTTTTTTTATAAATTTTGTTGAATTTTTTCATTCATTTTATTACTCCATTTTATTTCGATTGCTTTACTATATAATTCCATGAGTCTTTGCACATATCCTCTAATGTTTTTTCTGCTTTCCAACCTAATTCTTCTTGGGCTTTCTTTGAATTTGCATAGAACATTGCTAAATCGCCTGCTCTTCTTTCTACTATTTTGTATGGAACTTTTTGACCTGTTACTTTCTCAAATGTTTTTACTATATCTAATACACTATATCCTTTACCTGTTCCTAAATTATATATGTATATTCCACTACCTTCTTTATTTAATTTTTCTATTGCTTTAACATGCCCTTTTGCTAAATCTACAACATGTATATAGTCTCTTACACCTGTACCATCTGGTGTATCATAATCATCACCAAATATAGATAATTCTTTTAGCTTTCCTGATGCTACTCTAACAATGTATGGTATTAAATTATTTGGAATACCTTGTGGTTCTTCTCCAATTAATCCGCTTTCATGTGCTCCTATTGGATTAAAGTATCTAAGTATGCATATATCCCAACTATTGTCTGATTTGTACAAATCCTCTAATATTTGCTCAATAAATAATTTTGTGGTTCCATAAGGGTTAGTAGCTTTTCCGGTTTCCATTGTTTCAATGTATGGAATTGGATTTTTTTCTCCATATACAGTTGCAGATGAGCTAAATACAAATTTTTTTACATTATATTTTTTCATAGTATCTAGCAAAACTAAAGCTCCTGAAACATTGTTTATGTAGTATTCTAATGGCTTCTTTACAGACTCTCCTACTGCCTTAAAACCTGCAAAATTAATTACACTTTCAATGTCTGGATTTTCTTCAAATACTTTTTCTAGTTTCTCTCTATCTAAATAATTTACTTCATAAAATCTAAAATCTTTACCTGTAATTTTCTTTATATTTTCTAATACTTCTGGTTTGCTATTAGAAAAGTCGTCTATTACTACAACGTCCATATTGTTGTTTAATAATTCTACTATTGTATGGCTACCTATATATCCAGTACCACCTGTTACTAATACTTTCATTAAATTACATCTCCTTTGGCGTGGACAAAAGGGACACTCCATTTTGTCCACGCTTCTAAAATTATTTTGTCTAATACTATTGCACTTTGTTTGCTTTTTTAATTTCTCTCTAAATAAAAATTTATTGTTTAATGTCTTTGAGCCACATCCCTTATATATTCCTTAATCTCTCCGTCCTCAGCATTTTCAAAATAATATTTCTTAAATTGCTCTCTATTTATTGTTTGATAAAGAAATTCTTTATCTATGTTCTTTAAAATAGTCATCATATCGTTATGTGTTATTTTCTTAACTTCGTCTAATATTTTCTTATTAGCTTGCTCTGGCTCTCTTCTTTCTACTGGATAGCCTCCTCCTGCTTCTGTTTCAAATAGTTTTTCGAAAATATATTTAAGTGTTAGCTCACTTCCCCATCCAAAACCTTTTGCAAATGGAATAGCTACTGCATTTCCAGCATTTATTTGGCTAAATAAATATGCATCTGTTGGATCTGTTATATGTCCACATAGCACATTTGGAAAACTATTTAGTGCAAGTGTTGCACCTTCTCCCGTTCCACAGCCAGTTACTATAAAATCCACTGCTTTAGAATTTATTAAAATTGCAGAAAGTAAACCGGCTTGAACATAAGTTAAATTATTTTCTTCTGGATTTTCCATTCCATAATTATACACTTCATATCCGTATTTGTCTGCTACTTCTTTTAATGCATCATATATAATTTTGTTTTTTGATGCTTGACTATTTTCATTTATTAAAGCTATTTTCATAAATTTTAACTCTCCTTTTCTTTTAGTATAGTAAAAATCAACTTTTTATTTGACATTTCGGTTCCAATTAATGTAAGGCCATGCAATAAAGTTACTTTTTCTTGCAGTTTGCTTTATCTTATCTTGCAAGCCAGCCACCATCTACTGCTAATGTATAACCATTTACATAGTCAGATGCCTTTGAAGCTAAAAATACTACTGCACCTGCTAGGTCTTCTGGTGTTCCCCATCTTCCAGCCGGAATTCTTTCTAGTATTTCTCTTTCTCTCTTCTCGTCTTCTCTTATTGCCTTTGTATTATCTGTAGCCATATAACCTGGTGCGATTGCATTTACATTTATATTGAATTTTGCCCACTCATTTGCTAATGCTTTTGTTATACCTGCAACACCACTTTTACTTGCCGTATATGCTGGTACTCTAATTCCTCCTTGGAAAGATAGCATTGATGCAATGCTTATAATTTTTCCACCTGATTTTTGTTTCATAAATTCTTTAGCTACTCTTTGTGATAAGAAAAATACTGTTTTTAAATTTAAGTTTAAAATGTCATCCCAGTCCTTTTCTGTATAGTCTATTGCGTCTTGTCTTCTTATAGTTCCTGCATTATTTACTAAAATGTCAACTCTTCCAAACTTTTCTACTGTTTTTTCTACAATCTCATCTACTTTGTCTGTAGATGTTAAATCTGCTTTTATTCCTAAAAATTCTCTTCCTGCTTTTTTTATTTCTGCTTCTGTAGCAGACATGTCACTTTGCCCTACTCCTACTACATTTGCTCCTGCCTCGGCTAAAGCAATTGCCATACCTTGCCCAAGTCCTCTACTTGCGCCTGTAACTATTGCAACTTTTCCATCTAAATTAAATAAATCTTTTACCATAGTATATTCCCTCTTTCAACTTTTCTCTCATTTATTTTAATCGATTTTTTTCATTTTAGCAATAGCTTTATCTATTATTTTCGTTAATATAAAAAGAAGTATCACCCTTTTTATTTAGGTTACACTTCTTTAAATCTACTGATTCCTTCCACAATAATTTTTATGCTTTTGTCCACTTTCAAATGTAATATTAACATAATTATTTTATCATTATTAGAAAAAATATACAACCTTCTTATTTATTTTCAATTTCTTTAGTCTCATTTAATAATTTATCAAAATCAGAAACATAATTTTTATCTTGAATAAGTTTATATTTTTCATATTCGCTTTCAGCTTTGTCTATTGCCTGTTTATGCGAAATCTTTCCTTTTCCTTCTAACACTTCATAATGAAAAACTTTTAGGGCATTTTCAACTTCATTTTTCCAATCATTCATATACATTGGAATATTTCTTTCTGCATTATTCTCTGCAATATCTAGAAATAAGTTTACTAAATTATTTAGGCTTTTAATTTCTTTTTCATCCAGATAATTTTTTGCAACAGTTACATCTGATTTTAAAATCTTGCCATCAGGAGAATTCTCCCAAGTATTAAGACCCATATTATCTTTTTTTGCATCAACTCTATTATAAATTATTTCTGCTGCTGTTTGCCCTGTGATTGCAAAATGAAATTTATTTTGAATAGTTTTATAGAAAGTTATTGCTGTATCGCTATTTTTATCATAATCTATTGAACACTCTGCAAATATATCTGTAATTTTTTGATAAAACATTCTTTCACTCGTACGAATTAGTTTTATTCTTTCAAGTAATCTTTTGAAATATTC
>CALXPW010000012.1 GCA_944390365.1 uncultured Clostridia bacterium | reverse complement strand
GTTACCCTGCTGAGAAAATAGGTTGTCGCCAGAGTTATATATTCCTCGTTAGCTCAGTCGGTAGAGCGCTCGGCTGTGGAGCAGGTTGAAAAACCGAGATGTTAGCAGCTCTATAAGGAAACTTATAGATGTAAAAGGTGGCTAATTCGGTGAAAGCCATAACAGTATAGCTGATGGTAACACCGAGCAAGGCGAAAGCTATGTGTAGAGACTTTACACCACCTGCCTAAGTCATAAGATATGGCAAAGAGAAAGTCCAGACTACAAATTATATTTATATAATGCTAGTGAAAATTAGTGTAGTGCAGTAACCGATAGGTCGTTGGTTCGAGTCCAACACGAGGAGCCATAAAAGATAGCAGATAAGAAATTATCTGTTATTTTTTTGCGTGTTCGCTAGTAATTTGATGCTATTTATAGTATACTTATGCTAAAATTATGTAGAAAGTTGGTTGCAATGATTAGAATATGTGAAATTTGTAATAGTAAGTTTGAAACTAAATCATCTACTAGAATATATTGTTATGAATGTAGCGGTGAATCTACAAGAAATAATTATACTACAAGAAAGCATCAAAAAACAGTATTGAGAAGAAGTATGAAATTACAAGCAATTAAATTATTAGGTGGAAAATGTTCTATATGTGGTTATGATAGATGTGTAGATGCTCTTGAATTTCATCATGAAGATCCATCAATAAAAGAATTTAAATTAGGTTCTGGAAATACTATGTCGTGGAATGAATATAAGCAAGAGGCATTAAAATGTATTCTAGTTTGCTCAAATTGTCACAAAGAAATACATAGTAAGATTGGATATAAGATACAAAATTAACCTTTGAAAAAAATATAAATAGAAGAACTATATACTCTTAAAAAGAAAGAGAGAGGTTCATTTTTTGAACCTCTATGATAGTATTAGAAAAGAAAATAGAAAATCTAATTACTATAACCATTATAGTATATTATCAGAATTATGTCAATTCATATTCGTTATAAATTATGAAAAGATAGAAGAGTTTTTCATAATTTAAATTGTTTTCAATATTTAATAATTATTTTAGTAATTCCAATATTTTTTCCTTTAAAATTTCCTTTCTTTTTTCATAAAATTCTCCAAAATTTTCAATTTCTAATGATGTATTTGCTGGAATTAAAGATTGAGCATAAAACTTTTTCTTTTGCTCTTCGTCCATATTATTAACATAATCGACAAGCCTTCTATTATTTTTACTTTTATTTTCATACTCACTTAATAAATGAATATTAGGTAATCTATTACGGTTGATATACCATTTTTTCCACTCCTCGATTGATATAGAGAAAGGTTTGGGTTCATTAAATCTACTTTCTGGGTGTAAATGGTCTTGTTCATAATTTATGCTTGTATCTATCCAATCTCTACCTATAAAGTAAAGAACTTCTTCTACTAATCGACTGCCTTTTTCGCTATTTAAGATATCTTCTATTTTACTATCTGTAATTTGCAATTCTGCCATTGTATCAAGCATGTCAATGGTTATTTTCATATTATTGTTGATGATGTTCGA
This sequence comes from uncultured Clostridia bacterium, assembly GCA_944390365.1. Classification (GTDB taxonomy): domain Bacteria; phylum Bacillota; class Clostridia; order TANB77; family CAG-508; genus CALXVA01. The sequence continues at coordinate 36,227 of CALXPW010000012.1, read as the reverse complement.
TTTTAATCTTTGCAATTTTCCTGGTGTTCCAGAACGAAAATAAATGAAGAATATTGTCCTTGTTAAATATACTCGAATTGCATCTAAATCTTGTTCATAAGTATTTGGATTATGATAAATGTGATAGATTAAAGGAACAAGCTTTGTGTAATCATTTACAAAATGTTTCATATCAACATTTAGTTTTTCAAAAGCATTTTGTAAATTTTTAAAGGCAATTTTGAAATCACTCCAATTATTTTTTAAATCATCTGCTACTTTTTTATTGATTATTGTTTTTGTTACATCTCCATATAACATAAGAGCAGTTCTAATAATCAAATCAGTATTAAATTCTTCATATACACCTGATAATAGTATAGAAAATTGCTCTCTAGCATTAGGCCAATAAACCTCAAGAATTGACATAGTAATTTCGTGTTTACGTAACTTCTTTCCACCGTTATTAAACCTAATAAACATTTCTAATGCGTCATCTTGTGACATATCTCTTATTTCTGTATAACGAATCAATTTTTCAACACAAATTTTATTATATAATTTTAATAAAATATTTCTAGCATATTCTTTGCTATTTTCTGGAATATCTTTTATAGTATCTTGTATTGCCTTTTCTCTTGTATCATCATTTAAGAAATCTTCATTTAATATATTTCTTAATTCAAATTGTGTTGAACTTGGATTTATACTTATGCCTTTGGTTGTAAACCTAATATCATATTTTTTACTATTATAATCTTCTTCATCGGTTTCACTTTTATTCTTGTCTAGTTCAATAAAAATTTTATAAACGTATTCAACTCCTCCTTGTTTTTTGGAGAACTTAGGCTTTATATAAGTATTACCCATTAAAGATAAATATAAAGAAGTTAATCTTTGTTGTCCATCTAATATTGCTATATCGGTATAATTAAAATTTATACTATTGATTGGATAGGTTACACCAATCGATTGTTTACTACTATTAAAAGTTACTCTGTTTAAAAAATTACAAAAATATGTATCCCAAGTAACATTGCTATCATCAATATGCCAAAATAAAAAATTTGAAATAGGATAATCTAGAAGAATAGAGTCCCATAATTTTTCTATTTGATCGGAACTCCATACATATTCTCTTTGGAAAGCAGGCATTACATATTTTCCGTTTTCTATATTTTTCATTGCTTCATATATTGTTATACTATTATCAACTATATTACTCATTTTTTCCCCTTTCTTTTATATATTATGTTCATATTATAACAAACATTTATTGATTAGACAAGACAAAATTTACCACCAAAACGTATAATATAGCAGGAGGTTTTTATTATGAGTAAAAAAATGACAATTGCTTGTGTAGTGGTAATTCTCATATTAGTAATAGCGAGCATAATATTGGGAATATGCTTTACAAAAGCTGATGAAAACATTCTAACAAAAGATGTAGAAATTACTACAAATGTTATAACTAATAAAGTTTGTACAACTGAAATACCTGATTTAACAGAAGAAGATGAGCAAACTCTTGAAGTGCAAGAAGCAGACTTAGAGGAAGAAGGATTCATACGTCAGGGAGAAGTTGCATATAATGGTTCTAGCAAAACACCAAATATAAAATTGGGTGAATATCTAGGCTTAACTTATTATAATCAAGCAGATTCACGTTGGGTAAATTATATGTATTCATCTATTGGAGATAGTTCGCAAACAATGGGGACTAGTGGATGTGGTCCAACTTCAGCAGCAATGGTAGTGTCAAGTATTAAAGGTGTAATTACTCCACCAGAAATGGGAGATTTATTTGTAGAATATGGCTATAGAAGCACAAATAACGGAACATATTTCTCTGCAATGAAGTGGGTAGCAGATGTGTTTGATATAACTTACCAAGAAACGTATAGCCTAAATACAGCAGTTGACTTAGTAAAAAATAACTACTATGTAATTGTAAGTTGTAATGAGGGTTTATTCACTTATGGTGGACATTTCATTGTGATAGTTGGAATAGATGGAAACACGCTAAAAATATACGACCCATATTTGTATTCTGGCAAATTTGATGTTAGTTCAAGAAGAGGCAAAGCGACAGTAGAAGGGAATACTGTATATGTTACAATAGATAATTTTAGAAATTATGCAAATGCTACAGGGTACTATTGCTACGAAAACGATAGAACAGATATAAAAGAAAATAATACAGATGTTACAGTAACAGACAATGTTACGTCAAATGTAGAAAAAGTAAATTATACTATAAAAATAAATACTGCTAGTGGATTAAATATCCGTTCTGGTGCAAGCACATCATATAGTATAGTAGGTGGATATACAAATGGTACAACAGTAACAATTACTGCGGAAAAAGAAAACTGGGGTAAAACAAAAGATGGTTGGATTTGCTTAGACTATACGACTAAAATAAGTTCAAATTCTGGCTCGAGTCAAAGCCAAAATAAATATATGGCAGGAAAGTATGAAGTAAATGCAGAAATACTAACTGTAAGAACCGGACCTAGTACCAATTATTCTTGGAAAGAATATTCAGAATTAACAAGTAATGCTCAAGTACAAGTTTTAAGAGAATGTGGATATAGGCCAAATGGATTATGCAATGGAGTGCAATGTGATGTAACAGAAGTTTCTGGAAACTGGGGTAAAATACCATCAGGCTGGATTTGCTTAGATTATTGCAAAAAGTTATAAGGTTATGTATAAAAATAAAAACGGCTTAGAATTGATTTTAACGCACTGGCTTTGAGTCAAAAAAATAATAAAAAATATTCACAGAAAAATATTGACTTATTAAAAATTTACACATATAATATACTAAACATTAATAAATATATTAATGTAAGGAGGAATTTATATGTATGGAGATTGGATGAAAGATATGCCTATTGTTGTTAATCAAGATGGAAAAAATAAATAGATAAAGACAGTATAGTTATTATACTGTCTTTATTTTAGGATCTAAAATTTTATTAACTCTTTCTTTCTTTTTCTTTTCTTTCTTTAAATTGTTAACGTATAATTGAGTCCAATAATTATATATATGGATTGTACTAGTATAATACTTATCAGTATAATTATTATTGTTTGATATAGCTATTTCTATAGCAAGAGATCTTAGAGTTCTTAAAAATACTTGATGTAGTGACTGATACACATATTTTGAATCAGCTGCTTGACTAGATAATTCCATACATAAATATTCTAATTCATTTAAGACATTTGATACTAATATATTAAATTTAAAAGGCAAATAAGAATACTCGGAGTTAAATAATTTATGAGCTTCTTCTACAGTATAGGTTTTATTTTGTGAAGTTATATCTTCAAATTTCTCAAATGAAGTAAAAGAGTCTAACAATCTATAATATATTGTATTTAGATCAACTTTTGATTTCAATTCTTTATATTTTTCTACAAAGTCATCATCATTATAAATTGCTCGTATTTCATTTGTATTAAATGTTTTAAAAGATTCATAACTTTTGGAATCTAATTCTAAAAAATCATATAATTCTGAATTTTGTATTACGGTGCATATAATTGCACACTTTATAGTTAATTGCTCAGAGAAAGATTTGGCTATTATTGATGCTTTTTCCTGTTGCTTTCTAGAAACATTTTTAGTATATTGGTAAGCAGACCATAAAGCAGTAACAATTAAGCCACATATTGTAAGCCAAATACTCCAATTTCCTAGAGAAACTCCCAAAATCATAATTTGTTGTTCTTCAATATTAGTAGGATTATAAATTGGTAAGTGAACTAATACAACACCAGCTAATATAAAGAATAAAAGTACTAAGGCAAAGCATAATAAATGTTCTTTTACATAAATTAGAAAATTCATTAGATGTTCAATGTTCTTTTTCATAGACAATACCCCCATGTAAACAAGAACTATTATAATAGGGAGATGAAGAAAAGTCAACTATAAAGGTGAATTTTATTTTTTTATTTGACATCGTTCGACAAGCAAAATCAACATAATATGCTATAATAAAGAAAAAGGAGTGTTGCTTATGGAAAAAGAATATCTAGAATCAATATAAAAGATGAAAGAATTGAAAAGTATTGTATCCGATAATGAGTGGAATAAAATAGCACAAAAATATAATTCATTATCATCTGTAAGTTTAGAAAACATGTCGCAGAAAGATTTTGAAACCTTACAGTCAGAAATAAGAGCTAGTCAATATAGCTCTTTAAATGTACCCAATATATTACAATTACCCCAAAATTACCAAAATCAAAAGAAGATAGAGACAAAGAATACTGATATATCAACACTTGTAGAAGTTAATTATCACCAACACGAGGAGCTATGAAGAATAACAGATAAGAAATTATCTGTTATTTTCTGCATGTTTACTAGTATTTTTGTAATCTATACTGTATAATAACTAAAAATATTTAAGTTATGGAGGAGAACAAGTTTGAAAAATAATATAGGAAAAAGTCCATAATTAATAAAAGTCCTAAAAATAGCACTTTTGGAATAGTAAATATTAAATTAATACCAAACAATTTAAAATAAAAAATTAACTAACTTTGTAGCCTTGTTGTTCTAAAAATTTAATGGCATTATTGATGTTTAATTTAGTGTGTTTGCTTTTAAAATTAGATTCAGTTAATTGTTTGTACAATTCAATGTTAAAGGGTTCATTTTTAGATAACATATGATATGCACAAGTAAGTAACATTCTAGCAATAGCAATTATTGCACGTTTGTGACCACGACGTTTTTTAATAACTTCATATCTAAGTTTAAAATATTCACAATTTTTGTCTTTAATAGCATTGTTAGCGCATTGAACTAATAAAGGCTTAATATAAACACCAGCTCTAGAAATTCTAACAGATTTCTTTTTGCCGGCACTCTCGTTGTTTTGAGGTGTCAAACCAGCCCAAGAGCAAAGATGTTTATCATCAACAAAGGCATTCATGTTACTACCAATTTCGGAAAGAATATAAACAGCTGAAACATCTTGAACACCAGGAATTGTTAATAACAAATTGATTTCGTTTTGATAATTAGCAACCAAAGGAAGAATTGCTTCTTCAAGTTTATCGACACATTTGTTGATATAATCGTAATGGTCAAGACAAATTTCCATTTTAGAGTTTTGTTCTTTAGTTAAATTACCTTGAACAGATTCTAAAATTTCTTGAGGAGATGCTTTTAGATTTTTTCGAAGCAATGGAGAAATTTCATCTAAGGTAAGATTATCATTTTTGGAAAGCATTTTCTTCAAAATGGATTGAGCAGTTTTACCAAAAGTATCAGTTACAACATTAGAAATCATAATATTAGACATAGTAAGAGAATTTTGAAAACGATTTTTCTCACTAGTACGGCAATTAAGTAATTTAAAGCGATAACGCATTAAATCGCGAAGTTGTCTAATTTCAAGTGGTGGCATAAAACTAGGATTTACAAGACCATGTTTAAAAATATCTGCAATCCAAATAGAGTCTTTCTTGTCAGTTTTCTTGCCAGGAATAGCCCTAACATACTTTGGATGAGTAATAATAACATGACAAGTATCTTCTAAAATGTTAAAAATAGGAATCCAGTACTTACCAGTGGATTCCATACACACATCTTTACAATCATTATCAATAAGCCATTGTTTAAGATGTTTGATATCTTTAGCTAAAGTAGAAAATTGTTTGGTTTGATAGGTGGTAACTTTGTGTTCATCGGTTTTTGCAATAGTAGCAACTAACATTTTCTTGTGAACATCAATACCACAACAATTATAGTAATAAATATTTAACATATGGTTACCCCCAGTGTTAAATAAAAAATAGATGTATAGACATTTACTATGTGTACCAAGCTAGATTAACGGAATTTGTTAAAAACAAATATAAGTTTACGTACTCCACCCATTTTTTCAGGGATATGTTACACTCGTTTGTGCTTAAAAGGTACACGTCACATATATAAATGCGGGATAAAATTACGTGGTAATTTTTCGCCACTCCCTCCGCCGTGCTCTTCAGTCTATCTATACATCTAAATAAATTATACAAGATTATGTAATATAAATCAAATTTTTAATTAAATTTTGTGCCTTTCGTAGACAGAGCGAAGCGAAGGCAAGAAAGGAATGGTCAGTATAAATGAAAGAAAATAAAACATTAAATTTTATAGGAAATGGTTCTTGTTTTAATACTAACTTTGGAAACAATTCTGCTTATTATATTGATAAGGAGAAAAAATCGTTGTTACTAATAGACTGTGGAGAAACTGTTTTTGAAAGATTAATGAAACAGAAACTTTTAGAAAGAATAAAAGATATTGATATATTAATTACTCACATGCATACAGACCATATAGGAAGTTTATCATCTTTATTATTTTTTTGTGAGTATGGTAAAGGAATTATACCAACAGTTATATATCCTGAAAAAAGCACAATGAATCAATACTTATCACTTGTAGGAAATGAACCACAAGCATATAAGCTTATTAGTCCAAGAGAATGTGAAAAGTATAGAATACAAGAAATTAAACAAGAACATAGTAAATTTATTAATGCGTATGGTTATGTTTTAGAGTTGGGAGGAAGAAGAATATATTATAGTGGTGATACTAAAACAATATCAAAACCAATTATAGAAGCTTTTAAAAAAGGAGAATTTGATGAATTTTACCAAGATACTAGTAGATATGAAACACCAGCGCATATGAATATTGAAACATTAAGTAAATTATTTAATGAAGAAGAAAGAAATAAAATAACTTGTATGCACTTTGATGATGAGATAACAAAAAGGAAAGCAGAGTGTTTAGGATTTGATATTACAAGAGTTAATGAAACCCTGAATTTGGAAAGATAGATTTAAAATAAAGAATAAGATTATCCTCTCTACTATATATACGTTAAGTTAATGAAATGAAAACAAAATTCACCACCAAAACGTATAATATAGCAGGAGGTTTTTATTATGAATAAAAAAATGACAATTGCTTGTGTAGTGGTAATTCTCATATTAGCAATAGTTGATATTTTAGGTTTGTAGATAAAATAAAAACATTACATAGAAAAACTATTGTAAAATTTTGATAAAAATGATAAAATTTAGATGTGATTTTGCTAGAAGGAGTTTGATGCATGAAAGTAATTGAAATATGTAATGAATTAACAAAAGTTATATCTCCAACAAGAATATATGTAAATGAACCTATGAAGAAATATACCAGTTTTAAAGTAGGTGGTAATGCTGACCTTCTAATCAAAGTGAAAGATGTTAAAGAGCTAATGTATGCTATAAAAATAGCAGATAAATATTATTTGCCAGTTACAATTATTGGAAATGGAAGCAATATTTTAGTTAGAGATAATGGTATAACTGGCATTGTAATAAAAATAGAATTTGATAATATGGAAATAGATAAACAAAAAGATTTTGCGATAGTAACTGTTGGAGCGGGAGTTAAACTAATGAAACTTGCTCAATTATTATTGAATGAAGGAATTTCAGGTTTTGAATTTGCTTCTGGAATTCCTGGTACTATTGGTGGAGCAGTTAAAATGAATGCAGGGGCTTATGGAACAGAGATGAAGGATATTGTTATTAGCACAAAGTGTCTAGAGCTAAATAAAAATAGTAAGCCAATAAGAAAGAATAACATAGACGATATTGAAATAACAGAACCAGGAAGTAATATAGACGAAAACAATATTATTGAATTGAATAATAAAGAGCAAGAGTTTAGATACAGAAATAGTATATTTAGTGACAAAAGATATATTGTTTTAGAAACAAAGTTAAAGCTTCCTTATGGAAATAAAGAAGATATTAAAGCAAAAATGGAAGAACTTAATAAATCACGAAAAGAAAAACAGCCTGACCTTCCTAGTGCAGGAAGCACCTTTAAAAGAGGCGATGATTTTATAACAGCTAAGCTAATTGATGAGTGTGGATTAAAAGGGTATGCAATAGGAGGAGCTCAAGTATCGGAAAAACATGCAGGTTTTATAGTAAACACAGGAGATGCTACAGCACAAGATATAATTGATTTGATAGATTATGTTAAGAAAGTAGTTTATGAAAAGACAGGAAAGACCATAGAACTAGAAGTAGAAATTCTAGGAGAATAAAAAGTTTTGATGTTGACAACATATAAAAAATAAAAATTTGTAGTAAATTTTAAGAAAGGAGTGTATGATAAATTTATTAAACTAAATTATCATACAATGCAAAAATGAAAGGTTTCTTTAAATGGTTTAAATCAAACACAAAAATAAAAAGATGGATACTACTTATAATAATTGGAGTATTACTTTGCTGTTATGGTATGGCAGAAGTGCTTACAAGCAAACAAATGGAATTTATAAATTTAGCAAAAATAGCTGCTATATTTGTTGTAGGATTTATTTGTATTGTGTATAGCATTATAGCAATTCAAAAAAGAACACTAGAAATATTGGTAGAAAATTCAGATAAGAGAGTAAAAGACGAAACATCTAATTTAAAGACTTTAATCTTTAATAAAAAAGTATATAACCAAGGTCCAAAAGTTGTGGCTATTGGAGGAGGCGCTGGACTAAATTCAGTGCTTAAAGGTTTAAAAAATTATACAGATAATATAACTGCTATTGTTACAGTATCTGATTATGGAGAACCAAAAACAGAATCAAGAAAGATGCTAGACGTACTACCACTAGACGATGTAAAAGAAAGTATTATAGCTTTATCTAGTGACGAAGAGGCAATGGAAAATTTAATGAATTTTAAATTCAATTCTGGAAGACTTTCTAATTTATCATTTAGTGACATGTATTTTCTTGCAATGAATACATTGTACAATGATTTTACAGAGTCTGTAAAAGAGTCACAAAATATATTTAATATGACTGGAAAAGTTCTTCCTGTAACACTAGAAGAAATAAAAATATGCGCAGAACTTGAAGATGGAACTGTAATAGAAAGTAAGGACAAGATACCAGAACTTATAAATGATACAACAAGTAAAATTAGTAGAATATTTATAACACCATCAAATTGCAAACCTGCACCAGGTGTAATAGAGGCAATTATGGAGGCAGATGCAATTGTTATAGGGCCAGGAAGCTTGTATACAAATGTAATACCAAATTTATTGGTTAAAGGTGTGGCAAAAGCAATAAAAGAGTCTAAAGCATTTAAAATATATGTAAGCAATTTAATGACAGAACCAGGGCAAACAGATAATTATACTTTATCTGAGCATATAAAGGCAATTAACGAGCATGTTGGAAAAGGAGTAATACAATATTGTATATATGATACAGGTGAAATTACTCCTGAATATATTAGAAAGTACAATATGGAAGGCTCTGAATTAGTAGAACAAGATGTTTCTAAAGTAAAAGTTGAGGGAGTATCATTAATACAAAGAAACTTATCTCATATAGAAAATGGAAAAATACGCCATAATCCAGACGCAATAGCAGCTTCAATTATTCAACTAATATGTGATGATTTAAAATTTAACAATATGGAGAATAATGCTCAATACATGATGTTAAATAAGAAATTAAAGAGCAGTAAGAAGTCATTAAAGAAACAAACAAAAGATAATAAAAAGAATGTAAAGAATAAAAAAGGCAAAAGAACCAAAATGGGCAAAAGTAAGTTCTTTGATAAATATAGTGATAGAATACAGTCTATAAGAGAATCTGAAATAAAACAAGAGGAAAGACAAAAACAAATGCAAAAAAAGAAATAAATTAAAATTTTTGGAGGAAACAAATGAAGTATGAAAATGAAAGCTTATCTTTAGAAAATGGACTAGATAAGGAATGGATAATAACAAATGGTATTGGAGGATACAGTAGTTCTACTATAATAGGTGCAAATACTAGGAAGTATCATGGCTTGTTAGTAGCACCTCTTATGCCACCTGGAAATAGACAGTTAATATTATCTAAAGTAGATGAGGCACTTGAGATAGAGGGAAAGACATATAATTTGTATACGAATGTTTGTAAAAATAATATATCTGATGGATATAAATATTTAAAAAAGTTTGAAAAAGAGTACATACCAATTTTTACATTTCAAGTAGAAGATACTATTATAAAGAAATTTATATGCCTAGAGCATGGTAAAAACACTGTTGGAATATATTACTATATAAAAAATGGAGAAAAGGCTTCAAAACTAACTCTTGCACCGATAGTGAATTTTAGAGGCTTTCATAATACAAATACAAATGAAAATTTTGTAATTAAACAAGAAATAGAAAACAATAAAGTAAAAATAGTTATAGATAATAATTCGCAGTATCCAATATACACTTATGTTTCAGAAGGAAGATATATTAAACATGATTATGATATTTTCCGTAATATGTATTATATAGAAGAGGAAAAACGTGGACAAGGTGCAATAGAAAATCATGTGGTCCCAGGAGTGTATGAAATAGATATAGAGCCAGAAGAGGAAAAATATATTACCTTTGTATGTTCGCTAGAACAAAACATAGAAGAAATAAATGCAAAAGATTTAATTAACAAAGAAATTATAAGATTAAGCACAATTATTTATAATACGGATTTACTTGATGAAAAGAAAAAAGAGTCAAAAGATGTTGATTACATAAATTTAGTAAAGAATTTTATTATAGCAACTGATAACTTTGTTGTATATAGACCATCATTTGCATTATATACTCTAATTGCTGGATATCCTTGGTTTCTAGATTGGGGAAGAGATACACTAATTTCTTTTGAAGGTGTCTTATTAAAAACAAGAAGATTTTCAGAGGCAAAAGAGGTACTTCTTACTTGTATACGAGATGTAAAATATGGATTAGTGCCAAATGGATACTCAGGATATGATTCTAGACCATTATATAATAGTGTTGATGCTTCACTTCTATTATTTGAAGAAGTAAAGAAATTCTTGAAATATACAAATGAATATGAGTGGATAAAAGAAAATATATATCCAACTTTAATAAAAATTATGAATGCATATCAAACAAGAATAGATATAGATGGCAACAATATATTTATGGATGAAGATTCACTAATTTCATCTGGAACTGAAAACATACAAAATACATGGATGGATGCTAAAATAGGTGATTTTGTAGTAACTCCAAGGAACGGAAAGGCAGTAGAAGTAAATAGTTTGTGGTATAACGCACTAAAAATAATGGAAGAGTTAACCATATTATTAAGAGGAAAAACAGAGGCAAAAAAATATGGAGAACTTGCCAAAAAATGCAAAAAGAGCTTTAATGAAAAGTTTTATAATAAACGAAGAAAAGCTTTATATGATGTTTTAGGAGACTCAAAAATAAGACCAAATCAGTTATTTGCTTTATCATTGTCATATCCAGTAATAGATGTAAATAGTGATATTGCAAAAGAAATATTAGATACAGTAGAAAAGAAACTTTTAACTCCTTATGGATTGCGTACATTGGCAAAAGGAGAACCTGGATACAGAGAGAAATACGAAGGAGACATGATTAAAAGAGATATGAGCTATCATCAAGGAGTTATTTGGCCATGGTTATTGGGATTATATTATGATACTCTAAGAAATATGTATAAGGCAGAAAAAAATAAGCAAGAGAAGAAAAAGTTAGAAACTAAAATTCTTGAGTTTAAAGCTAAAACAAAAGAAACATTTGTAAAAGAAATGAACACAGGAAAATCTGTAGGAAGCATCTGTGAGTTATATGATACAGATAATAAAAAGTATAGACCACAAGGAACTATTGCACAAGCTTGGAGCGTGGGAGAAGTATTTAGAATTATAATATAATAAATTTGTTAGTTTAGGAGTGGCTTATGTATTTTTTATTTTTATCTCCGTCCCCCAACATCGCACAAACTGTAAAAACAAAGTTTAACAGTTTGTAAGCTTGTTGGTCCCCACCTTAAGACTTCTATAAAAATAAAAAATACATAAGCCATTCCATAAATAAACAAATTAGACGGGAGCAAAAGAAAAATGAGAATTTTAGGAATTGATCCGGGCTTTGCAATAACTCGGATATAGCATAATTGATTACATAGGAAATAAATTTAAGCTAATTACCTCAGGGGCAGTACTTACCGAGGCAAAGCAATCGTTTCCATTAAGATTATTAAAATTAAACAATGATTTAGAAAATATTATAGATGAATATAAGCCAGATGCAATATCTGTAGAAGAGTTATTTTTTAATAACAATGCTAAAACAGCTATAAATGTTGCACAAGCGAGAGGAGTAATATTGGTAGTAGGGTGCAAAAAAAATGTGCCTACTTACGAATATACTCCACTTCAAATAAAACAATCTGTTGTTGGGTATGGTAGAGCAGATAAAATTCAAGTTCAAAAAATGGTAAAAACTATTTTAGGTGTGGACAAGCTTCCTAAATTAGACGATACCACAGACAGTATGGCAGCTGCAATATGCCATGCACATTCAGCAAAATTTTCTACAAAATTATAATTTTTTCAGCAATTGGGGACGGGCTTGTCTTGCTGAAATTTGATTAAATTTATAGTAAGTATATATTTTTTAATTTCGTCTTCGGCCCCAACATTGTACAAACTGTACAAACTTCGCTAACGCTTAATTTAACAGTTTGTAGACTTGTTGGTCCCCACCTTAAGCACTACGACTAAATTAAAAAATATATACTTACTATGTAGTCTAAAATAATACTATTTCAGCAAAACAAGCCCGTCCCCAATTGCTGAAAAGGAGGTAAGATAATGTCTGTTAAATTGCTCTATGGAGAAGAAACTTATTTAAAAGAAGCAAGACTAAAAAAAATAAAAAAAGAATTCGGAAATTTGGTAAATGGTATCAACTTTATACAAATAGATGAAAACAATGTTAAAGAAATAATTTCAGATATTGAGACACCAGCCTTTGGATACGAGAAAAAACTAATTATTGCTAAAAACACAGGATTATTTAAAAAAGAAAAAAAGACTGCAAAAGGGCCAGAAGCAGAGCTTATAAAGTTTTCCAACAAAATTGCAGAGTATATAAATGAAAATATAGATTTAATAAATTCAGCAGTGGAGCTAATATTTGTAGAAGAAACAGCAGAAAAAAATGAACTTTACAAAGCTATAGAAAAAAATGGTACGGTTACAGAATTTGCTGAGTTAAAATTGCCAGAACTTATTCAAAACATACAAAAAATATGTACTGCATATAAGGTTAAAATAGACAATAGTACTGCAAAATATTTTATAGAAAGCTGTGGCACAAACATGCAAGACCTAATAAATGAAGTAAGGAAGTTAATCGAGTATGTAGGAACAAATGGAGTAATTACTAACAAAGAAGTAGACCTTTTATGCATAAAACAAATAGATAGTGTTATATTTGATTTAACAGATAATTTAGGCAAAAAAGATATAGGCAAGGCAATGCAAGTTTTAAAAGAACTAATATATGAAAAAGAGCCTATACAAAAAATACTAATTACATTGTACAATCATTTTAAAAAATTATATATAGTTAAAATTGCAGAAAAATATAGAAAAGACTTGGCAACATCAATGAAACTAAAACCAAATCAAATGTTTTTAGTTAATAAATATAAAGCACAAGCTAGATATTTTACAGAAGTAGAAATACGAAAAATAATGGAAGAATTTATAAACTTAGATGCCAATTACAAAGTAGGACTAATAGATATAGATATTGGTTTAGAAGCAGTGCTTTGTAGATATTGCTCATAATATATACAAAAAAACAGGGGTACTCAAATTTACGAGTACCCCTTAACCATTTTGCTAAAAGAACTAAACAAATGGATTGTTGGGTTCTTTATATTGGATTGCATCCAAGGTGCAACACCGAGGAGGATTAGTTATAATTACATAACGCATTCCTTTAGGTGTTTTAATTGGCATCCAAGGGAAATTATGCTTCTTAGCAAAAACTTCAGCAGTTCTACGAATTCTAAATACTTTTGCATTCTTTGAATTGAGAATCAAATCAAAGAATATAGAATTTTCTTTACTTATTAATTCGTTAAATTTTTTAGTGTCAATTTTCAGACCGAAATCATCGATATACATTACTTCGGGATTCTGAAAATCAACCCAAACCCGAGATTCGTATAAATATTTTGAGTCTACGATAATAAAAAAATAAGGATTGTTTTCATCATAATCCACTTTGCTATAGGTCATGATACCAGTACGCTTAAGACTATATTTTGTAAGCATAACATAATTCCTCCACATATTAGTTTAATTACAAAACGGATATAAGATATTATACTACTGTAAATAGTGGTGGTCAATAATTTAATTAGAGTATAGAAGAAATATAATTAATAATAAAATGAATAAAATTTAATTTTTATATAAAAATAATAGAAAGATTTAATAAAAATTAAAAAAGAGCATTGCTCGAACGGAGGTATTATGTATAATTTTAGAACAGATTTAGCATTAGAAAGAAGAGATTTGTATAATAAAGCACATAATATAGAAAAAGATATTGATGGAATTGAAACAGAAGAGGAAAAGATAGATGATAATATTTCAGTTTCTAGAGTAAAAATAACAAATGAAAAAGGTGAAGAAGCAATAGGAAAAAAGAAAGGTAACTATATTACAGTTGATGTAAAAAATTTAAAAATAGCAAATGAAGAAGAAATACAAAAAACATCTGAAGTTGTTACAAAAGAACTGAAAACTTTACTTGCAAAACACGTAGCAGAAAAAGATTCAATACTTATTGTAGGTCTTGGAAATATATATGTAACTCCAGATTCATTAGGACCAAAAGTAATTAATGAAATTGATATTACAAGGCATTTGCTAGAATATATGCCAGAAGTTTTAGATGAGAATACTAGAGAAGTAAGTGCAATTTCTCCTGGAGTTCTTGGAACAACAGGAATAGAAACTATGGAAATCTTAAAAGGAATTGTAGATAATGTTAAACCTAAATTAGTAATAATAATTGATGCTCTTGCTTCAAGAAACATAGAAAGAATTAGCAGTTCTGTGCAATTAGCAGATACCGGTATAGTTCCTGGAGCTGGTGTTGGCAATGCAAGAAAAGAACTTACTGAAAGCACATTGGGTATACCTGTAATAGCAATGGGAATCCCTACGGTTGTTGAAGCAGCAACTATAGCAGCAGATAGTTTAACTCTATTTATAAAAAAAGCACAAGAAAATGGAAAATCAAACGACTTTTTAAATAGACTTCAAGAAGAGGATAAATATCAAATAATAAAGGAAATTCTAGCACCAGAAGAATATAATTTTATAGTAACACCAAAGGAAATAGATAACTTAATTGAGAAAATGAAGGATATTGTTGCAAGAGGTATTAACTTTGCAATCAATTAGTGTTATGTAAGCTACAGACTGTAGATTTTAAGGAATATTTACGGCTTGATTTTTTTCTAAGTTAGAGTAGCTTTCAAAAAAAACATTTCAAATATGTCGGTCCAGCTGATTTTCGTAGAAATTCTATGAAAAATTTTAGTAGCGCCCTCAAAAGGCTTCGAGATTCCCTACTAAAATTTTCTTAGAATTTCTATACTCAAATCACTCTCCATTCCATATTTTCATGTTTTTTTAGAAGGCTACTCTAACCTAGAAAGCAACTACCTTATTATATAAAATCTAAAGAACGTAGCTTACGTAGCACTAATTGAAAAAATCTTCCAAAATAAGGTTTACTAACTAAAAATATAATGATATAATTCTACATAAGTTTGGAAAAAAAGATAAAAAATTTTCTCAAATAAACTAAAATAATAAGTAAAAGCAATAAGCAAAGGTGGGGAAAACTTATGAATTGGGATAAAGAATTATTAGAAGAAATAAGAATAGATAGCATTGAACATTTAGAAGAAAAAAAGAAAGTAGCTGAAAAAATAGCAGAAAAAGTTAAAGATAATCAAGTAATAGGCTTTGGCTCGGGTAGCACTTCATATTTAGCAACAATAGCAATAGCAGATAAAATAAAAAAAGAAAATTTGCAAATAATAGCAATTCCAACTTCGTTTGAAATAAAGATGCTTTGTGCATATTTAGAAATTCCAACAGCGAACCTAAGCGAAAAAAAGCCAGATTGGTCATTTGATGGAGCAGACGAAGTAGATAGTAATAACTGGCTAATAAAAGGAAAAGGTGGAGCAATGTTTAAAGAAAAACTAAATATTGTTAATTCACCTATTACATATATTTTAATAGATAGTAGTAAAAGAGTAAATAAATTAGGAGAAAAAAATAAAGTGCCTGTGGAAATTTATCCAGATGCAATAAACTATGTAAAAGAGGAGCTTTTTAGATTAGGAGCAAAAGAGATAGCCTTAAGACAAGCTGTAAATAAGGCAGGACCAATAATAACAGAAAATGGAAACTTAATATTAGATGTAAAATTTAATACTATTACAGAAAAACTAGAAAAAGATATTAAAGCTATTCCAGGGGTAATAGAAAATGGATTATTTATTGGATATAATGTAGAGATTATAGATTAAAAGAAAGGAACTAAGATATGTGGGGAGATATAGCAATAGCTTTCTTACTTGCTTTTATAACTACTTTTGTAGTTACACCACACACAATGAGACTAGCAAAAAAAGTAGGAGCAATAGATATACCAAATGATAGACGTGTAAATAAAAAGCCAATGCCAAGATTAGGTGGGCTTGCCGTAATTGCAGGATTTGTAGTATCAATAATATATTTGTTTATTACTACATCAATAGAAGGAAAATTAAACTTATTTGGTGAAGAAAATTATTATTTAAAAATGATAGGCTTCTTTTTAGGAACACTAATTCTAGGACTAGTATGTTATGTAGATGATGTAAAAGGTGTGCCAAGCTGGGTAAAACTTACTGCGCAAATTATAGCATCAATAATAGTTGTGGCTTGTGGTGTAAAAATAGAGAACATATCTATTCCATTTACAGAAGGAAAAATAATAATGGGAGATATATTCTCATATATATTAACTGTTTGTTGGATTGTGGGTATAACAAATGCCATAAACCTAATTGATGGCTTAGATGGTTTGTCATCAGGAGTAACTTTAATATCATGTTTATCATTGCTAATGGTATTTGCACTAAATGGTTCTCCACTAATTGCAATAGTGCTTATTACTGCACTTGCTGGTGCATTAGTTGGCTTTTTACCATTTAACTTTAGCCCAGCTAAAACTTTTATAGGAGATACGGGTTCTAACTTTATGGGGTTTGCCTTAGCTATAATTTCTATATTAGGTGTGGCAAAAACATATACTGCATTAGTTTTAATAGCGCCAATCATAATACTTGCTATGCCAATATTTGACACACTTTTTGCAATATTTAGAAGACTAATAAAAGGTAAATCTATTAAAGCAGTATTTAAACCAGATAAAGGCCATTTACATCATAAACTTATGGCAAAAGGTTATACACAGAAGCAAGCAGTTCTTATAATGTATGGAATAACTGCAATTTTAGGTATGTTTGCAGTAATATTACTTGAAAGTGGTATATGGAAAGCGTTATCATTTGCATTACTAATTATTGCAATAGTTGCAATAGGATATAAAGATGTAACAAAACTGATGAGTGACGATGATTTAAAAAAAGAGGATAAGATTGATGAAAAACATATACGAAAGCAGGATTAAAATATACAAGAAGGGAAGGAAAACAATTGGACGAAGAACGAATAATAAGCCCAGAACTTAATGATATAAACGAAGAAAGACTAGAAAATTCTTTAAGACCTAAAACTTTAGATGAGTATATTGGACAAGATAAAGTAAAGGAAAACATGAAAGTATATATAGAAGCAGCAAAAAAGAGAGGAGAACCATTGGATCATGTACTTTTATATGGACCTCCAGGACTTGGAAAAACAACACTAGCAAATATTATTTCAAATGAAATGAATTCCAACATCAAAATAACTTCTGGACCAGCAATAAGCAAACCAGGGGATTTGGCAGCATTACTTACAAATTTGTCTGAATTTGATGTGCTATTCATAGACGAAATACATAGATTAAATAAAAGCGTAGAAGAAATATTATATCCAGCACTAGAAGATTATACTTTGGACATCATAATAGGTAAAGGACCAAGTGCAAGGTCTATTAGATTGGATTTGCCTAAATTTACTTTAATAGGAGCAACTACAAAAGCGGGATCACTTTCAACACCTCTTAGAGATAGATTTGGTATTGTACATAGATTAGAATTATATAATACAGAAGACCTAACAACAATAATAAAAAGGTCTGCAAACATATTGGAAATAAATATAGATAATGATTCGGCCATAGAAATTGCAAGAAGGTCAAGAGGAACACCAAGAATTGCAAATAGACTATTAAAAAGAGTAAGAGACTATGCAGCTGTTTTAGGAGACGGAAATATAACCTTAAAAATAACCAAAATTGCACTAAATAAACTAGAAATAGATGATTTAGGGTTAGACGAAATTGATAGAAGAATATTAGAAACTTTAATTGTAAAATACAGAGGAAGACCGGTAGGAATAGAAACTATAGCAACTACTTTAGGTGAAGAAGTAGATACAATAGAAGATGTGTACGAGCCATATTTAATACAAATAGGATTTATCTCTAGAACTGTAAGGGGAAGAATAGCACTTCCTGCAGCATATAAACACATTGGTATAAAATATGATGGAGATAATGGAAATGATGAATATGAACAATGTAGTTTTTAATATTAAACAAATGGAAAAAGGGGAGAATAAATCATATGAAGAAAAAGGTAAAGAATATAATTATGATATCAATTAAATATATTCTAGTATTCATAATCTTAATTGGGATATATATAATAACATTAACAGTTTCTAGTATAATTCCATCATCTGCATTAGAGAAAAATGTAAGAGAAAGTTCGGAAACATTAAATGAAGAAGGAGAGCGAGTGTTTTACAACTTAGGATATAAAGAGGAAAGTATTTTTACATTTACTGATGCTCTAATGATAAACACAGCATATTCAATAGATAATGCAAAACCTTTGGAATCAGCATTACTTGCTAGAAAAAACTATATACCAGGGCAAACAAAAGTGGTTTATCCAGATAGTCAATATAATTTAGGCGCAAATGAAAAATATATAAATAAAGAGAATGGAGATTTATATCAAACTAAAGAATTGTACGGATTAATGCATGGAGATAATATAGAGGATTCGTATGAGTATGCTAGATACTGGCATGGATATTTAACAATTTTAAGGCCTTTACTTGCAATTTTTAATTATAGTGGAATAAGAGTATTATTATTTATTTTAACAACAATTAGTATAATAAGCCTTATAGTTCTAATTTGTAAAAAAATAAGTATATTAAGTGGAATTATATATGCAATTGGGTTATTATCTATAAGCATATTCATTGTTACAAAATCAATAAATGAATGTTTAATATTTTTAGTAGCATTTACTAGTTCAATAATTTTGCTACTAAAGAAAAATACCAAGAAAAACATTGGAATTTTCTTTTTTGTAGTAGGTTCTATTTCTAATTTTATTGATTTGTTAACAGCACCTTTAGTAACATTGGGAATTACAGCAATAACATATTTTTTAATAATTCAAAAGCAAGAAGAAAAGGCAAATATAAAAGAATATATTGTGGATATTATAAAAATAGGAATATCTTGGTCTTTGGGGTATGGCTTCACATGGATAAGCAAATGGATAATAACAGAAATATTATATGGTAGACCTATAATTTCACAAGCAATTGAGCAAGCTTTATTTAGAAGTGAATTACCAACATATAATGGTAAAGCGATATTTTCTCCTGTAGATGTTATAAAGAGAAATATGGAGTATTTATCGAATAATGTAATTTTTGCAATATTGACAATTGCAATTTTATATTTAATTGCGATGTTAATTAAAAATCACAAAAAGGATATAGATTTTAAAGAAAATATAAAAAAATGTTTTCCTTACATAATTATATTCTTTTTCCCAATAATCTGGTATTTGGTAATAAAACAACATTCATATACTCATATGACATTTACCTATAGATTATTTATTATATCTATAATCTGTATATTAATAGTTACAAGTAAGATACTAGAAGAAAAAACAATAAAGCAGCTAGAGGAAAAATAAAATGAAAATAATATTAAAATATTTTATAATATTTATAATTATAATAGCAATCTTTATATTAGCACTAGTACTAAGCTCTTTATTTCCAAGAGATTGGATACAGAAAAATACAGAAGAAAGTGCAATAATACTAAAAAGTTTGGGAAATCCAGCAAAAGTGCTAAATACATTTTTTGATAATGATACTGATACGTTAATGGTAAATAATGCTTATTCTATGAATCCAAATAATGTGTTAGAGTCAGCATTATTAGGAAGAAGAAATTACTTACCAGAAAAGAACCAAACTATATATGAAGACGTAATTATAGAAACTGAAATAGAACCTAAAGAAGAATATATTATACAAGATCAACTAATACATACTGTGAATAATGATATAACAGAATGCTATGAATATGCGAGATACTGGCATGGATATGTTGCTTTATTAAGACCACTACTAATATTTTTTAACTTTAATGAAATTAGAGAAATTATGGTAGCTATACTTGCACTGTTAGCAATGATTTTGTTGATGTTATTGTATAAAAAAGTCAGTTTTAAATATTGTTTTGTTGTAATTTTAGCATTATTAGCTTCAGAATATTTTTTAATGGGCTTTACGTTACAGGGATTAATGATGTTTATAATTTGCATGATTAGTTCTATAGTTATTTGCATTAGATCTGAAAAAATAAAAAATATAGGATTATATTTCTTCGTAATAGGAATGGTAACATGTTATTTTGATTTACTAACACATCCTATAATTACTCTAGGAGTTCCTATGATAATATATTTACTATTAAAACAGGAAAAAGAACAAATGTCATTAAAAGAAACAATTAAATTTATAATAGTAAATACTTTACTCTGGGGAATAGGTTGGATAGCAACAAATTTAGCAAAATGGATTATTGTGGACATATTATATGATAGAAATTTAATGCATAAATCAATAGTACAATTTATTTTCCGTTCGCAAGGAAGTAGCTCTGAAAATTTAGCATGGTATGAGGGGTTATTAAATAATTGGATATGGGCATTGAAAAACACCAGTAAATTCTTTGCTATCTTAGTTGTGTATGTTATTTATTACATAATCAAAAATCATAAAAACCTAACTTTAAACATTAAATCAGCAGTTCCATATTTAATAATATCATTTATGCCAATAGCGTGGTTTTTAGTTATGGTGAATCATACATGGTTTCACTTCTGGTTTACTTGGAGAAATTTAATTGTATTTTATATGGGAACAGGTACTTTTTTACTAAAGCTATTTAGCATAAAAGATGGTAATTTAAACAAAACAGAAGAAGTAGAAATAATAGAAAATCAGAAAGGAAATGAAGTAAAATGAAATTACTAATGCATACTTGTTGTGCACCTTGCAGTGTTTATTGCATAGATTCTTTACGAAAGGAAGGAATAGAGCCAACGGTATATTGGTATAATCCAAACATACATCCATATATGGAATACAAAGCAAGGAGAGATTGCTTAAAAGAATATACAGCATCTATTGGAGTAAAAGCTATTTTTGAAGAAAATTATGGTTTGGACGAATTTTGTAAGAATGTAATTTGTGATTTAAAAAATAGATGCGTAAATTATTGCTATAGAGTACGTATAGAGCAAACTGCAAAATATGCTAAAGAAAATGGATATGACACTATTACAACCACTCTTTTAGTAAGTCCATACCAAAAGCACGAAGAGCTAAAAGCAGTATGTGAAGAAATCGCCACAAAATATGGCTTAAAATTTTTATATAGAGACTTTAGAGTAGGTTTCAGAGAAGGACAAGCAAAAGCAAGAGAAATTGGCTTGTATATGCAAAAATATTGTGGATGTATATTTTCAGAGGAAATTAGATATTATAACCCCAATAAAGAAAAACCAGATATACCAACGGATTTAAAGATTGATAAAGAAGAAAAACCACAGGTAAAAAGAATAGCAAATAAAGAAGATTACATAGATATGCTGTTAGAGGCAGATCCATCAAAAACTAGTATTATGAAGTATTTGAACGATTCTGATGTGTATGGATTAAAATTAAATGATGAGATTATTTCTTTGGCAGTAATTTTGCACATTGATAATAAAACATTAGAATTAAAAAATTTAGTTACAAAAAAAGAATATAGGAATAAAGGTTATGCAAAAAGATTGCTAAAGCACTTATGTGGAAACTATAAACAAAAATATGATAAGATGATTGTAGGAACAACAGAAAATAACATACCTTTCTATGTTAAGCAAGGATTTGATAAATATGAGAAAACAATAAAAAATTATTTTATAGATAATTATGATGAAGAAATTAAAGATGGAGAGCTAATTTGTACTGATATGATATATTATTCAAAAGATTTGAAGAAGAAATAAAAAGATAACTAGTAATTTGTATGGAAGATAGAGAATTTAGACAAATAAATTTATTCAGAAATATTTAATTTATAGAAGTAATATTAGTAAAAGGAGAAAAATTAATGGAAGATGAGGAAAAATCTCTAGTATTATTTTCAGGAGGCAAAGATTCTTTAGTTGTTGCTTTAAGACTGTTAGATAGTAATTATAAACTTTATTTAGTAACTTATGAAAATGGATGTGGACTTAAGGCAGAAAATGTAAATAACACAATAGAAAGATTAATAAAAAAATATGGCAGTGCAAAAATAGAAAATATAGGAATCAAAAACATTGCTGGCTTTTTTAGAGAATTTATATATCCATTTTATAATTATACAAGCAGTTATATAAAAGAAAACTATGGAGATATTACAATTTCACAATTTAATTGCTTAGCATGTAGATTAAGTATGTATATAGCTAGCATAATATTATGCAATCAATACAATATAAGAAAAGTTTTTGATGGAGCTAGAAGAAGTCAATTATTTGCAATAGAACAAAAAGAAATGTTAAATAAGTTTGAAAAATTATTTACTTAAAATAATATAAGTATAAATTTCCCATTAGAAAATGAAATGGATGACTGGAAATTGAAAAATGAATTGTTATTAAGAGGGATTGTACCTAAAACTTTAGAATCACAATGTTTACTTGGAGTGCCTATTCTAGATAAAAATGAGGATATACTTATGGCTACAGTTAATGTTTATGAAAAATACTTGAAACAGAAAGCTAAAGAAATACTTAAAAGATATAAAAATTTAATAATAAACGGAGATTTTATATGAGTAATAGGAGTAAAAAGTTTGTATTTATTCCATTTTGCCTAATAGCACAAGCATATCAGGCACAAGGAATAGTAAAATATGAATGGAAATCTTCAATAAAACCAATCGTGCAGTTATTAATAGATAACGACATTAATATAATACAAATGCCATGTGCAGAAGCTTTATTTAAGGATTCTTTAATTAGGAAGCCAAATGGAATAAGCAAATATAATACAAAAGAGTTTAATGAACATTGTGAGGTTTTAGCTGACGAGGTTTCGAAACAAGTTCATATGATATGCAAAAGTAACTATAATGTAATTGCAATTTTAGGAATTGAACAGTCTCCATCATGTTGTGTAAATTATATTTATACAAATCATGGAATGGAAAAAAGAAAAGGCTTGTTTATGGATAAACTTTATAATAAGATAAAAGATTTAGAGATACCAATTATAGGTATTAATAGAAAGTATATTAATAAATCAATGAAAGAATTAGAAAAAATTATAGAAAATAAAAGCTAAATAGTAATTTTCTTTATATTGGTATTTTGGCAAGTATATTAGTGAAAAAGTTAATGATAATAATTGAGGAGATAAAATTGTAGAAAAATTGGCGGAATTTATGGAAAAAGAATATCCAACTATGAGAGGATTTAATAAACGTGGAATCTATAGAATGAAACAATTTTAAGAAAGGAGTGTGAAAAATGAGCAAATTGGAAGATTTAAGAGATTTAATTATATATCAAAGTCAGAAAAATGAAAATATATCTGTAGAAGTATTATATGATAATGAAGATTTTTGGTTAACTCAAAAATCCATGTCAAAATTATTTAATGTTGAAGTAAATACTATAAATTATCATTTGAAAGAAATTTTTGAAACTCATGAATTAGAAGAAAATCGAACTATTCGAAAAATTCGAACAGTTCAAAATGAGGGAAGCAGAAAAGTTTCAAGAGAATTAACTTTTTATAGTTTAGATGCAATAATAGCTGTTGGATATAGGGTAAACTCAAAAGAGGCAACTGATTTTAGAATTTGGGCAACGAATACATTAAAAGAATACATAAAAAAAGGTTTTGTTTTAAATGATGAATTATTAAAAAATGGACCTAAATTTGGAAAAGACTATTTTAAAGAACTTTTAGAACGTATTCGTTCAATTAGAACAAGCGAAAGAAGAATTTGGCAACAGATAACAGATATATTTGCAGAATGCAGTATTGATTATGATAAAGATTCAGAAATTACAAAGAAATTTTATGCTATGATACAAAATAAATTCCATTATGCAATAACAGGAAACACAGCAGCAGAAATCATATATCAAAAAGCAGATCATACGAAAGAAAATATGGGATTAACAACATGGAAAAATTCACCAGACGGAAGAATTTTAAAATCAGACGTAATGATAGCAAAAAACTATTTAGAAGAAAAACAAATAAAAAAACTAGAGAGAGCAGTTTCAGGTTATTTTGACTATATAGAAGATTTAGTGGAAAGAGAAAATACCTTCACAATGGAAGAATTTGCAAGAAGTGTTAATGAATTCTTGGAATTTAGAAAATATGATATATTAAAAGACAATGGAAAGATTTCCAGAAAAATGGCTGAAGAAAAAGCGGAAAATGAATATAACAAATTTAACAAACATCAAAAAATAACATCAGATTTTGATAAATTACTTTTAGAAACAAAAAAGTTGAATGAAAAGAAATGAGGTTATATATTATAACCGCAAAAACGAACAAAACCATATATATGAAGGAAAACATGAACTTTTGAAATACTAATAAATATGTGGCTTTACTCAATTATAATAGACTCGAAATGTAGTAATATCAACTGCTTTAAGGAGTAATACCATGATACGCAAATTTTGACAGTAAAATAGGAAGAGTTCAGAGGAAGACAGATATTCTAAGCAAATAAATAAAGATAAATCAGTATAATTGAAAAAAATATAGATATACTAAAAATAGTTGAAATTTTTTAATACTTATGTTAAAGTAGGTACGAGAAAATTATAGGAGGAAAGAAAAATGGGTAAAAAGATTTTAATTGCAATAGTTGTAATACTAGTAATTGCAGGAATTGGAGTAGGAATTTATTTTCTATTAAACAATAATAAAGAGGAAACAAAGACAATAGATATAGATACAGCGAGCCAAACACTTGCAAATAGTGCACCATTTAATGAAATGTCTACAACAGATATTACAACAGAGCTTTTAGGTTCATTATATGGAATTAACACAGACAATGTAGAAAAAGTTTCTGGAAAAATGCCAATGATGAATGTACAAGCTTCTATGTATGTCCTAATTCAAGCAAAAGACGGAACAGTAGACACAGTTAAAGCAGAACTAGATAATTATGCAAAACAATATGAAGAACAATGGAGCACATATTTACCAGAACAATATGAATTAGTACAAAATAGAAAAGTAGGAACTGTTGGAAATACTGTTTACATGATTATTGCAGAAAATGCTGAAACTCTTGAGCAAGAAATTACAAAATAACATTTAAGAAATAGACTCTAATTAAAAAAATTAGAGTCTATATTTTTTTCTAGATGTATTTTTTTGAAAATAGCACACATACTATATAGGAAAAATAGAAGTAACATAAAAAGGGGATAATAAATAATATATAAAAAGAATAAAATACATATTTAAACTTTGATGTAAAACAATCAAAAATAAGTATTGAAGGGAATATATATGCTAGAAATAATAATGTTGATAATTGGATTTGCCATAATCATAAAATCAGCCGATTTATTAGTTGATTGTGCATCCTCTTTGGCAATAAAATGCCATCTACCTAAAATGCTAATAGCGTTAACAATAGTATCATTTGGAACTTGTGCACCAGAGATAGCAATTTCGTTTCAAAGTATAGCTTCACAAAACGGAGAAATTGCATTTGCAAATATTATAGGAAGTTGTGCCGTAAATGTTTTTCTAATAATTGGATTAGCCTGTGTAATAAGGCCGATTAAAGTAAGGCATAAAACAATAAAAAAAGAACTTCCAATACTCCTTTTAATTACTACAGTCTTTTCAATTTTAATGCTAGATAGCCTTTTTAATCCAGCTACACCAAATGGATTTTCACGTGCAGATGGAGTAGTACTAATACTTGTGTTCTTTATATTTGTTTTGTATTTATTTCAATTACTAAAACACAGGAATAAAAGTTCTGATGAAGATGTTAAGATAAAATTTGAAAATCCAATTGTGGCAATTTTGCTTTTAATTGTTAGTTTGGTTCTAATAATATTTAGTAGTGATTTAATTGTAAATAATGCTACATCATTAGCATATAAACTAAATATTAGTGATAAAATTGTTACAATGGTGTTAATAGCAATAGGAACCTCACTACCAGAAATGATAACTACTGCAGCAAGTGCAAAAAAAGGCGAATTTGATATAGCAATAGGAAATATTATAGGAACTAACATATTTAATATTTGTATTGTGTTAGGACTACCAATAGTATTTTATGGAGGAATAGAACTACAAGGCTTTAATTTTATAGATATAATAGCTGTATTTGCCTCATCACTTGTGCTATATGTTTTTGCTAAAAATGATAATGTAATATCTAGAAAAGAAGGCATAGTAATGATTTGTATCTTTATCGCTTATTATGCATATCTATTCTTGCAATAAGTGTGGACAAAAGGGACACACATTTTTGTCCACACTTATTGCAAACTCACTTTTCTTATGTAAAAAATCTTCATATAATATAGCTAAAATAAAAAAAGTGTGATATAGTATGTGAGTACATTTCAAAATGAAGGAGAAAAGCAATGTCTAGATTAGTTTTAATAGATGGTAATAGTATATTAAATAGGGCATTTTATGGAATAATGGGTAACAAAATGCTTACGACACGAGATGGCAAATACACAAATGCCGTATATGGATTTTTAGCAATAATGTTTAAAGTTATTGATGACTTAAATCCAGAATATATGGCAGTTGCATTTGACCTAAAAGCACCTACAGCAAGACATAAATTATATGAGGGCTATAAAGCAACAAGAAAAGGAATGCCAAATGAACTTGCAGAACAAATGCCTATTTTAAAGGAAATATTAGAATTGATGCATATTACTATAATAGAAAAAGAAGGTTATGAGGGGGACGATATATTAGGAACCTTAGCCAAAGAGGGAGAAAAAGCGGGATTAGATGTAACAATTGTATCTGGAGACAGAGACACATTTCAATTAGCATCTTCAAAAATTTCTATTAGGATACCTCATACAAAAGTTGGAAAAACAGAGGTTGATACTTTTGGAGAAGAAGAAATTAAAGAAAAATATGGAATTGAACCAGAACAGTTAATAGAAGTAAAAGGGCTTATGGGAGATACATCTGATAACATCCCAGGTGTACCAGGTGTAGGTGAAAAAACAGCTTTAAGTTTAATAAAAGAATTTAAAACAATAGACAATCTATATAAAGCAATAGAAGACGAAACAGACAATTTAAAAGATAAAACAAGAGAAAAGCTGGTAGAAAATAAAGAATTAGCACTTCTTTCTAGAACTCTAGGAACTATAAATACAGAAGTACCTTTACACGAAAAAATTGAAGATTTAAAAATGCAAGAATGGAACAACTCAAAGCTATTCGAGAAATTTAAAGAACTAAATTTTCATAGATTTATAGACAGGTTTAACTTGCAAACTGAACAAGAAGAGAAAGAATTGTCAAACTTAGTAGATATAAAAGAAATCACATTAGACAAGCTAAATAACATATTGCAAAGTATTAAAACTAAAAAAGAATTAATATATATATTAGAAAAAGAAGATATAAACAATAGTGATAAAATAATAAAGAAAAAAATAAAATCAATAAGTATATATGATGATGCAAATAATGCCTCATATTACATAAAATTAAAAGAAGAAGAACTTACAAAATATTTTAAAGAGATTTTTGAGGACATAGAAATAAAAAAATATGGCTATAATATATCCGAAGACTATGTACTACTTAAAGAATTAGGAATAGAAATAAATAACATATATTATGATGTAAAAATTGCGGCTTATGACTTAAATCCTACAAATAGCAATTTTACAATAGAAAATGTGTCAAATCAATATTTAGGTATTGATACAAGTGAGTATTTGGGAAAATATGAAGAGGATAATAAAAAGAATAAACAATTAAATTTATTTCAAGAGGAAGAAAATGACGATAATAGTAAATATATCTATGGATTTAAAGTATATCTAATAAAAAAGGTATCAGAAAAAACATTAGAAGAATTAAGCAAAATAGACTCTATCAACTTATTTAATGAAATAGAGATGCCACTTGTAAAAGTCCTTGGCGAAATGCAAGTAAATGGTATATATGTAGACAAAGAAGAATTGATTAGCTTTGGTTCAAAATTAAAGGAGCAAATCGAAACCTTAAAAACGGAAATTTATAATTTATGTGGAGAAGAATTTAATATAAACTCTACACAACAATTAGGAACAATACTTTTTGAAAAATTAAAACTACCAGTCTACAAAAAAACAAAAAATGGTTATTCTACTGATGTAGAAATATTAGAAAAACTAAAACCAGAGCATCCTGTAATAGAAAAAATCTTAGAGTATAGAAGCTTAATGAAACTAAATTCTACTTATGTTGAGGGCTTACTAACTTATGTTAACGAAAGAACACATAGAATTCATTCATATTTTCATCAAACTATAACTGCTACTGGAAGAATAAGTAGTACTGAGCCAAACTTACAAAACATACCTACACGATATGAATTAGGAAAACTATTAAGAAAAGCATTCAAACCAGCAGATGGATATATATTTATAGATGCAGACTATTCACAAATAGAACTTAGAGTATTAGCACATATTTCCGGAGATAGAACTATGCTAAAAGCTTTTAGAAATGATGAAGACATTCATAAACAAGCTGCTTCAAAAGTATTTGATGTGCCAATAGAAGAGGTTACAAAAGAGCAAAGAACATCAGCAAAGGCCGTAAACTTTGGCATAGTATATGGAATAAGTGACTTTGGACTATCAGAGCAATTAGGCATAAGCAAAAAATTAGCTAAAAAATACATAGAGCAATACCTAGAAAAATATAGCGGAATAAAGAAATTTATGGACAAAATAGTAGATGAAACAAGAGAAAAGGGATATGTAGAAACCTTGTTCCATAGAAGAAGATATATACCAGAACTAACCTCAAACAACTACATGGTTAGACAATTTGGCGCAAGAGCAGCAATGAATACCCCAATACAAGGTACGGCAGCAGATATAATGAAAATTGCTATGATAAATGTATTTAATAGACTAAGAAAAGAAAAGCTTGATGCCAAAATAATATTGCAAGTACACGATGAATTAATTGTAGAAGCAAAAAAAGAATGTCAAGAACAAGTTGAAACTATCTTAAAAGAAGAAATGGAAAGTGCAATGAAATTAAAAATACCACTTAAAGTAGAAATATCCGAAGCAAACAACTGGTACGATGCAAAATAAAAAAGGAGAGTGCAAATGACAAAGAAGTTTATTATAATGCTAGTTATACTGATTTTTTTGCTGACAATTCGGGTTAGTATTATTTAAAATAATTAGAGTTCAAGATATAATATTAAAATATATGTATCCTACAAAATATTCGGAATATGTAGAAAAATATTCAGAAGAAAATGGCATAGACAAGTATTTAGTCTATGCAATAATAAAAGCTGAAAGTAATTTTGACCCAAACGTAAAATCAAATGCAGATGCAAGAGGACTTATGCAATTAATGGAAGAAACAGCAGTAGAAAGATCAAATGCAATTGAGGGAACAGAAATAGAGGCATATGATTTGTATGACCCTGAGACTAATATTAAATTAGGAACCTCGTATTTTGCATATTTGCTAGGGCTATATGACGATAATATAGTGCTAGCAATTATTGCATACAATGCAGGACTTGGAAATGTAGAGCAATGGATTAAGGATGGAGTTATAAAAGCAGATGGCTCAGATATAGAAAATATACCATATAAAGAAACAGAAAATTATGTAAGAAAAATATTAAGGGATTACCAAATGTATTTGAAACTATATGAATGACATTTTGGCACTTTGGTGCCTGTCACAAAAGTGTCATTTGGCACTTATAGGGACAGTCTTAAAATTTAAATATTACACAAATGTTACAACTTTATGACATTTGCGTAACATTATTGAAAAACATAATTACTTATCATATAATTAGAATAGATTTGGGATTTTAATACATAACAAAAGTATAAGCCTTGAACAAAGGGGAGGAAGAAACATGGGTGTCGAAACTTTTGCAGATTACATATTATCTGAAAAAGATTGGATAAAGAAAATGGAAATTGTATATTACTTGCAAAAGAGAACTGGAATATTTTTTGATAATTCAGTTGTATTTAAGGCGCTACTTACCAAGTTATTTATAGATAGAGTCGACTTAGGGGTAGACAAGAATGTTGTGATTACAGCTAGTTTACTATGGAGTTGTAAGAAAAACTTAGTACCACAAGATTTATCTAAAGTCCAATCCTTTGCAAAAGATGGTGCAGAGTATTTATCAAAATTAGGGTTTGACGAAAAGTTCTGCCGAATTTGTGAAGGTGTTAATAGGTATAGTGGAGTAGAACCACGAGAAAAGGAAAGCGATATTTTAGAGCTAACAGACCAATTTGGAGGTATGCTTTTGGATAGGCCAGAAAGAATTGCATTTAAACCAGATGAAGCATTAGTTTTACTAGAATATAGAAATTTAAAAGATAAAAACAATAGATACTTAGAAGAGTTTAAAAACTTTATAAATAGTATGGAGGAAATAAGAATATGAGTGGTATAGTAGGAAGTATAACAGCAATTTCAAGAGAGTTTAATGATTTGAAATTAAACAATACAATAAAAGGTATTAAAATGGCAAATTACTTTGAGGGAAAAATAAAAGATGCAGAATTAGAAAAGCAAACTACTCAAGTTCAAGAAAAAACAACAGAAGAAATCGACCCAGTAAAACTAGTCTCAGATATACAAGATGATATGACTAGATAATAATTATATATTTATTTTTAACAAAAGATTGGAGAAAAAAGAGAAGAGCCAGTCTTTTGTTTTGAGTTTTATAGGAGAAAATTATAACAAATGTATGGCTTTGATAAAAAATTACCAAAACATAAAAAGAAAAGAGGAAAAATAAATGAACGAAGTATTCACAGATTTGCACGTACATATTGGAAGAAGTGAAAATGGCAAACCAATAAAAATTACAGCAGCAAGGTCACTAAATTTTGCCAATATTGCAAAAGAGTGTGCAGACAGAAAAGGAATAAATATAGTTGGAATAATAGACTGTGCATCACCTTATGTAATAGAAGATATAGAAAACTTTTTAAAAACGGGTGAAGCTTATGAAATTGAAGACGGAGGAATTATATATAAAGATAAAATATGCATAATTCTTGGAAGTGAAATAGAAACAGCAGAAATAAATGATGAAGGAAAAACAGGAAGTGCACATAATTTATGCTATTTTCCATCACTAAAAGATATAAAAGCTTTCTCAAATGAGATGAGCAAACACATTCATAACATTACATTAAGTTCGCAAAGGGCAGACATATCAGCCTATGACCTAGTTGATATTGTGGAAAAATATAATGGGGTGCTAATACCAGCACACGCATTTACACCGCATAAGAGCTTTTATGGAAATTGTACAGATAGACTAAGCAAAATATTTAAAGAAAAATTTGACAAAATATTTGCAATAGAACTAGGCTTAAGTTCAGATACATATTTAGCAGACGAAATATCAGAACTTGAAACACGTACCTTTGTAACCAACTCAGATGCACATTCACTTCCTAAAATAGCAAGGGAATATAACAAAATGCTATTGGACGGAATAAGTTTTAAAGAAGTGCTAAAAGCACTAAAAAATGAAGATGGTAGAAAAATTTTGGCAAACTATGGACTAGACCCAAAACTAGGAAAGTACCATAGAACATTTTGCGAAAAATGTGGAAAGCCAATAGAAGGCAAGCCACCTGTAACACACTGCCCAGACTGTGATAGTAGCAAAATTACAATGGGAGTTTTAGATAGAATAGAAATAATAAAAGACAAAGAAACCACAAAAAGTCCAAGCTTTAGACCACCATACATATATCAAATACCACTTACATTTATGCCTGGCTTAGGTGGAAAAACAATAGATAAATTATTAGCAAACTTTGAAACAGAAATGAACATACTTCACAAATTATCGGAAGATGACATCGAGGCAGTTGTAGGAGAAAAAGTAGCCAAAAGCATTGTAGCAGCAAGAACTGGAAATGTGCACATACAAGCCGGTGGTGGTGGAGTATATGGCAAACTAACAGCCTGCTAAAAAAATTTGCAAAAGGGGACGGGCTTGTTTTGCAAATTTATTGTATATTCAGAATAAGTTTGTATGTTTTCTATTTTGTCTTCGGCCCCCAACTGCGTAAAAACTGTAACGCCAAAACTATGTTTTGTCTAACAGTTTTTAAACTTGTCGGTCCCCACCTTAAGCACTTCGACAAAAGTAGAAAACATACAAACTTATAGAAGTAACTATATTTTTATAAAACAAGCCCGTCCCCTTTTGCAAAAAAAATAGTTCTAAATCTCATATTATCGAATAGATATTATGTATAAAATAAATATCTAGGAGAAGATAAATGAGAGAAATACGAAAAAGACAAAAAAGTAATGTTAAAGACTTAATTTTAAGGCACATATATGAAAACTTTAAACTATATTTAATAGTTATAATTATATTCATTATAGGAATTGTAGCAGGAGTTATATTCATAAATAATGTAAATGGAGAACAGGCTACAGAAATACAAAATTACATAACTGAATTTATAAATTTACTAAAGCAAGATTATCATATAGACACAGGACTACTGCTAAAGAAATCGTTAAGCGATAATCTTATACTAATTATAACAATGTGGCTTCTAGGCTCTACAGTAATTGGTATACCAATAGTTATGGGCATTGTACTATTTAGAGGATTTTGCATTGGCTACTCAGTATCTGCAATAATTGCTACTCTAGGAGTACAAAAAGGAATATTATTCTTTACAGTTACAATGTTACTACATAATTTGATTTTCATACCAGTAATAATTTGCATGACAATTAGTTGTATGAAATTATATAAATCAATTATGAAAGACAGAAGACGAGAAAATATAAAACTAGAAATAATAAGACATACACTAATATCAATTATGTTAAGTCTCCTTTTAGTAGTGGCATCATTGGTTGAAAGTTATGTATCTACTAACTTGCTTATGTTAACTATAAAATTCTTTTAAAAAAATTACAAAAATCATTTGCTTTTTGTGAATAAGTATGATATAACATATACAGTGTTTATGTAAATTGTATAAATTAGATATTTATAAAAGAAGGGGTAATGGCAAAGATGGAAAAACAGATTAAACAATTTTTGGATTTTTTACAAAATGAAAAAAGGGTATCAAATAATACACTACAATCATATAGTAGAGATATACACCAATTTGAAAGTTACTTAAGTCAAAATAAAATAAATTACAACAAAGTGGATAATACAAAAATACAAGAATATTTGAAACATTTACAAGATTTAAATAAAAAAACATCAACGATATCAAGAAATTTAGCTTCTATTAGATCTTTTTATCAATATCTAATTAGAATAAAGAAAATGAAATATGACCCAACAGATAATATACAATCACCAAAAGTAGAAAAAAGAGTTCCTAGCGTATTAACAGCTGATGAGGTTGAAAAGCTATTAAGCCAACCAAAAGATGTTGACTTAAAAGGAACTAGAGATAAAGCAATGCTAGAAGTGGCTTATGCTACAGGAATGAGAGTTACAGAGATTATTTCTCTAGATTTGGAAGACGTTCATATAGAAGATGGATTTATTACTTGCAAATCTGCAAATAAACAAAGAAACATACCATTAGGCTCTATATCTATAGCAGCTCTAAATGAATACATAAAAGATGCACGACCAATAATGATAAAAGACGAAAACGAAAAAGCATTATTCGTTAATGTAAACGGAAAAAGACTAACCAGACAAGGATTCTGGAAAATTGTTAAATTTTATAAAGAGCAAGCACACATTACAAAAGACATAACACCACACGTACTTAGACATTCTTTTGCAACACATTTATTACAAAATGGTGCAGACTTAAAGGCAATACAAACAATGCTTGGACATTCTGATATATCATCAACACAAGTATATACGCAATTTCAAGATGCAGGAATAAGAGATATTTATAGAAGAACACATCCAAGAGCATAGGAAAATATTAGAACTAGTCGTTAAACAGTAGCGACTAGTTTTTTGCATACAAGTAGGTTATA
Organism: uncultured Clostridia bacterium; assembly: GCA_944390365.1. Taxonomy (GTDB): domain Bacteria; phylum Bacillota; class Clostridia; order TANB77; family CAG-508; genus CALXVA01. Next base: position 1,493 of record CALXPW010000012.1, on the reverse strand, counting down.
TTGAAAATAAAAGAATTTTGTGGTACAATATATTATATTTGAAGATATGAGGAGGAGAGGACTATGAAAATTAGCATACAATCAAGTGGCAATACTGTATCGCAAAATTCAAGCATAATAAATGATTTAAATGTAGGAAGAGGAAATGTTGATATATCTGTGAAAGATTCGTCTTTTACACAGGATTCGCAAGTATTAAATAATATAAATATTGAAAAAGGAAACGTTGGTGTACAAGTAAAAGACAGTGAATTTAAAAGTGGTTCAAGAGTAATAAGGAATCATAGTGTAGAAAATGGAGCTTTACAAGTTGATTTAGAAAATACATCTTTAGAAGCAGAAAATGAATTTGATAAGAAAAGTGACATCCATAATAAGCAAACAAATAATAGTAATATAAAAAAAGATAGGCCAATTATTCGTGCAGAATATAGTGAAGAATATTCAAAACTGGAAACAGCTATAGTAGCACCAGCTAGAAAAAAATCATTACTTCAAAGAATAATAGAATTTTTTACAGGAACTAAAAGGAATATTAGTGAAACACAAGATATATCACAAGAAATTGGTTTTTCTAAGAAAGAACATAAAAAATTCGTAGATGAATTATCTAGAAATGGACAATTAAAAAATATAACAAGAACATTAGAAGAAGATAAAGATAGAGGTAGAGAAGATACTCAACAAAGCAGAGAAGAAGATGAAAGATAAATTTTTGTATATAAATATAAAAACAGGCGCGAGGTGAATTTCACTTCGCGTCTGTTTGTCGGATTAAACTTATAAAACTATATCGAATTTTAGTATTTTAGAAAAGCAAATTGGAAAAATTGGGATTCTTTCTTGCCATGGAACGGACTAACCAATTTTCATCCTTTGCTAAAATAGCAATAACTCTAGGAGTAGCTTTTTGATTGAGTGCTACATTCTCACGAACCCAATATTCTTTATCGCTTGTTAGTTCTTCAAGCGTTTCAGGCAAAGTATTGGGATTATATCCTACCTGAGCTCGAATAACACAGTATTCATCTGTTGCTAAAACTGCAAGTATTTTAGGCGAAGTATTGGAATTGCCTGCAACGGCATAACGAACTTCCCAACTTTTATCCTTTGCCAAAATTGCAAGGGCTTCAGATGAAGTCCCGGGATAGTTTGCAATAGATTCAGCAAGTGAAGTGGAGATGGGATTATTATTCACCAACTCTGTAATGATTTGAGATAGAATGCCAGACTCTGCTAAAATGCTAATAGCTTCAATCCGATTTTTCATAACAAAACAAAATCCTCCTTATTAGAATTATCTAATAAAAATAAAAATGCGAACTTGTATGTATTATTTCTCCCCATACATAGGATAACAACATAATAATAGCAAAAAAATAGAATTATGTCAACTATACTTTTGCGTAATATATATTAAACTGTTTTCAGAAAAAATCCTCTAAAACCACTTGACATAACTGCCTAATAAATATAAAATATATATGTGGGAA
>CALXPW010000011.1 GCA_944390365.1 uncultured Clostridia bacterium | reverse complement strand
TTTGCGTTTTGGATGCTTTTACTATTTCACTATGACCACGCGATAGCGTTTAGTGCTATTGTTATTACCAATGCTACCAATGTTATCCCTTTTTCTGTTGTTCTTTTCTTCTTGTACATTTCTAATTTCCTCCTTTTTCTCTCTTTTTTAATTTATATAAATATTTAAAAATAAAAATCAAAATTGTATTTTTATTTTGAACTAAAACGCACAAAAAGGACAGACTACATAACAACTTTTATGTTGTTACATAATCCATCCTTTTTTCCTCACATAGTCTATTTAATTCTATTTTTCTAAAGCCTACTAATACTGTATTTTGAGCACAACAAATAAAGCTTAATTTGCTAGAATTAACTCTCTCTCTCTCTCTCTCTCTCTACAGTATCAACAGTTTTAGCCATTTTATATTTCCTCCTTGGTCTTTTTATTCTTTCTTTTGTATTTTACTTACATGTTAATTCTTGTATTTTTCTTATGTTTTACCCAAATAGTACATTTTTATTGTATGCTATTTGTATTCATTTTTCAAGTGCTTGTTGTATTTGTAACATATTCTTAATATTTCTGTAACTATTTTGTAACATTTCACACAAAAAAATAACACCTCTATTATTCATAAAGATGTTGTTTTTTTCTATTTATTTTCTTTTTCTGTGTATCCAGCTATTTCAAAAGCTTTTATCATTAACTCTTGGTCATGGTTTCTAACTGTTCCTGATACCATAAGTATAAGAAGTTATCGCTCTAATATTATAGTAACAGGTCCATCATTTAAAAGACTCACTTTCATATCTGCACCAAATATGCCTTTTTCTACTTTTATATCTTGCTCTTCACATTTTTTGCAAAAGTATTCATATAATTCATTTGCCATATCTGGTTTTGCTGCATTTATAAAAGATGGTCTATTTCCCTCTGAGCAATCTGCATAAAGTGTAAATTGTGACACTATAAGTAGACTTCCTGCTACATCTTTTAGTGCTAAATTCATTTTTCCGTTTTCATCTTCAAATACTCTAAGCTTGCATAATTTTTTTACTAAATAATCCGCTGTCTCCTTTGTATCTGTATGTGTAACACCTAGTAATACTAAAAATCCTTTTTCAATACTTCCTACTGTTTTTCCATCTACATCTACTTTTGCATTTTTAACTCTTTGTACTACTAATTTCATTTATTTCTCCTTTTTAGTTAAATTATCTTACTCTATCATACTTACTTAAATCTGGCAACTTCACATCATTTTCAGTTACATTATTAATTTCTATATTAAATTCTGCTAAAGTTCCATCACTTGCTTCATATTTTAACACAAATCCTGTTTCTTCATCAATTAGGTATTCAGTATCTTCGCCTGCTCTTATTCTTAAACAGTTTCTTCCATTGAAACTTTCGTCTCCAAGATAGATTAAATTATTTCCATAACTATTTATTGAAGCTTTTATACCTATAAAATCTTTTTTGTATAACAAGTCTTTAGTTGTGGAATTTAGGCTTGTCATTAAATACGTATTCTTTTCTTTGTCTATTGTTAACATAGACATTGCATCACCATCAATCCATGAATATGTTTTATCATTTTCTGTAACAATTATATTACCTCTTACCTTTTTTGTTGTTTTTTCGCCATCTTGGATGTATTCATAAGTATAATTTGTATAATCATAAGCAGATAAAATTTTCTTTCTTATTGCCTCAGGGGTATAACTTTTATTGTCTGATGTTATGATTTTCATTCCCAAAATTAAAGCTAGCACAAGTATAATTGTAACGAGCCCAAGAATTCCTTTTTTCATAAATAATTCATTCCTCTCTTTTTTGCAAAGAAAAAGGGCTTAAATTGCAAAAAAATATATTATCTTACTTAATACAAGAAAAATATCCATTTTTTATAATTTAAGCCCGTCCCCTTTTGCAAATTTATACTTTTCTTCTTACATATTCATAAATCATTATTCCTGTTGCTACTGAAGCATTTAAGCTTTCGGTTTTGCCAAGCATTGGTATTTTTACTTTTTCATCTGCCAATGCTTGAACCTCTTTTGATACTCCATTTGCTTCATTTCCTATAACTATAGCTTTTTTGTTATAGTCGACATTGTAAATACTTTTTTTTGCATCTAAAGCAGTTACCATTACTTTAAAATTATTGTTTTTAATTTCTTGTAAAGTATCTATTATGTTTTCTGACTCAATAATATTTACCCTAAAAATTGCTCCCATTGTAGAGCGAACCACTTTTGGATTATATGGGTCTGCGCTGTTTTGTGATAAGATTATTTGATTTAGATTCGCACTATCCACAGTTCTTAATATAGTTCCTAAGTTTCCTGGATCTTGAATTCCATCTAGCACTACTATTATATCTTGTGAGTAGTCTATTTGCTTTTTTACATTGCTTTTTTCTACAACTGCTATAATTCCTTGAGGAGTTTTTACATCAGTTATTAAATTAAAAACTTTTTCAGTTACATATACCACATCATACTTAGCAATTTCATACAAAGTATCTTTGTCTATTTCATTATCTAAACATTCTTCACAAATAACGATCTGCTTTATTTTAGCCTTTTCTGCAATTGCTTCTTTTACAAGCTTTATGCCTTCTATTATATAACTATTTTCTATATCTCTGTACTTTTTTTCTTTTAAACTTCTTATTTTTTTTATTATTTCATTATCTTTACTAGAAATTACTTGCATTATAATCTCCTTCTCCAAGTGTGGACAAAGGGGACACTCCTTTTTGTCCACGTTTTTTTCTAAATATTTCAAATACTTTATTTTGTTTTTCTACTTCTGTGGACAAAAAGGAGTGTCCCCTTTGTCCACACTTTTCAAAAACTCCTTTATTTTTTCTATTAGCTCATCTTCTGTAACATTTCCAATTTTTAATGTAATATATGGTTCTATTCCTGCAGAGAACTTAATGTTATAACCATACTTTTTAACTAGTGTATCCACTATTTCTGGATTATATTTATTTTTATCAAAATAAAATACTACACTCTTTGAATTTGATTGTGTATTTAACATCATTATATTTTTCTTTTCTGATACTTTAACTACTCCTGCTATTCTACATAGTTCTTTTATTCTAGCTACTTCTATTAAATTTTCTAATTCTTTTGGCATTATACCATATCTATCTATTATTTCGTCAATTACATTTTGTATATCCTCTTCGGTTCTGCAAAGCGCAATGTTTTGATATACTTCAATTTTTTGACTACTATTTTCTATATAGCTATCTGGTATATAGCTTGAAACATTTATATCTATTTGTATTTCTGGTTCTTCATCGCTTTCTTTTACTTCTATACCTTGCATTTCTTTTACAACTTGGTCTAATAAGTTGCAGTAAGTATCATATCCTACTTGTTCCATGTGTCCATGTTGTATTTCTCCAAGTAAGCTTCCTGCACCTCTTATTTCTAAGTCCCTCATTGCTATTTTAAAGCCTGAGCCAAATTCGGTAAATTCACGTATTGCTTTTAGCCTTTTGTCTGCAACTTCTGATAAAAGTTTGTCTCTTTTGTAGGTTATATATGCGAATGCCTGCTTGTCGCTTCTTCCAACTCTTCCTCTTATTTGATAAAGTTGCGCTAATCCCAGTCTATCTGCATTTTCTACTATTATGGTGTTTGCATTTGGTATATCTATTCCAGATTCCAATATTGTAGTACATACAAGTACATTTATTTCTTGTTTTACAAACCTTTCCATTATATCTTCAAGTTCTTTACCTGTCATTTTTCCATGTGCAAATTCTACCTTTGCTTCTGGCACTAGTTCTTGAATCTCCATTGCTTTTTTAGGAATACTTTCCACATTATTATATAAATAGAATACCTGTCCATTTCTTTCAAGTTCTTTTGTTATTGCCTCTTTTATAACTTCTGTATCATATTCTAGCACATAAGTTTGAACTGGTCTTCTATTTTGTGGTGGCTCGTATATTACGGACATATCCCTTACTCCTAGAATTGACATGTGTAGTGTTCTAGGTATTGGTGTTGCCGTCATTGTAAGCACATCTACACTTGCTTTTAGCTTTTTGATTTTTTCTTTGTCTTTTACGCCAAAACGATGCTCTTCGTCTATAATAAGTAAACCTAAATCTTTGAAAACTACATCTTCGCTAAGGATTCTGTGTGTTCCAATAACTACATCAACTTCGCCAAGTTTAAGCTTCTTTATAACTTCGTTTTGTTCTTTTTTAGTTCTAAACCTATTTAGAAGCTCTACATTTACGCCAAAGTTTTCCATTCTTGATTTAAAGCCTTCATATTGTTGGTTTGCAAGCACAGTAGTTGGTACCAAATATGCTACTTGCTTATGATCCATAACAGCCTTAAAAGCTGCTCTTATTGCTACTTCCGTTTTACCATAACCCACATCACCGCAAAGTAATCTATCCATAGGTCTTTGCTGTTCCATATCTTTTTTAACTTCATCTATACATCTTAATTGGTCATCTGTTTCTTGGTATGGAAAATTCTCTTCAAATTGTTTTTGCCAATCTGTATCTTTGCTAAAAGCATAGCCTTTAATCTTCTGTCTTTTAGCATATAGTTCAATTAGGTCTTTTGCAACCTCTCTTAAATTTTTCTTTACTCTTGCCTTAGTATTACTCCACTCTTTGCTACCTAATTTGTTAAGTGTTGGAGCAGTATCACCTCCGCCGATGTACTTTCTTACATTGTCTAGGTTATTGGTTGGAACATAAAGCATATCATCATTTTTGTATCTTATTTTAATATAGTCCTTTGTAACGCCATCTGCTTCTATTGTATTTACACCAACAAACTCTCCAATACCATGAGTTTTGTGCACAACATAATCACCTGGTTTTAAATCTGCAAATACAATTTTCTCTCCTTGCCTAAAAGTTGGACTTGCTTTTCTCTTCTTAACTTCTCCCTCAAAAGCCTCTGCCAAGCTTATAACAACCAAGTTTGCATCATAGAACTCAAACCCAGACGAAAGCCCTCCTTCTAAAATGGCACATTGGTGCCTGTCACTAAAGTGCCATTTGGCACTTTCTGGGACAGGTCTGTTTGTGCCATCTTTGTCATCTTTAGGGACAGGTCTACTATTTGTTCCAATCTCGTATTCTTTAAGTAGTTCCTTTACCTTATCTACAGACTCTTTTCCACCAGCTAAAATAAATATTTTTTTATTTTCTTTTTGCCATTTTTTTATGTCATTTATTAGTATTTCTATTTCAGATTTATAGAAATTTACTTGTCTATAGTTAAATTCAAATTTGTTTACTTCCTTACTGTTATTTTCTTCTAAATATATAGTCTGCTTTTCGTTATATAAGTTATTCCAATTTTCACTGCTGAATCTACTTACGTTTAATATTCCTTCTGGAATAAACCTTTCTTTCTCTACTAATGATTTTATTAAATTATTATTCTCTATTAGTATATTTTCTATTCTTTGATTTATTTTTGAATTTTCATCTATACATAACAAGACATTTTTTGGCAAGTAATCTAAAAACGAACCAACTTTTTCGTAAAATTCATTAAAGTATTTGTCTATTTTACTAATGTATTCTCCATTTTGAATTGCTTCTAGGTCAGATTCTACCTTTTCTTTCGCCTTATCACTTATCTTGACATCGCTTATTCCTTTTACGTCTATATATTTTTCTTTTATTTTATTACAAATATTGGATGCAATATTGGAATATTCTGGTATTGCCTCTTTATCCTTTTTATAGTCTAATATATATTCATGTGCAGGATATATAGTTATCTTTTCAGTCATCTCGGTAGTTCTTTGAGAAGATATATTAAAATACCTTATTGAATCTACCTCATCTCCCCAGAATTCTATTCTTACACCTGTTTTTTCTGTAAGACCAATATCTACAATTCCACCTCTGATGCTAAACTGACCTCTATTTTCTACTAAGTCACTTCTTTCATACCCCATAAGTAGTAAAAGTTGTTTTAAATTGTTTAGATTTTTCTTTCCTGTAAATCCTGAATTTTCAAACACGTTTCCTACTGTAAATGTAAGTATATTCTTATATAATGCATCTTTTGGAATCATACTTTGCATTATTGCTTCTATTGTGGTTACAACTACATTTACTTCTTTATTCTTAATTTTATTTAATACTTCTATTCTTGAATATGGCAAGTCCTTGCTTTCTGAAACATAGTCATAAGAAGCAATTTCTCTTTTGCCAAAGTATTCTACTTTATCTATGAAAAATCTTAAATCTTTTACCAGATTCTTGGCCTGTAATTCATTATATGTAACAACGCAAATTGGTCTTTTTACATCTTCTTTAATACCAGAAATTATATGTGATTTTCCCACGAATACTAACCCCGATATATTTATCGGGGTTTTTTTCATCTCAATTTGTTCTATAATTTCTTTAAACTTGTCTAATTCTCTTAAGTTTTGTATAATTTCATTTTTCATTCTATCACCTTTTTTATACAAAACTATTTTGTAATTGAAATAATTTTATATTTTATAACACCAGCTGGAGCTTGAGCCTCTACTATTTGACCTTTTTTAGCACCCATAAGAGCTGCCCCAATTGGAGATTCGTTTGATATTTTATTTTGGCTTAAGTCAACTTCTGTTGAGCCTACTATTGTATATGATTCTTCTTCATTAAATTCCATATCTAAAACTTTAACTGTATTTCCTACTTGAACAGTTTTAGTATCTATTTCAGATTCATCTATAATTTTAGCATATCTAAGCTTGTTCTCAAGCTCTGCTATTTTTGATTCGTTTGCAGCTTGAGCATTTTTTGCTTCATCATATTCTGAATTTTCTGATAAATCTCCAAATCCTAAAGCTATTTTAATTCTTTCTGCAATTTCTGCTCTTTTTTCTGTTGTTAAATACTCTAGTTCTTTTTCTAAGTTATCATAACCTTCTTGAGTTAATAATACTTCTTTTTCTGTATCCAATTTGTCTCCCTCCTTTTTGTAAAAGAAAATCGTTGCTTAATATGCATTTAATGTAATAGGAAAATCCTATTACATTAAAATTACTCTAAACAACATTTTATATATTAAACTAATTTTCGCATTTTGTCAAGATTTAGTTTGTGAATTTTCTGTAACTCTTCATCTGAAATAGGTCCGTTATTGCCTATGAGTTCAGTAATTTTTATATCATCTTTGCTTATTCTCTCATATACTTCTTCTAGCTTTAATTTTTGAATACTGCTACACAAAAGTATACTCTCATATAACTTTACTAAATCGAATTCTGTTTCTAAATTTCCAATTTGCTCAAACTTCTCTATATATTCATCTGGACATGATATATTAAAGTAGTTAATATTTATTCCATCAAAACTAGGATTATCATATTTTACATTTTCTTGTAGGTTTATTATAATGCTATTTCGATTTATTACATATTTTTCTAATTCTTCTTTGTTCAAATTTACATTTATTATATACTTTGCTCTTTTTAATGCCTTTTTCTTATTATTTGAAACTGCTATTAAAATTCCGTCATTTTCTAGTAGATTATCTTGCACATTTTTTAATCTTTCTATGTCGTTTGTTACTATGTTAGTAGTTTTGAAGTTTTCTATAAATCTTTTTAAGAAATTTAAATCTAATCCTTGATCTTTTTTAAAGACAATATAGATATCTTCCTGCTTCATAGTTGCATTCTGCTTATTTAAAATATATTTTACTATTTCAAAATCCATATATTGCATAAGTTTTTTGCCATTAAGCACATTTAGTTTTTTTGATTGTAGCATCAAGCAAAGTTCTTCTTTAAAATTATTTTCTAATTCTTTTGAAAAAACTAAAGTGTCAATTTTCAGTTTTTCAATGTACTTAGCTAATATTTTCATTCTATTCTTATTTGATATAGCTATTACATAATTATTGTCAAATTTTCTTATTTCTATTCCTTTTATTTTTTGGAAAAATCCACTTTCAATGTTGTCAATTTTTATATAACCAATTACCATACAAATACCTCACTAAAATATACTTGTCTTAATTATATTTTAGTGAAGCTTTTTTTATGACTTATTATTAGCATAAAAGGTAGTAGGTATTTTTATTATTTATGATGTAGTCCTTAAGGTGGGGACCGACAAGTATACAAACTGTTAAACGAACGATAGTGAGTTTCATACAGTTTGTACGATGTTGGGGGGGCGAAATCATAAATAATAAAAATACCTACTACCTTTTAATATAATAAATTATAAAAAAACTTACTCTACTCCCAAAGCTTCTGATATAACAGGCCAAATGCTAGCTGGTTCCCTATCTTTTGCCCAATATGCTGCGCCTGCTAAGTTATATTCACTTACAAGAGATATTTTTGCTTTTATTGATTCTGCATCTTCTATCCATATTTTATTTGTTATTCCATCTTCTACAAATTCAACATAGTATTGTTTTAAATTATCGTCCCAGGTTCTCGTCGCCCCTTCTGGAATTACCTCTTCTATGTCCTCCATGTCTACTGTATATTTTTCTAAAGTTCCATTATTTTCTTCCCATAATCTTGTATAAAATGGTATTCCTAAAATAATTTTTTCTGGTTCAACATCTTCTTGTCCTATAAATTTTTCAATATTCATCTTTACCCAATCATAACCAGCATTAGTACCGGGTACTGCCGATGAATTTCCGTGTTGGTCATAAGCCATAAATGCTAAATAATCTGCAACATCTCCAAGGACATGCCTGTCAAAGCATAAAGACCATTCTTCGCTACCATCTGGTGCAGTAACATCTACAGATAATACTGCTCCTAATTCATTTAATCTAGGTTTAAGCTCTATTATAAATCTAGAAAATAAATCTCTATCTTCATCATGCATATATTCAAAATCTATATTTATTCCATCTAAATCGTATTGCACAATTAAGCTAACTATATTTTCTATTAAGTCCTGTCTTAAGTTGTAGTCTCGCATTATCTCTGCTGTTGTTTCGATATATGAATTGTTTGATATGCTTGGCCAAACCATATACCCATTTGAATGAGCCCAATCTACATACTGCTTTCCAGCTTCTCCCGCATTATCATATATCTGACCTTTTCCTTCGTCTACTAATGTAAAGAATGTTGGACTTACTACATTTATTCCCTGTATATTCTCTCCAGATCTATCAGGTGCTGAATAATATTCTGAATAGTAATCCCAAACCATGCTTATTTTTCCATCTATTTGCTTTTTATTTTCTATGGTTTCTCTTACTACATATTCATCTCCCAAAGTATTCTCTTTAACATAACCAAGCTTGCCTGTATCAGTTCTTACTTCTACCCAGCCATTAACAACGTTATTCTTCCCTTCATCATTTTGCACTATTGTAACTGTTTCTTTTTCTTCTATTTTATCTACCGTTCTAGAGAATGTTGTTGGATATGCCTTTACATTGCTATTTTTTGCACTATCTGCTAGTACATATCTTCTATCTTTTGAATCTACAGTTATTGTATTGGTAGATTCTATATATGATATTTCTACATTGTATGTGTCTTTAAAACTAGAAAATGGAATATAGTAAGTGTCGTCACGCTCTATAACAGTACCAGAAGTCTGCACCCTAGTTCCATTATTTACCATAGTATTTTCGCCTATTACCATACTAGTAACTTGATTTTCAGATGTAGTTATAATTTGATTATATTTTTCATCATAATATATGTATGGATCAAAGAAGTTTTCAATATCTTCCATAGATACATATATAACTCCATTTTCTATGATTACATCTTTTTTTAAGTCTCCTGTTACATTGCTATTGTTTATAACTAAGTTTGCTTTATTTGTTATGTCTGTATTTACATAATTTGGTGCATATTTTAGAATTAGAAATGCTAGCCATACTAAAATTGCGACAACTATTATTTTATATAAAAATTTTTTCCTTACTTTCTCTTGTACTCTTTTTGCTTTTCTTGACATATTTTTCTCCTATTTTTTCCTGTTTTGTTTTTCTTGAAACACTATATCATAAAAAGAAAAATTGTGCAATAAAAGGATAAAATTTTTAGGACGTTAAATACACTAAACTTTTTTGCTTTTTGTACAACATTTTCTATACTCCTAGCGTAATTTTTTGATTTTTTTTATTTCCCTATTGCATTTTTTTCTTTTTCTAGTATAATGAATTTGTCGAGTTTATATCTTGTAGAATAGTTGTGCCTAAAATGTATAGTGGGCACTTTTTTCGTGCCCACTATGTTATAGTAATTTTTTACATATTAAAGAATATTACTAAGGCTCCTATTATTGCCACTATAAAGCCCAATATTTTTAGTCCCCAAGCACCTTGGTTTTGGTCTCCAAAACCAAATAGTTTGCGTGTTATAATTCTTGCATCATATACCATTATAACTCCTAAAGTTACGATTAGTAATGCTATAAATTTAATTATATAATCCATCATTTCCTCCATCTAGCAAGTATTTTAGTTATAAAGTCTATTTCTCTTTCAATAAATTTATTGCCTTAAATTGTTTTCAATATTTAAAGTCTAAAAGAATTCAACAGTAAACTTGCATTCAAATGTCTCATTTGGTTTTAATGATATAATGTCTGGCTTTTGAATAAATACACCTGTACTTTTTATAGTATCTGCAGTTGAATACCAAGGTTCTATGCATATAAATGGTGCATTTGGTTTTGACCATACTGCTAAGTATGGGAATCCAGTAAAGTCCATTGTTAGCAATTTTTTTCCTGTGGCTTTATTCATAAGGCTAATCTTTTTTGATGTGATTCCCTTCATAATTAAAGCATCGTTGTTAAATGTTGTTGGTCCTATTGCAAGTCTTCTTTTATCTAACATTGGATTTCTGGCATATTCTGTTCCTACTAGTCCATCCATTAAATATAGAAAATGAATTTTGTCTTCATCCTCTTCAAACTCTAGATAATAATTTCCTTTTTTTAGTTCTTCTTGATCTATTTTAAATGCTGGATGTCCACCTATTCCGAAAGGAAGAGTTACATCTCCTGTATTTATAACTTTATATATAGTAGTTAATTTATTTTCATCTAGTCTATATGTTGTATATAGTTCAAAGTCATAAGGATATCTATTTTTCGTAATTTTATTACTTTTTAAAACATAAGAGTGAAAATTATCTAGCTTTGTTATTGGCTCAAACTCAAAATCTCTGGCAAAACCATGTTGTGGCATTTCAAATATTCTACTGTTTATAATTGTTTTATTTAGTTTTAGCTTACCTACTACTGGAAATAGTACTGGCCAATGTCTTTTCCAATATACTTTTCCATTTTCGTCTACACAATCTGGTCCTTGGTGAACTCTTTCTTCATCATTTAGTTTAAAGCTTATTAGTTCTCCACCCATTTTTGAGGTTAGCATTTTTGCATTCATTTTGCTCTCTCTCCTATTCTTTAAAATTCTACAATTTTCCTATATATAATATTGTTTTTTTATGTAAATGTCAATAGTTTTACGGCAATTTCGTTTAAAAATGCGAGACCTATTAGGCCTCGCATTTTATCACTTCCTTTATATTCTCCATTGTAAAACAAAAATCGACAATACTTTTATTAAATTTTTTAGTTCACAGCTTGTAGCTTCATGGTATTTTTAATAGATGATGGTCCACGTAGTGACAGTATAAACAATCGCTCCGTACGGTTTCAGAACTCTGGAATCGCTCCCGTTTAAGCTAAAGATAACTTTGCTATTAGGGATATTAACACCAATATACTGCTCAGAATTAGTCCTGTTCATTACAGCAACAGCAATTCCATATTTGCTCCTCCTTGTAATTTCAAAGATTTGCTCATTAGTAAAGGTCTGCATATCTCCATCAGACAAAATATTCTTAAGAGATTTCCTTAAGTGCCCAAGCTGGATGTAGAATTCCAAAAGTTCGTGGTTTTCATTTCCACAAGGAAATGGTTTGCGATTAAATGGATCTTTGTATCCACTTAATCCAACTTCTGTTCCGTAGAAAGTCATCGGAATGCCTTTGGACATATACTGTGCAAGAGCGGCCAGTTTCAGCTTATTTATCGATTCCCAGTTCAAGCAGTAATCATTTTCAGATTCCCACTTTCTAAAACCGAATGTGTCGAAACTGTTATAGCCTCTCCACGGATCCTCAATGTTCCAAATTTGCCCTTGATACGGATTTTCGAGCATTCCTCTTCCTTGAAGCATATTAAGTGCTCGAGGAGTATCGTGTGTGTCAATGTGGTTCCACAGAACATCCTGTACCTCTAACGGGTACTTTGCAATGTTCCTTGTGTATGCATTGTAGTGCAAGTAATTTCCATACCGTACCCATCTATGAATTGCATCAGTAAATGGATAATTCATAACGGAATCCACTTGTCCATCATAAATTTGAGGATCACCTCTATTTATGGCAAAATCCCACATTTCGCTTACAATAAGTACTTCCGAATTTATGCTTCTTGCCTTTTCCTTAATTTTTACGAGAAACTCCTTCGGAAGAATCTCTCCCAAATCAAGGCGTATGCAATCAGCCCCATGCTCAATATACATTTTAACCACACTACAACAATACTCTTGGTAGTCAGGGTTAAACTTATTGCACTGAGGCATGTCTTTGAATCCATACCAATATACAGGATTGCCATTGTAATCCCACTCGAACCAACCTCTGTACTTTTCATCACCAGTCAAAGCCCTTTGGAAAAACTCGCTCCATGCCCCCATGTGATTAAACACAAGGTCAACAGCAACAAGCATCTTTCTTAAATGAGCTTCAAAGCAAAGAGTAATAAAGTCATTCCAATCGCCGATGTACGGATCAATTATTCTTTGATCACCCACATCGTAATGGTGGTTTGCCTTTGTCTTAGAAATTGGACTCAAGTATAGCAAATTGATCCCAAGCTTTTCCAGATAATCCAACTTTTGAATTATCCCCTGGAGATTTCCTCCATAGAAATACTCGTTCCGATACTCTCCATCATGGTCAGGCCACCACTCAGGCATAGTATCATTCCACTGTTTAATACGTCTTCCTTCCACATACGGAATTGTTGGACCTGCACGGCAAAACCTATCAACAAAGATGTGATAACCCGTTCTGCCCTTAAACCGTTTCGGAATATAAATTTTATCCATAGTGTGCTCCTTTCTTTAATTAACTAAAGGATAAAACTTCGTACATACCTATACTTTACTATCTTTTTGTTAAAATGTCAATCATTTTTTGTCGGGTTTGTCGGGTTTTGGGACAGGTCTGATTGAGACATAGTTGTCATCTTTCGGGACAGGTCTGATTGAGACATATCTTTTTTCTTATTGTAGCAACCTAAATTTTAAGGACAAGTCTAAAAGACCTGCCCCATAAGTATAACATACTTTTTTATTTCTTTCTCTTCTTTTGCTTTTGCACAGAAAAGCCAAATCTACCAATTTTCCTTCCCATACTATAATAATGCCCATTTGAGTATGCAATTAAATTACATTTAGAAATATCAAAAGCTCCTTTTTCATCTATATATTTTTCATCTGCATCTATTGATAACACCTCTGCAATAAACATGTGATGACTTCCAAGCTCTTTTATTTCTTTAACCTTGCATTCTATCGCCACAGGACTTTCTTTTATTATTGGGCATTTTACAAATTCTCCCTTTTCCTTAGTAAGATGCATCTCTTTAAATTTATCTACTTTAGCGCCAGTCTTTACTCCACACCAATCCGTTGCGAATGCTAATTTTTCGTTTGTAAGGTTAATTACGAACTCTCCTTGTTCTTTTATTAAATTATATGAATACCTCTCTGGCCTTACAGAAATATAGCACATTGCTGGATTTGTGTTAATAATTCCAGTCCATGCAACTGTCATAATATTTGATTTTTCCATAGTTCCACAAGATACCATAATAGCAGGAAGTGGGTATATAAATGTCCCTGCTTTCCAAACTTTTCTACTCATTTTAATCCTCCATACATTTTAATTCTAACTAGAATTAGAAATTATTAATGTTTTTCTTTTCTCTCTTGTCATTCTGTTTTGTCTAATACGCCATGTATAATTCTGGCAACATTGTCGTAAAGAAGCCTGTCCCTAAAAGTGACAAATGTGTCCCGTTTAGACCTGTCCCCAAAGGTGCCAAATGGCACTTTTGTGACAGGCACCAAAGTGCCATCATATACTAATCCTATCTTCGAATTTTTCCTCAACTAGCTTATGTAGTTTCCTATTTTCTACTTTTTCGAGTCTTGGGTCTTCTGCTTCAATTTTTGCTACTAAGTCCTGTACTTCTTTTAAAATTGCTACGTCTTCAAATAAGTTTGCTATTTTGAATTCTGGCAAACCGTGTTGTCTAGTTCCGAAGAATTCGCCTGAACCTCTAAGTTCTAAGTCCTTTTCTGCTACTATAAAGCCATTGTCGGTTTCTTTCATTGTTTTCATTCTTTCTCTTGTTGTTTTAGAATTTCCCTCGTATATAAGTATGCAATATGATTGATATTCTCCTCTTCCAACTCTTCCTCTTAACTGATGTAGTTGTGCTAAGCCAAATCGTTCTGCATTTTGTACTACCATTATGTTTGCGTTTGGTACGTCTACACCGACCTCTATTACAGTCGTTGAGACAAGGATTTGTATTTCGCCATTTTTAAATTTTTCCATAATTTCGTCTTTATCTTTTTGCTTCATTTTTCCATGCAAACATGCTACATTAAGTTCTGGAAATATTTTGTTTTGATACTCTTCTGCAAGTTCTGTAGCCGATTTACAGTTTTCGTATTCTTCGCTTTCTTCTACTAATGGGCATACCACATACGCCTGTCTTCCCTTTTGTACATTTGCTCTGATAAATTCCTCTACTCTTCTCTCATAATTTTTTGTTACTGGATAGGTTTCTATCTTTTTCCTGTTCGGTGGTAGTTCATCTATTATTGATATGTCCAAGTCTCCATACAAAATAAGTGCCAATGTTCTTGGAATAGGTGTTGCTGTCATTACTAGCACATCTGGATTTGCTCCTTTTCCAACAATACTTGCTCTTTGCCTTACACCAAATCTATGTTGCTCATCTGTTACAACTAGTCCCAAATTTTTAAACTCTACATCTTCAACTAAAAGAGCGTGTGTTCCAACTAATATATCTATTTCTCCATTTTTTAACTTTTCTAGAACCTCTGCCCTCTTCTTTGCTCTCATTCCACCTAGCAATAGTTCGCACCTTATTCCAAACTTTTCCAAAGTTTTAGTAAAATTATTTATATGTTGCTCTGCAAGTATTGCAGTTGGTGCCATTATTGCAGTTTGATATCCACATTTTGCAGCCTTATATGCAGATATAATTGACACGATGGTTTTTCCTGAGCCTACATCTCCTTGCAATAATCTATTCATGGGTTTGTTACTTTCCATATCTCTATCTATTTCTTCTAGTACTCTTAATTGTGCTTTTGTTAGCTTAAATGGAAGTGAATTTATAACGTCAGACATTTTTACATTTTTGTCAAATTCTATTCCATCTACTTCCTTATCATACCTAGATTTTAAGCTTGATAATGCAAGTTGTACTGTTAGCAATTCTTCAAATACAAATCTTCTTCTGGCTTTACTGTACTCTGTAAAGTCATCTGGAAAATGAATTTGCTTTGTTGCCTTATTTATTTCTTCTAAATTATATTCTTTTAAAATATACTCAGGTATTGTTTCATCAAGCTTTCCTAAAGCTACCTTTAGTCCATTTTCAATTATATTTCGCAATTTATTTTGTGATAGGTTAAATGTAAGTGGATATATTGGTATTATTTTTCCTGTGTTCTTGCTAAGACCTTCTTTGTCAAATACAGGCCTTGTCATTTCTATTCTTCCATATTTGATGTTTACTTTGCCATAAAACTGATACCTTTCGCCCACTTTAAATTTGTTTTTTAAATATGTTTGATTAAACCACGTAAGCACGCAATCTCCTGTATCGTCTCTAACTAACATTTTTAACATAACCTTATTACGCGCAAACCTAGTTTCATTCATATTGCTTGCACATATAACATCTATTAAAGCCTCTTCGCCATCTACTAACTCATTTATTTTTTTAGGCTTGCTTCTATCTTCATAATTTCTTGGAAAAAAAGTTATTAAATCTTCTAATGTATTTATCCCAAGCTTTTGCAAAAGTACCACATTATTAGGTCCAACGCCTTTAACATATTGAACGTCTTGTTTTAAATCTAACATAAAACCTCCTGATTTTTTTGATAAAACTACTATATCACACTTTACAATTTTTTTCTAGCCCACTGTGGACAAAAGGGACACTCCTATTTGTCCACGCTATTACATAAAAATTTTTATGAATTCGTTTGACAAATGTCGTGGACAAATAGGAGTGTCCCTTTTGTCCACATTTTTACATTATTTTGCATTTTTGTATTTCTTTTTTCATAAATATATAGTATAATAGTATTGTTAGGGTTTTTAGCTCTACACTTTAATAGACGTTTAGTCAGAAAAGAGAGGTTTTTATGTGGGTATTTTGGTTAATAGCTGCAGGAGTATTTTTTATAATTGAAATGGCAACTATCGGCTTTTTAGTTTTTTGGCTTGGAATTGGTGCTCTTTTAGCAATGGTTACAAGCTTTATTACTGACAGTATACTTATTCAAGCCTTAGTATTTATTATAACATCTACACTTCTTTTAATTTTTACAAGACCACTTGTAGATAAATTCATCAAGGTGCCAAAAGAAGTAAAAACTAATGCTTATTCAATTATTGGAAAAAAAGGAATTGTTATTTCAAAAATAAACAATATTGAAGGTACTGGACAAATTAAAATTGATGGAGATGTTTGGTCTGCAAAATCTGCTACAGATGAAGACATTCCAGAAAACACAGAGGTTGAAATAGTAGAAATTGACGGCGTAAAAGCTGTTGTAAAGTAAAATTCAGATTATTATTAAGGTTAAGCTTTTTGGAGCTAAGCATTAAAAAGTATAACTTAAATTATAATAATATACCATTTAATTTATGATAAAAAAATTTATTAATATATTTTAGGAGGATGTTTATGGGAACATGGATATTTTTAGGTGTACTACTAGTTATTATCTTAATTATTGCATTTAAAACAATCAGAATTGTAAAACAATCAGAGGTATACATTATTGAAAGACTTGGTAAATTCTATAAAATAGCAGATGCTGGTCTTACAATAATTGTTCCATTCTTTGATCACGTTCGTAGTGTTGTAAGTTTAAAGCAACAAACTATGGACATACCACCACAAGGTGTTATCACAAAAGATAATGTTACAATTACAATAGACACAGTTGTATTCTATAAAGTAACAGACCCTGCAAAGGCAGTATATGAAATTCAAAATTTAAAGAAAGGTATAGAGTACCTTGCAATTACTACAATTCGTGATATTGTTGGTAAAATGGATTTGGATTCAACATTTAGTTCGCGTGATGCAATTAATGATAAGTTAAGAGTATTACTTGATGAAGCTACAGACCAATGGGGTTGTAAAATCGACAGAGTTGAAATAAAGGATATTACTCCACCACCAGATATACGCGATGCAATGGAAAAACAAATGAATGCAGAAAGAAATAAAAGAGCTTTAATTCTTCAAGCAGAAGGTGAAAGACAATCTGCTGTTACACTTGCAGAAGGTAAAAAAGAAGCTGCTATTCTTGAGGCTGAAGCTGATAGAGAAGCACGTATTAGAAGAGCTGCCGGTGAAGCAGAAGCAATAAAAAAAGTAGCTGAAGCTAAGGCTGAAGAAGTACATATGGTTTACGATGCTATGATGAGAGCAAAACCAGATGAGAAATTAGTACAACTTAAATCTTTAGAAGCATTAAAAGAAGTAGCAAATGGTGAAGCAAACAAAATATTTATACCATTTGAGGCAACAAGTGCACTATCTAGTTTAGGTTCAGCAGCAGAGATGTTTAAAGAAGATAAAAAACGTACAAAAAAAATTCAGTCGGTTTCTGACGCTAACGATTCAGAAACTGCAGATTATGGAAATTCTGTAACAATAGAAGAAAAATAGTTCTGTGGACAAAAGGGACACTCCTTTTTGTCCACACTTTTTATTATACAGGAAAAATCTAGTTGGAAGGTAGAACTCTTCTTGTTTTATACTATTTTAAATATTTATATACAACAGATTTCGAAATACCGTAATTTTTCTGATATTTCTCTTATTGTAGCATTTGTTTTCTCTTTTATAGTTTTGACAAGTAATTTCAATTTATCTTTATTATTAAAATCAATTTCTTTCATATTATGTACTTTTTTAAAATCATTTACAACTTCTTCTATATCTTCCATAATATTTTTTTCTATTTCAATAAATCCATACATTTTATCATTTATATTATTTCTTTTACTTATTTCATTTAATGTGTTTATTAAATTATAGTTATTTGCACTTGAGAACTTATATTCTTTAGCACTATTTACAATACCTGCCTTTACAGGATTGTTATGGATATAATTAACACAACTATAAAAATAATTTTCGTTATAAATCAATTCACTTTTAAATCTATTTCTAAATACCACTCCTACTCTATTTTCCATTTTATTATATTGCATAGCATATTTCATGTTTACAATTTTCATAAATCTAGACAAATTTTCTATTTTCTCTACATTCACTAGTAAATGAACATGATTATCCATAATGCAATAAGCAATTATTTTTAAATCATCTTCTTTTGCTTGTTCATACATTAGTTTTATGTAAATCATTTTGTAAGTCTCTTTATATAAAATATATTCTTTATTGATACCTTGTGTCATAACATGGTAAAATTTTCCTTCGTAAATGCTTCTAGCTTGTCTTGGCATATCAATCACTCTTTCTTTTGGGAATTCTTTATAGACGTTATTTGAATAAAATTATTTTTGAATAAATTTTAAAATATAACAAATAGTATATTGCTTTTTCCATATTTTGTCAATATTTTAGCAGATTAAATTTTTTCCTACAACATTTTATATTTTTTAGAAAATCGTGGACAAACAGGAGTGTCCCTTTTGTCCACGATTTAAATTTCACCAAGATATTTAGTTCCTACCATTTTGTCTGGTAAGTATTGTTGTTCTACCCAGTGGCCTGGATAATTATGTGGATATTTATATCCTTCACCATAACCAAACTCGCTCATTCCTTCTGCTGGTGCATTTCTAATATGCATTGGTATTTCTCCGGTATCTTTTGTTGATACATCTTCTAATGCTTTGTTTATTGCCATGTATGATGCATTTGATTTTTTAGCACGTGCCATATATATAGCTGCTTCTGATAGTATTAGTCTTGCTTCTGGCATTCCTACCATTGTTACAGCTTGCATTGCAGAAGTTGCTATAACTAGTGCGTTTGGATCTGCTAATCCTACGTCTTCTGCTGCTAATATTACTATTCTTCTTGCTAAGAATACTGGGTCCTCTCCTCCATCTAAAGCTCTTGCTAAATAAAATACTGTAGCATCTGGGTCACTTCCCCTCATTGATTTTATAAATGCACTTATATTGTCGTAATGGCTATCCCCGTTCTTATCAAACACTGCTTTTCGTCTTTGTATACAGTCAGCTGCAATTTCATTAGTTATATGTATATATCCATCGCTGCTCATATTGGTTGTAAGTACAGCTATTTCTAAGCCATTTAATGCAGTTCTTACATCTCCATTTGATACCTCTGCTATTTTTCTTAATGTTTCATCTTCTATCTTTATATTATAACTACCCAATCCCTCTTCTGCCACTAATGACCTTTTAAGCACCTTATATATATCATCCTTTGTGAGTGGGTTTAGCTTACATAACATTGACCTTGATATTAAAGCTTTATTTACTTCAAAGTATGGATTTTCTGTGGTTGCGCCTATTAGTATTACAGTTCCATTTTCTACATAAGGAAGCAATGCGTCTTGTTGTAATTTATTAAATCTATGTATCTCGTCAATAAATAATATGCATTTTCCACTTGGATTTAAAAGCAAATTCTGAGCCTCTTGTATTGCATTTTTTATATCACCAATTCCAGCTGTTACTGCATTTATTCTTGTAAATTTGTATTTAGTTGTATTGCTTATAACTCTAGCAAGAGAAGTTTTTCCACACCCTGGAGGTCCCCACAAGATTATACTAGATAATCTATCTGCCTTAATAGTTCTATATAATATTTTATCCTTACCTAAAATATGCTCTTGTCCTACGTATTCCTCTAAAGTCTTTGGTCTCATTCTATATGCTAGTGGCTTACTTATATCCATTAACTATTCCTTCTTTCTGCATCTTACTTTTTACTTTATAGAATCATAAAATTACTATTTTATTGTTACTAACTTACTTATTGTTGTCATTATATATATTACTCTAAATATAAAGTTATAAATTCTTTATTAATTTTTTTTGTAAATATCGTTTATAGGCTACATTCCCAAATATTTTAAGCCTTGCTTAATAATCTCTTCTACAGATAATTCTTCTGTATTTATTTTAGCCATTATCAATTCAATATCTCTTCTTGAGTATCCTAGTACTTGAAGTGCTTCAATAGCATCTTTTGCCTTATCACTTTTTATAGTTGTTTTAATTGGTACAACTTCAGTTTCAATTGCCTCTTGCGTTTTCATTTTATCTTTTAACTCTAAAATCATTCTCTGTGCTGATTTTGCTCCTATTCCCGGCAATCCTTTGAGTGTATTTATATCTCCTGTTATTATTGCCAAAGCAAAACTTGATGGAGATATATTTGCTAATATTGAAAGTGCTGATTTTGCGCCAACACCACTTACTCCTAATAACTGCTCAAACATTTTAAGTTCTTCATTTGTACAAAATCCAAAAAGACTTATATCATCCTCTCTTACCCTCATGTATGTATACACTTTAACATCTGTTCCCGCTTCACCTAATCTGTCCATTGAATTTACAGACATAAATATTTTATATCCTATTCCTCCAACTTCTATTATTACACTATCTATATTTTTTGCTTCTAATTTTCCTTTTATATATGAAATCATACCTTTTCCTCTTTTCGTTTAAATTTGCTTTAGATATTTTATCATAATATAGAAAAAAAGCAAGTATTTTGCAAACAAAGTTTTGTGTTTTGACCATTTTACACCATTTGTGCTATAATTTATGGTAAATCTTTTTTGTTAAAATGGAGGTTAATGTGAAAAGCGAAGCAGAAAATAAAAATTGGCTTAACAGAACAGAAGCCCTAATTGGTAAAGAAAGCTTGGAAAAATTGCAAAATTCTAATATAGTTGTTTTTGGCTTAGGTGGTGTTGGTTCTTATGTAGTAGAAGGACTAGTTAGAGCCGGAATCCAAAATATTTGCATTATAGATAAAGATATTGTTGATATTACAAATATAAACAGACAACTAATTGCAGATACCGAAACTGTAGGAAAAGCTAAGGTTGATGTTCAAGAAGAGAGAATTTTAAAAATAAACCCATTAGCTAAGGTTACAAAACTTAAGGAATTTATTAATAAAGACAATATTGAAGAAATAATGAGTAAAGCCACACATATAGATTATGTTGTTGACGCAATAGATACTGTTTCTTCTAAATTAGAAATAATTAAATATTGCAATAAAAATAACATAAAAATTATTTCTTGTATGGGTACAGGAAACAAATTAGATGCAAGTAAATTTGAAATAACTGATATTTATAAGACTTCAGTTTGTCCTCTTGCTAAGGTTATTCGAAAAGAACTTAAAAAATTAAACATTCCTAAGCTTACTGTTCTTTACTCTAAAGAAGAGCCTAGAAAAACAAACATAAGCACTCCTGCAAGTATTAGTTTCGTTCCTTCTGTTGCAGGTCTATTAATTGCCGGGAAAGTCGTACAGGATTTGATACAGTAATTTTATTTATCTAATTACATTGTATGGAATATTTAAAGCTATGAATTGTAACAAAATTTTCTATGTAGCCAAAAAACTAGTAACAAAATTTTCTACATAACCAAAAAGCTGGTATTCTTTTGGACTAAATTCAGCTGTAGCAAAAAAACTTGCTCAAAACACTTGCTATTTCTCTATTTTTATGATATAGTTATAAATAGTCAATTTTATCTATTCAATATAGGAGGTGCAAAAAAATGGCTAAATGTGAAATTTGTGAAAGATCAATAGCACACGGAAATAAAATAAGTATAGCTCGTTCTCATGTTAGTAGAAGAACTTCTAGAACTTTTAGAACAAATTTAAGAAGAGTTAAAGCTATAGTAAATGGATGTCCAAAAACTATAAATGTATGTACAAAATGTTTACGTTCTGGAAAAGTTACTAGAGCATAACTCTATGAGATTTATGTTTATATATATTTTATTACGCGTAATAAATGTAGGTTTAAGAACCTACATTTTTTTTGCTTATAAATATTTATTTTTTGTATATTTTGAAAATTATTGGAAAATATATAATTGAAAATATACAAATTGGAGGTTGATTTTAATTGGGTATTGAAAAGCATATAAGTATTACAGGAACATCTAGTGTTTCATGGAAAGATGCAGTTGTACAAGCAGTAAGTGAAGCATCTAAAACAATAGACTATTTATCATCAGTTAGAGTTGTTGACCAAAGAGCTAAGATTGATGGACGTAAATTAGTTCAGTATTATGTTGATTTAGATTTATCATTTGTTATTGATAGAGATAGAGATTAGGAGGTAAATATGAAAAGTATTGACACTAAAAAAGAATATTTAGACTATGTAGATCAAAAATCTCCTAATTCCCCTATTTTGAAAAATTGTTTTAATGCCTTTTGGGTAGGTGGGCTAATATGCTCAATTGGGCAGATTATATTTGATTTCTGCCAGTATAAGGGGCTTGATACTACTAGTTCGTCTACTATTGTTTCTATAATTTTAATTGGAATTGCAGCATTCTTAACAGGGCTTAATATTTTTAATAAAATAGGAAAGTTTGCTGGCGCTGGTTCACTTGTGCCTATAACTGGATTTGCTAATTCTATTGTGTCTCCTGCTATAGAGTATAAATCAGAAGGATATGTAATGGGTGTTGGAGGAAAAATGTTTACTGTAGCAGGGCCAGTACTTGTATTTGGTATTTCTGCATCTGTAATAGTAGGAATTATTGCTACATTTTTTGTATAAATATCAAATTTATACTCGTACTTTAATTTTTTAGAAATTGGTTTATAGGTAAAACCACATAAAAACCTAAATTTTATTTAAGGAGATTACAATAAAAACAATTATGACGAAAATTGGATTACAAACTATAAAATTAGATTCTGCTCCATATATATTAGAAACTTCCTCAATAGTTGGTCCAAAAGAGGCAGAAGGTCCTCTTGCAAAGTATTTTGACCAGTGTTTGGAAGATGAGTTCTGGGGAGAAAAAACTTGGGAAAAAGCTGAAAGTAAAATTATTAAAGAAAATGTGAGTGCATTAGTAGCTAAATCTGGCATAGCTAGTACAGATATAGACTATTGTTTTGCTGGTGATTTATTAAATCAATGTATTTCTTCAAGTTTTGGTTTAAGAGAAACTAATATTCCGTTTTTTCGGAATATTTGGAGCTTGTTCTACTTTTGCAGAGGGTATGTGTTTAGGTAGTACATTTGTTGATGCACATGCAGCAAGCAATGTAATTTGTGCTACGTCTAGCCACTTTTGTAGTGCAGAGAAACAATTTAGGTTTCCGTTAGAGCTTGGAAACCAAAGGCCACAATCTGCACAGTGGACTGTAACAGGTTCAGGTGCTGCAATACTATCAAATAACAACCTTGGTAAGCCATGCCCTAGAGTAACTTACATTACACCAGGTAAAATTGTAGATATGGGTGTTAAAGATGCAAATAATATGGGTGCAGCAATGGCACCTGCTGCTTTAGACACTTTAATAACTCATTTAAAAGATACAGGCAGAAAGCCAAGTTATTATGATGTAATTATTACAGGAGATTTAGGCTATGTAGGCAAAGAGATATTAACCGAACTTGCCGAAACTAAAGGATATAACATTAAAAATAATTACGATGATTGTGGTGTACTTATATTTGATAAAGAAAAACAAGATACCCACTCTGGAGGAAGTGGTTGTGGCTGTATTGCTACAGTATTTTCTGGATATTTTTATCAAATGCTAAAGGAAAAGAAAATTAACAAATTGTTACTTATTGCTACTGGTGCTCTTATGAACTCAACAAGCTCACAGCAAGGCGAAAGCATTCCAGGAATAGCACACGCAGTTGCCATTGAGAATTTAGATAACTAGAGTTTTTAATTTATGTAAGTTTATAAATAATTGAAAGTATTTACATTAACTTCAATAATTATAATAGGTTTATAGGTAGAACCTTTATAAAAACCTAAATTTAATGTACAAGGATAAAATTTAAAATGGATTTTTTACAAAGTATAGATTGGATGCAACTTTTAAGATGCTTTGTGGTTGGTGGTTTAATATGCATTATTGGACAAATACTAATAGATAAAACTAAGCTAACTTCTGCTAGAATATTAGTTATTTTTGTTACTACTGGAGTAATTTTAGGTGCTATTGGAATATATCAATATGTAATAGACTTTGCAGGATGTGGTGCTACTGTACCTTTACTAGGCTTTGGTGCAAACTTAGCAAAAGGTGCAATAACCGAAGCCCAAAATTCTGGACTTCTAGGTGCTTTCATTGGTGGTGTAAAAGCCTCTGCCGGTGGAATTGCAGCTGCAGTATTCTTTGGTTACCTTGCTTCTCTAATAGCTAAACCAAAAATAAAAAAGCAATAAAAGTGTGGACAAAAGGGACACTCCTGTTTGTCCACGCTCCTATTATGTTAGAAATAGAAAAAACTGATAGTCTAATTTCGTGGACAAACAGGAGTGTCCCTTTTGTCCACACTTCTTAGCACATCGTACCAGCTATACACTCTTGTGATGTTCTCTCCTTCTATTTCTTTATTGTATGGATTATCAAAACAAAGAACTGGTATTTTAGTTGATATTTCTTTTATATTCATTGGTGCATCTTCAATCATAATGTCTATATTATTGTTTAAGCAAAATGGTAATTTACTTCCCTTAGTATAGATTATCTCATCATACTGTATTTCGTTTTTCTCTAACCAAGCATTTACAAATTCCTTCATTTTTCCGTGTAGTTCTTGTGGAAGTCCATCTTCATTTCTTGCTGTTACTATATATATTTCATTATGCTCTTTTAGCTTTTTTATTACCTCACTTGCAAATTCTCTTGCAGGATATTCTGTCGCATAATATGGTAAATATCTATTCCAAAATTTGTTTGCATTTTCCTCTGATACACCTAATGCACTTGCTTCATTATACTCTTTAGGATGTATTTCATATTTTATATGGTTTTCATAACAAAATTTTATACCATAATCAGTAACAAATCTTGTTAAATCTGTTAATACTCCATCCATATCAATTCCAATTCTCATACATTACCTCCGTAAATATATTTTTTAATATTCTATCATTAGAATTTTAATATTACAATATCTAGCACAAAAAAAGAGACTTTAAGTTATTTATAACTTTGTCCCTTTTTTAACTTTATTCTTCTATTTATGCTTTTTTTGCAACATTAGCTAGTTCTGTAAAAGCTTTTGGATCTGTTATTGCAAGATCTGCTAACATTTTTCTATTTATTACAACATTAGCTTTTTTAAGTCCAGCTATTAAAGTGCTATATGTTAATCCATTTTGTCTTGCTCCTGCATTTATTCTTGCTATCCATAATTTTCTAAAATTACTTTTCTTATCTTTTCTACCAACGTATGCATACATTCCTGATTTCATAACAGCTTGTTTAGCCATTCTAAATCTATAATGTTTTGCACCATAGTATCCTTTTGCTCTTTTTAATATTTTTTTATGTTTTTTACGTGTAATTATTGCTGTTTTTACTCTTGCCATTTTATTTTCACCTTCCTTGAATTTCTAATTTTTAGTTGCCATAAGGTAACATTCTCTTAATACCTGCTTCACATGTTTTATCTGCATAAGCATCCATAACTTTTCCTCTTGATTTAGCTCTTGATGTTTTGTTTGCTAAAAGATGTCTTCTATTTGACTTTGTTCTTTTTACTTTTCCTGTAGCAGTATATGAATATCTTTTCTTTGCTGCTTTATTTGTTTTTAATTTTGGCATAAAATACTCCTCCTTGCAATTTTAATTTATATATATAATATTTTTATATATTATCAACAATTATTAAGCTTTTTTTGCTAATATAATAAACATATTCTTACCCTCAAGTATTGCTTTCTTTTCTGGACTAGCAATATCTGATAATGCATCAATAAATTTATTTAAATTGTCTTCTCCAAGTTTTACGTAGTTTAGCTCTCTTCCTCTAAATCTAACTGTTATTTTTACCTTGTTGCCATCTTCAATAAATTTTCTTGCATTTTTTACTTTAAATTCGAAGTCGTGTTGCTCTATATTTGGTGTTATTCTTATTTCTTTTACTTCTAACACTTTTTGCTTTTTCTTAGCTTCTTTTTCTCTTTTAGTTTGTTCAAATTTGTATTTTCCATAATTCATTATTTTACAAACTGGTGGCTCTGCATTTGGTGCCACTAATACTAAGTCTAATTTTTTTTCATAAGCTAAGTCTAAAGCATCATTAAGCTTCATTACTCCTTTTTTTGTTCCTTGTTCATCAATTACTTGAACTTCTCTTGCTCTTATTTGCTCATTTATAGGTAATTCTTGTTTTATATAAAACACCTCCAAAAACTTACGTGCTAAATTGCACAAAAAAAATTGATTTGTAAAGACAAACCAACCCACATTATTTACAGTAATCTTCGTTTTTTTGCTTTGTTATCCACATTTTACACATTTGCTTAGTGAATAACTAGATTACTTTTATTACTATTTTTCTACCTTTTCCTGTTCGTTAAGGTGAGAAGTGGATTGCTTCTTCTTTATTTGACTTTATTATCTTACTACATTTTTTGGTATTTGTCAAGCAAAATGGTAAAATATTCTTGACATTTATGTAATTTTGTTATAAAATATTATAGCATTAAATTGAATATGACCAGAAAAGAGGCTTCTCCCCGGTAGCTTTTTACTATGGCTTCATATATATAAATTTATTTATGAAATGGAGGATATATATTACCATGAATAATACAACATACAGTGTTAAAAAAAGTGAAATTGAAAGAAAATGGTACATAATTGATGCAGCTGAAAAACCTCTAGGAAGAGTTGCTACAGAAGCTGCTAAATTGTTAAGAGGAAAACATAAACCAACTTATACTCCAAACTTAGATACTGGAGATAATGTTATAATATTAAATTGTAGCAAAGTAGTTTTAACAGGAAAGAAGTTAGACCAAAAAGTATACAGAAATCATTCTGGATATATTGGTGGTTTAAAAGAAATTACTGCTAGAGAATTATTAAATAAGAGCCCTGAGCAAATGATGATGCGTGCTGTAAAAGGTATGCTTCCACACAATAGTTTAGGAAGACAAATGCTTAAAAAATTAAGAGTATATGCAGGAGAAGAGCATGAAAATGCTGCTCAAAAACCTGAAGTTTGGAAATTTTAATAAAGGAGGATATGTAAAATGCCTAAAGCAAAAACAGAAAAAATAATGTTTTATGGTACAGGAAGAAGAAAAAGCTCTATTGCAAGAGTTAGACTAGTAGAAGGAAAAGGAACAATTACTATAAATGGTGTTAGTATAGATGAATATTTAGGACAAGAAACATTAAAGGTTATAGTTAAACAACCATTAACTGTTACAAATACAGTTGATAAATATGATGTTATTTGTAAAGTACAAGGTGGTGGATTCACAGGCCAAGCTGGAGCAATTCGTTTAGGTATTGCTAGAGCATTATTAGAAGCAAATAGTGAATACAGACCTGTATTAAAATCTGCTGGATTCTTAACAAGAGATCCACGTATGAAAGAAAGAAAGAAATACGGTCTTAAAAAGGCTAGAAAATCTCCACAATTTAGTAAGAGATAATTACAAGACAATTTTGATTGGTTGCCGAAAATTATACAGAAAAGCTACACTCGTTACAGAGTGTAGCTTTTTTCAAATATTCGTTTTTTCATACTTTCATTTTTATAGTTGCTCTAATATAAGTAATAAATTTTCCATTTCATTATACTATAATTATATTGATTATTTAATACTTTAAGCACTTAACAAATCCAAATATTTCTCTCTTTCAGACCATAGAATAGTGTTTACATTATAATTTTTAAATCCCTCTACTACAGTAGCATCAATTTTATTTTCATCATTTAAAAATACGATTAATTGACTATTATTATCTCTTGTTTCTTTTGTATCATTCCACATAAAAATAGTATTTTGAAAATTTTGCTTATTAGGATTATTTATGACTTTACATAATCTTTCTGGTTTTTCTTTTGTTCTTTGTAAAAGATACTCATAAGAATAAATAAAGCCTGATTTTCCAACAAAACTTACATCTTTACTATAAAAAATATCCCTACTATCAAGGAACTCTGTTACATCTTCTAAAAATATAGAAGCTACTTTGTTTTGCGAAAGCATAAACATATCATCAATATTCAACATAGCTTGCATTAGAAATAGAATTTTTTGAGGAAAATCTTCTATTCCCGACTTAGTTATTAATTCATTGTCTTCTAGTTTAACATTATACTTATTTAAAAAACTTTTTAATACTTGCTTTCTTTTACTGCTATTTATATCAATTCCGGACATTTGTAAGTTATTAATAATATATGCGTCATCAGTCAAAATAATTTCATCATCTTTTTCTAGTTTTACATAAACTTGTAAATAATCGTTATATCTATCTAAAAAGGGACTTGTTATTTCTATATATTCTCCAATTTTATTAACTGAAATTTCTTGTTCAAGCCATTTTATATATTTTTCTTTTACTATGGTTGGATCCAATAAATTTTTCATTTATATTTCCTCCTCTACACTCATTTGATATAATATGCCAACATTATCTTGTATAATATTGAACTTTTTAAAAAATTCTAAACAACACTCATATAAATCTGCATTTTTTATATTAAATGGAACTGCATCTCGCATTTCTGTTATTTCATTATATATATGTAAATGATTTCCTTCAATTTTTGTTCCATCTGAATTTATATGAAAAGAATTAGTAATATCTAATCTTAGTAAAGGAATATTATTGAAATATGTTCTTCCTTGATATGTACATTTCTTTTTATCTATTTTTCCTCTTCTTATACTTACAATAAATTTTGTATCTTCTCTTCTAGCAAATACATCAAATTCTAATTTAGTTCCTATACTAGGGAATTCTAATGTTTC
Source organism: uncultured Clostridia bacterium (assembly GCA_944390365.1). Taxonomy (GTDB): domain Bacteria; phylum Bacillota; class Clostridia; order TANB77; family CAG-508; genus CALXVA01. The sequence continues at coordinate 8,854 of CALXPW010000011.1, read as the reverse complement.
TTCAGAAATTCTTTCTTTTATTATGTCAATTAGTCTTATAGCTTCTTCTGTTGTCATTTTAAAATTTGAATTATTGCTATTTAGTTTTTCTTCATCCATATAAAAAACTCCTAACACTCATTTTGTATTTAATAACATATAATATTTTAGAAATTATCGTTTTGCCTACTACTTTATTTATGTTTCCTCTATTTTAATATTGTATATTAAGTTTTAAATTAAATCAATACTTTTTTATGTAAATACACAAGAAATAATAAATTTGTCAAATATTAAATCTCTTATTATTATATTTTAGCTTATGCATTATCTTTCATTTTCTAAGTATTTTTCTTTAACCAATCTGTAAAATTCTCTTAATATATCTCCATTTATCTCGTTTTCACTTTTCACAACTGGAATACTCAAATGTAAAAAACTATCTACATCTCCTGGATAACTTTTTATTTCTCCATTTGGATAGTGTGATAACAGTCTCTTTACATTGTAAATAAAGCGCTCTGTTTTTATTTCACTAATAATATCTTCTTTTTCATAATTCTTTGATAAATAATTTTTTTCTTCTTCATAGATTCTTGGTTCTTCCCTTTTATTTTCTTCTGTCCATATTGTATCAAATTTTCTTTTTAGCTCTATTCCTCTTTTTCTATGATATTCATAGTCTAATACATACATACCCGGAACTTCAATTTCTGTAATTCCTTCTCTACTTAAAAAATTCAAAAATATACTTAATGCTAATGTTTTAGCTGGTTCTACCTTTTCTCTATAATTCTCTTTTTTTAATTCACCTTTATTTAATTCTCTTCTTGCTACATTTATACTTTCATTTAAATCATCATCTTTATCTTTCTCATCATTTTTATTTTGTACAGAACCAATACGGCAAATCTTTTTTCCATCTTCTGTATAAATACCATATCTTATAACTGGGAGTTTATATCTTTTTCTATTAAACTTATCTGTATTATGATAATATCTTTTATCATAAATGGTTATTTCAAATTCTCTTGAATTCTCATCCCACGTCCTTGCAATTCCATTTTTTACACAAACTATATTACCATCTAAAGAATTTAATTTTCCTAAATAAGTTTCATTATCATATTTTTCAAAAGTTCTGTCTCTTATCATCTCGACCTGTTTTCTTAAAAACTCTTCAGGATTATTAAAATCATCTGGTGTAGCTCTTAACCATATTTGCTCAAGACAGTTGTCTTTTTCATATACAGGAAAATACGGATTTTTCGTTCTTAAAAAAAATAATTCTATATTTCTCTCATAAAATTGTCTTAACATTTCAAAAAATTTTTTATAGTCTTTTACAATCATTACTGGTTGCGTATTGTTATTATTTGACTTTTCTCTTAATTTTTGTAATATTCTTTCTTTTAATTCTTTATCAAAAGGTTTATCTGTATATTCATTTCTGTAATCTTGTAATGTTTTTTCTATAAACTCTATTGCCTCATCCTCTCTAAAATCAAACGTAAAATTAGGCATTTCATTACTATATAATATTTTGTATAAAGTCTTTGTTATAAATTCTCTCGCTACATTTTCAAATGTTGGTTTTAAGCTGTCTGCAATTTCTATTTCTTTTTTATCTTCACCTTTTGGCAGTTTACTACTATCTATTATTTTTAATATATCATCCAAACTCATACTTTTTTCTCCTTTAAAAGTATATTTCTTTTATTATATAGTTTTTTCTGAAATCTAGCAACTTCTTATACATTTCTTTCTTTAAAGTACTCTTGTATGTTTTCTTCTATCAAATTCATTTCAGCTTCATTATCTTTTGTTTTTACCCTATTTATTAATTTAGTTATATATTGTCTCTCTTTAACAATTTCTAGTCCCTTTTTAAAATAGAAATCAAATACAAATGCAAGTGAGGAAACATACTTATCTGCTTCGTTTTTAATATCGTATCTATTAACTAATTTATGTGCTTTAACTGTCTCTAATATTTTATCAGAAATTTTTTCTTTTGAAATGTTGTCATAATTATATGCTACATATACGTTTTTGGCTAAATCATTAATATATATCTCATATATATCGGTTTTATCTGCATCTCTTATTATTTTTGCATGAAGTAGTTCTCTTTCGTTTAGTCCCTCTTCTATAGCATATTTATTATGATTTTTTATTGCTTTATATATTATTTCGTCATATTTATTTTCTTCAATAAAGTTTCTTATTAAGCCATCTTCAAAAAGAATTTTTACCCCTAAATTTGCATGGTCTATACTGTCTTTATCACTAAAGGTGTCATATATTCTTATTTGCTCAAATCTACCTATATCGTGTAATAATCCAATTAGTTTTGCAAGTTCTATGTCTTCTTCAGTTAAATTCAAACTTTTTGCAATTTGTTCCGATACGTCTACTACTCTATATGAATGAGCTATTTTTCTACTTATTTTAGCATTTTGTATGTCATAAGGCTTTACATATTTTTCGAATTCCTTTTTTGCTTTATCTAAATCTATCATTGTTATCCCTTTCCTTCATACATTTTTAACTTATTATATCATATAATTAGAGCAAATGGACAATTTTTTATTCACATTTCGTTATATAAGTTACTAGATAATGGTTTTTGTGTAAGTTTAGGTTCTGAACCTAGGTAATATGTATATTTAGAAAATTTTTGTAGTGACGCGTAAGCGACCAAACGAGCTTCTTTGAAGCGAGTGCGATTTGGAGCACCTTTCCTGCGATAAAAAGAAAAATAAATTTTTCTTTTTATCATTAGAAATGGTGCGACACCAAGGAACAAAAAAAATTCTCTAAATATACATATTACCTAGGGTTTTACTAGCTTATTTTATAAAAACCATTATCCTGTAGCCTTCTTTTTAGTCTATAAATTCCATACTTTGTTCTTCATTTAGTCCTTCTAAATTGTAATATGCATCAGGTATGTTTCCTATTATTACCCCCTCTACTAAAAGCACTTGGTTAGTTATTGTTTCGCTTATTGTATGATACGGAGTTAAAATGTTTACATTGCATTTTACTTCCAAATAGATTCTATGCAAGGTTTGATTTATCCCTGCTTCTTTAAATTCTGATCTTAAATCTGTTTCCACTGTGCCATCTGTCATCATTTTTATTTTTATATCTGGTCCCATTCCAGCAAAAAATTTACTTCCTGTAAAGCTTCCTAGTTTTAGTGTAAAGGTGTTGTTTTCTTCCTTTTCCAAGGCTTCTTGCATTAGTATTGGTATGTCTGATATTATTCTATTTATTGTTATCATATTTGTGCTTATAAGCTTTATATTACCCTCTTCGTCTTTTTCTACCATGCAAAAATCGTCATAGTCATAATCTGCCATTACCCTTGTTGCTTCCTCATTTGAAATCTTTGTTGCTATAGATTTTGCCATTGTTCTACATTGTTCGTCTATAATCGGAATAGTTGCATTTACTGCTATTTTAAACACAATAATCGCAATTAAAAGTATTGCGATTATGCTTAAAAACTTTCTAGCATTTTTATTATATACAAACTTATCTAGTTTTGGTAGTTTTATTCTATTTCTACTAAAAATTTTATCCATTATATCTAGGAATAAATAACTGCTGACCTATGTTTAATTTATTCTCATTTTCAATTCCATTAACCCTTATAATTTCGTCTACTGTGCTTCCAAATTTCTTTGCTATTTTCCATATTGTATCTCCAGCTTTTGCATAATATATTACCAAACTGCAAGTATTGTTTCCTCTATTTTCTTCTTCGTTTATATCGTCAATTATATTTATTTCCACAGTATCTATTAGTGTAACATTAAACACGATGTCTAGTTTTACCTCAACTTCTCCATCTGTGGTTACTACAAAGTCTTGAGTACCAATTTCCATATTAGTAGTTATATTTGAACTTGGATTAACACCTTTAAAATCCATACTAAAGTTAAATGGCATTGTAGTTTTCTTTGTACTAATTCCGTTTCCTTCGTTAAATATATAATTTAGAGTTACTTCTCCCTCATATAAAATTCTGTCATTTAATAAGGTTTGCTTTGTAATATTTACCGCCGTATCCACATCGTAAATTTTGTTTGCCCCTACTTCTGGTAATATTTGTTTTTCTCGTATACTACATGTACCTTGAGCATTTTCTCTTCTTTCCATTACGTTTATTTGCTTTTGTGTAAATGATACGTTTGTCTTTGGGCTATATAGGTCTTGTATTAGGTTTATTTCTTGATTTTTGTATACTTCGCATGTTACTTCTAGCTCTACTTCTACGTATATTGAATGTTCATCTACATTGTTAGGTTTTATTACTAAATTTTTTATTTCATACTCTGTATTATATGAGTCATCTTCTGTTACATCTTCGATATCTATAAAGCTCATTACTGGTATTGTACTTTGTACTGAATTTATTCTATTGTCATCTGTAAGGTATAAAATCTTTACGTTTAAGTCTGCTTTTGCAAGCACTTTGTTGTAACTTACCTTTATATCTTTATTTAGTATGTTTAAATCCATTTTCATTATTTCTGATAGATTGTCTATGTTATCTATTACTAATGTGTCTTTTGCATATGTTCTTACGGTACCTCTTCCCACTAGAGAATTAACATTTAAACTTTTGTTTAAAGTTTGTATTCCACTTAAGTTTACTCCATTTATTACCTGTATATCTTCATTCGAGCTGATTTTAACTTCTGCTTCTATAAATGCCTTTACATTTATTTTTCTTCCGTTTATTACTTTACATTCTATGTTTTTCAATGTAATTTTTACATCTAGATTCATATCTGGTCTAGCATTTTCCATATCTATCATTTGAGTAAAATCCAAATTAACATTAAGGCTCCTTACACTATTGTTTTCGTCATCTGCTTGGTAGACTATGTATGTGTTTACTCCTCCATCTAGCCTAATTTTGCCCTCATTTATCTCTTTTTTGTAAATGCATACTGTTCCACTTGTAAATATATCATTTAATATATCTGGCTTTATATCTGGAATTATGCTATCGCCTTGAGCAATAAAATTCTCGGTTTTTTGACCTATAATATGATTAACAGATATGTTGTCCCTGGTAGTTTCTATAGACATTTATACCCCTCCTTAAAAATCTAATTACTTAATGTATATGGAGAAGTACAAAAAAAATTCCTATTTCTAGGAATTTTTCTTGTTCAAAATATAAAAATATTTTATGGCTATTTAAACTTCCATTGCTGGGACACTTGGAATCAATGGACTATACCCTGTTCCATCAAACACATCCACTTCAATGGTTCTAGTAAGTATATCTGTATAACTATAACTTACATTTCTATTATTTTCGTCAAACTTTATCACAAACAAATTTGGATAAGCTTTTTCTATAGTAGCTTCTTTTGCAAAAGATTTACTCCTTCCTAATGAGCCCTTTACTATTATTTTTTGCCCAATTTTTTCATCAATATCTGTTTTTAAGTTAGTAATATCTTTCTGGCAAATCATTTAACCACCTACTTCTTTATTTCTAATTCGAATAATATCACAAAATTGGACTTAAGTCAAAGTAAAGCCATGTGTATAGTTTGCTTAGAAGTATTGGGGCTCTAAGAGTTTAAAGCTTATTTTACATTTTCTTTACATTTTCGTAATAAAGTTGTAATAAAGTAGAATTATTGTTCTATTTTTATATTTTTTTCAAATAAAATGTCAAACTGTATAATGTTGTAATCTTCTATTAGTTCATTATTTATATCATCAGGTAGAACATTTCCTTCTTTATCTATAATAAATCTCTTTTCGAAAACAGGATACTCTTTATAAAATTCGTATATAAAATCATAATACCATGGCATATCTATGTTTGCATTTTCTAATACTCTTGTAGCTAAACCTGCTAAAGATATATTTTTTTCTACATTTATTTCTGTATTATAGTTAGTCCATATTAGGTATGGAGTCTGATATCTTTCAATATTATCTCCATATGCACTTTCGTATAAAGAGTTAAGTGCTGGCAAGTGGTCTCCAAATACAACTAACATTACTTCTTCTTCTTTTTCGTCGAAATAGTCTGTTAAATATTTTAGTGCCTTATCAAAATCATATAACCCTTGTGTGTATGTTTCTATTTCTTCTATATCTTCTTTTGAAAGATTGTACTCTCCATTTGAAATAACTTCAACATCTTTTTTACTATATTTATCCGATACATAGGGCATATGAGATTCCATCGTAATTGTAAATATAAATTTTTTATCTGCCGGAGTATTTTCATACTGTTTTATTATTTCTTCTGCCACATCCATATCAGATACATTTCCATCATAGTAATTTTCAATATTTTCCATATCATTAATAAAAATACTATTATCAAATCCAAAATGTTTATATGCGTTTTCTCTGTTGTAAAATCCACCTTTGTTTGGATGTATTGATGTTGTATAATAACCTTCATTTTTTAGGACACTAACAATGGATATTGTATCTCCCTTCATAGCTTGAGAATACGGATACCTTGCTTGTGGAACAAATCTTGTTGTACTTGCTGTTAAAAATTCAAATTCAGATGTTGATGTTTCTCCTCCATATATGCTTACTGTTGCTTTTCCACTAACACCCTCCTCTTGTAATTTTTTATAATTTTCTATTGGTTCAGCACTAAATTCAAGCCCTTCAATCTCAGTTATATCTGAAAAAGATTCTGCCATAATTACTATAATATTTGGCTTAATTTCTGTATCCCCATTTTTGAGGTCTAACTTTGCACTTTCTTCCTTTATTTTATTTAACCTATCTATATTATATATATCCAATTCTGGATTTTCTACTAACTTATATAAATTTTTACAGAAATTTATTGTAGCACCATAATGATAGTGATTTAGCTTATAATCGTAATCATCTTCTTCTAAGCCTTCTATATTTGACCAATTTCCTAAGCAAGCAATTAATAATATAATTGTTGATAAAGTTCCTACTATAATTCTGGTAATTCTTTTATAGTATTTTTCATATTTTGAATACCACGTAATCAGTCCCTGAATTACTAGCAGAATAGTGGTTAAAAATACTTGTAAAAGTAATATTGGTTCTATTTGCAGATTTCCATATTTTGCAATTTCAAAAGCATTTCCTATTAGCAGTATATCTTCTGGTAAAAATGGTTTTTCTACAACTTGTAGCTTATAAAATGATATTATTGAAATTAAGTTAAATAATACTGCTATTGCTATATTGCTCCTAAGGCTTTTTTTAAAAATAGCTTTAAATAAGAAGTAAAACCCATATACTATTATAAGTTCATACAAAAGTGCAAAATAAAAAAATTCATGAGCATCTATTTTTAATCTTCGCAATAAAAAAAACATTGGATTATTTATATTTGAAATTACGTATATTAAATATGGAAATATTATATTAAATAATATTATCCAAATTACTCTACATATCTTTTTTAATATTTTCTTTCTATTTTCCCTTTTATTAACATTTTCTGCGTCTATTTTAGTTTTTTCTATATCATTTTTTACAATTTCATTTGTTTCTTTCGTATTCATATTATATCCCCTACTATTAATATACTTAATACATATTAACACATTATAGTAAAAAAATCAAATAATAACAGTCCTCTTCTTCCCACTTGCGCCAACTCCGGTTTATTCCTCTTTCTCCATCTCTTAAATCCTCTTCTATATCTCGTATGGTTAAAAATTTATTAGAATCTGTAGTTGCTATTTTCTCTGCTACTACAAGTGGATCTATAAAATCTATTAAAATTCGTGCAGGAGATGAAGCAAAATTTGCACCTTCAGCAATTAAGGCTTCGTAATAACTTTGGCATGCTCCTGCAAAAATTACTAGATTTTTATTCTTATTATTTTTTCGGATGTTTCTAACAGTTTGAGCAAAATATCGTGAATTTCTATAATTGTTTATATCTTCATAATTTCTTCCTGACTTTATCATACCGGTCGTGACCAGTTATTACAACTATATCAGGATTATATCTTTCTATCAAATCATTTGCTAAGTTTACTTGCCTACTTTCTGGAATATTTCTTACTATTGCTTTAAGCCCCATTTTTTTATAGTATGCATTTGACTTTTCACTATATTTTTTGTCTCCATCTAAATGCAGTATTCTACCTGTGTAAATAATTTTGTTGCTTCTTTTAAAGAAATTTGGCTTTTCATTTTGACTATTCCTACTTACTTTAGTTGTTATCTTTGTTTCGATTTCTTTATATGTTTTTTCTATTTCTCGTTTATTCACTTTTTCTAAATCATCTAAATAACTATCTGCTTTTAGTCTTGTTGTAATACCAGATAATATTGCTATTTGGTTATTTATTACTAAATCTACAACAAAAATTACGTCTTTGTTGTGAGATTTTCTTGCTACAAAATCTCCCTTTTTTATATTGTTCAACTTTAACCTCACCCCTAATACAAATTAGTCAGTCATTATATTTTATGTCGAATAATGGGATTTGGTTAAAAATTGCAAAATTCATATTTTGTTCTATTGTACTTCCCCCACGAATACAATGTAACAAAACATAGTTTTTTGAGGGGGTTTTTAGAATTGGGAAAAATGTATATAGAAGAACGTGCAATAAACTTAGCGCATTATATTATAGATAGTAAAGATACTGTAAGAGGCGCCGCAAAAAAATTTGGTATTAGTAAAAGCACGGTACACACCGAAGTAACATTCCAGAACGGTAAGAATAAATCACCTATAATTCCAGAAAGTATTGAAATTAAAAAGGTTTTCTTAGCAGAGAAGAATCCTATTGTAAAATTAGGATTAGTAATAAAATAATTAGGAGGTTTATTATGGATTGTAAAGAATTGAAAAAGGAAATTGTAG
>CALXPW010000010.1 GCA_944390365.1 uncultured Clostridia bacterium | reverse complement strand
TAAAATGGTGGCCTGTCCGGGATTCGAACCCGGGACCCTTTGATTAAAAGTCATAAAAAATTGCTCGTTTATCCTTGTTTTTCAACGGTTTGTTACCCACTTGTTGCCTACGGAAACGAACTCACAAGCACCAATAACACTATTAATTATAGCAAAAAAAAGATTAAAGTCAATAGTTTTTTACAAAAATGTACTAATATAATATATTCAATTATTTATATTTAATACATAAAAAACACCCTAGGCCTAAGCCTAGGGTTAAACTATAGAACAGGAGTATAAGATGCAAAACTCTTGTTCTTTTTGATTATATCATATTTGAACGCATTTGAACACAAGTGAAGGCTATTTCATTTGAATTCCGCCTATTGGATTTCCTTCGTTGCCGGCATACTCGTTAACATTGGTAGAACGAACCCATGGTAACCAGTATCCTTTTTTATTGTCGTATGCTCGATAATCAACATATCCTTTTGTTGAAATAATTCTTACTTTATCAATATTCTTACCATAAATACCAGCATAAGAATTACCATTACTTTTATCATTCTTTTTATAATTTTTTGAACTAACCCAGTCGAGCCACTCATTTGATGGTGTTCCAATTATATGGGCTTGAATCTTAATCTCACCATAAGTTGGTTTAGCACGTAAACCGCCCATATTGTTACCTAAATTGCCGGCATATTCACTTGTATCGTGTGAGTTTACTTCCGGTAGCCAGTATCCTTTTTTATTGTCGTAGGATTGATAAGTGATTTTACCAGTATAATTAGGCTCTTTGGAACTTGTAGGAACATCTACTTGAGTTTGCCCTAATTCTGCCCTAATCATGTTTAAGAAACGTTCCCAGCCCATATCTAGAGTTCTATGTGGGCAATATTTACCAGAATAATCTTGGTGTTTAGTTACCTTATCTACTCCCCAGCCTCTTTCTTTAAGTAGTTGAGCAATAAATTTGGCTGCATTCTGTTCAGCTTTGATAAATCTATCTCCACCTGATTTAGAATAGCATATCTCAATAGCTATACCTTGCATATTTCCTTTACCATGCCCATCTCCTGCATGCCAAGCATTTCTGTTTAAAGGAATACCTTGTACTACTTCTTTATCATCTACAGCAAAGTGAAATGAGGTTTCATTGCTGTTAGTAATCATATATTTAATCTCATTATTAGCACTTGCATCATTTGCGGTATTGTGTACTACTATTCTAGTAGGTGTCATCACATATGGACACTTCACACTATACTTGCTTTTATCTACTAACATTTGTCTTACTTCCATCTTTATTCCTCCTCACTTTGTAAATCAATCGCATATGTTAACCAGAACATAGCCTCTTCTAATTTGGTAATAGTTAAACTTTTTTCTCTTGAATTTTTCACTTCTTTGCTTTCCTTTAATTCATTGATAAAATCCTGTAATTTACCTACCATAATTATTCACTCTCCTTATTTATCAAATTCTTAAACATCTCATACATACCAGTTGAAGCTAAACCACTAAACATGCCAGTAAGTACCACATTAATACTTAAACTATCTAAATTTGTTACTATTCCTAAAATAGTACCTAAAATTAGCATAATTAATGGAATATATTTATTAGGTATAAAATCTAAGCTAGTTTTAATTACATAACCTATACATAAACAAATACCCAATATTCCTAAATTTATAAATTCGCTTAAAAAACTTAAATCCATTTTATTTACCTCCCTTGATTACGAAATCACCATTTTTAACCTTATTGGCAAATCGTATATATTCTTCTTTTATAAAAGCTGTATCTAATTTTATTTTACCATTCCAACCGTTTGCCACATATTCATCACATAGCTCTATAATAGCAATAAATTGGCTCTCGCTCTTAATTTCGCCATGTTTTAAATCACTCGCAAAGTTAGAAATCATAATACTATATTCTTTCTTTTTATCTTCATGTAGTTTGTTTTTTATATTGCTTATTTCACTTGTTAAATTTTCAACTTTTTTATTAGTCTCTTCATTAACTTTTTTACCAATAAATTTTAATATTGTAGAATATGGATTCCATCTGATTTTTGGAGATGTTTCAACTACTATTCCAAACAATCCCAAAATTACAAACAAATTACTAAAATTATGAATAATAAAATTTATTATTTCCATTATTTCCTCCTTTATTTCCACATACCAAACCCTGTACAAGTTAAATCACAACTAACAGCTGCACTCCAGTTTAAATACATACTTAACTTACCACACCAAGTATTGTTAGGGGCATCTTCAACATGGTCTGTACCGTTCCAAGTATTACTGGATAACCATGGCTGTCTTGCTCCATAAACTTTTCCAATAGTGTATGTAAAATCAAATAATTCAGTAAACGGTACGTCCCAATCTCCCATATCATAAGTACCATAAAACAAATTAGCATTATTTCCAGCACTTGTATTACAATTAACACTAACACGTGTTAATTTTTTCTTTTGTATCATAAAACCATTAGCAAATTTTAAATTAAACCCATTAGTAGTTTTTTCAAAAGTTATATTAGCTGAATTAATTGCGTTTACTACGCTTGATTTGTCGGTTGTATTTAAATTTGATAAATTTCCTAAATATTCATCTAATGGAATACCTTTATTGTTATCTACCATTGCTATTGTATTAGCTTTTATTTTTGTATCATTTCCCATAAAATTTGATTTTATTTTCATTTTCTTTAGCTTGCTAAGATACTCTTACCCAAGCATTAACTGTGTACCTTTTAGGTTTAATATCAAATGGTTGTCCTTCACCTGTGTAACCTGTATAAAAATCTGGTCTAGGATTTTGACCATTTACATCTGACATTAACGTATAACTTCCATTTTTTAAAGCTGTATTCCCGGCTCCTGAACATTGATGTCGATGTGGCGGTATATTTTCAGTATCTAATGTAACTTCGTTTGAACCACTTATCTGACCTACCGGATAACTAGATGAAGCAGTCATAAAAAATGTTTCTTCCTCTATCTTTTCCCACGTACCTATAAAATAAGTATTTGGGTCTAAAGCATTATTTAAAAAAATAATAAATCCTATTGGTAAAGCTGGTCTTGGGTATATTTCATTTCCTTGAATATCTTCTAACAAAACTCTTTTTTTCATTAAGTTCGCATTGTTATGCAACTCTTATCCAAATATATACTGCATAAAACTTTGGCATATTATTATGAGGTTGTCCACCACCTACATCACTTGTTATAGCTTGAGCTTTATCAGAAAATCTCTTTCCACCATAAGGAATAACATATGAACCACTATCATTCTGTGGACCTATTCCAAAAGTATGTTTATGTGGTGGTATTTCATTAATAGTTAATGTATGTTCATTTTCTCCACCAGTTGATTTAACTGTATAATTGGAACTGGCAGTCATTAAAAATGTTTCCTCTGGTAACTTTTGCCAAGTTCCACCAAATCTGTTGGCTGGATTTTCTTCATTTGTTGTAATGAATATATCACCAACTTTGTAGTATGCATTTGGATAAATTTTGTTTCCTTCATAATCTTTTAAAGTGCCATGTTTAGACATATAGCACCACCTTTGAAGGAGCGGTTGCTAGCAACACTCCCTCCCTTCTGAAAAAAGGTTGTTTAGCAAGCAACCTCCTTTCCTTTGAATTGATATATATATATATATATTAGTAATATTTTCGATAAATTGTTTCATTTTTTATTCCTCCTCTATTTCTTCTTCTATACTAAAAAACAAGGCACTTGAACTGTCTTGTTTTCCATTAATTTTATTTGCAAGCTCAGTAGACAGTTTAGTTTCACTAATAGAACCATCTTTCAAGCTTGCACTAATTTGATTGTTTGATAATGTCATATCTATTGTGTCAGTATCACTAGCTGTGTATGTTGCTTCTGCTTTTGTTGCATAAGTACTATCTACTTCGGTTTTAGTAGCATATACTTGTTCTGCGTTTGCTTTTGTTTCAAAAGTTGTATCTACATAATTTTTTGTAGTAAAATCACTATTATTAGTTAACTCGTTGGTTGTACTTGGTATTGTTGGTGTATTAGTAAAATTATTATAATTTAAATAATAATCTGGACTTTGATTATTTAATTTTTCTGCATTATCTACAATACCATTTTTATTAGTATCATACACATCTGTTTCCATGTCGCCTGAACCAGTACCATTTGTTACAGTAAAAGAATCAGGATTTTTACCATCGGTATAATTAATATTGTAGGTATCTACCCCAGCAATACTAGAAACTTTTTCGGTATTAATAATTCCACGACCATTAAAGTCACCATTATTAACCTTATTTTGAATATCTTGATAGTACTGTTGTCTTTCTGTTTCTTGGCTTACTCTTGTTTGTTCAGCATTTATTCTTGCACTTTCATTTGTTTGCCTAGTCGATTCTTGATTTTCTCTAGTCGTTTCAGCAGTAACTCTACTACTTTCAGCCTTTACGCGATTCTCTTCGGCGATTATTCTTAATTGTTCAGCAGAAACTCTAGAGTTTTCATTAGTTTTTCTAGTTTCTTCTGATTGTTCTCTTAAAGTTTCTGCATTATCACGCAAAGTTTCGGCGCTTGCTCTTGTATCTTCAGCCTGTGCCCTAAGTGATTCTGCACTAACTCTACTTGTCTCTTGTGACTGTCTCAAGGATTCATTTGATTGTCTTATATTTTCTTGATTTTCCCGTAGTTGTTCACTAGAAATTCTTTGATTTTCATTTGATATTCTTTGTTGTTCGTTTTCTTCTCTTTCTTTCTCATACTCTTGATATGCATTAACATCGTTTAAATCATTAAGTTCAAATTTTAACTCATCCATTAATACTCATCTCGCTTTCTAGTAATATCTTCTTTTAAAGTTAGTGTTCCTGTATATGCAGTTTGCTTAAGTTTACCAGATAAAACCTCGAAGTCATAACTATAACTTCCAATTTTTAAGTTTTCTGTATCTTCTGCATCTATCGTTAACAAATAGACTTCACCATCATTTGTCTTATCCATTAAATTTATTCCATCGGTTAACTTTTTTCTTATTAATGGGATTTTATCATCAGAAGTTTGTTTTACAGTGAAATAAATCTCTGTAATAGGATTATTCCAAGAAACCGTAAAATGTTGTTGAAAGGTATCTCCTCTATAAAACTCAAGCATCTTCTATTTCCTCCTCTACAGAGAAGAACAAAGCATCTACTTTATCTTGTTTATTATCTTCTAAATTTTTACCAAGAAGATAAACCGCTTTAGTACTAGGTGCTGTATCATTAGTTGAATTTTCATCAATAGTTGTTACTATTGGTAAATTATTAGTACTTGCTGTTGTGACTACAAGTTCAACAGTACTACTAGCAGGTAAACTGGGAGAGTAATTAATATTACCATCTGAAATTGAATATTTATCTAGTGCTAAATGTTTTCCATCCACATAAATATCAAGAAAACTATTACTGGTATATGTATCAGGTAAAGTATGAGTGCTTTCTTCCGATTCAGTTGTGTACATGGTTTTTGTTTGTATGAAATGGGTACTTGTACCTAATGTAGCTAACCAGTCTTCTTCTGAGCCTATAAAGCCATTTTGTACTGCTATTTCGTAAGCACTATAACCTCGTTCTCCTTTAAAACCAAGAATACCTCTAGCTTCATTCATCTTCTTCTCCTCCTTCCGGATATACAATGAACTGTTTTGCACCATCAGAGTCCATACCAATTATTGTCGTATCGTCGTTAAGAACTAAATCATACCAATATGTTTTTGCTTTATTAGTAAGTTCAAAAACTTTAGTATCTTCGGCTGTAAGTGGTATTTCTGGGTGTTCTGTCGGTTCTGTATATCCCAAATCTTTTAAGTAATATTCTTTTCGTAATACTTCATACTTGGTATAGCCTTTTTTCTGCATGACAATAAGTGAGATTTTATCTTCGGGCTGAAACTTATAATTTTCTTCTTGCTGTGTTTCGAAATTATAAATGGGAAAATAAAAAGCAAGGCGATTAACCTTACCTGTAGTTTTATCTCCCCTAGTTATATGGATAGTTGTATTATCCTCTACTGCGACCATTTTACATCTCTCCTTTCTCAAAATAGCCTAAAACTTTATAAATCAAAATTGTATTACTTCCGCTTTGCTTTTGTAACATTTTACCATTGAATTTATAATATACCTTTTCTTCGCCTACAGTAATACAAAATTGTTTATTAGTAGAAGTAATTAATTTGTTTTCATAATTTGTTTCTGTTCCACAAATTATAGACAAATAGTAATAATCAGTTGGCTCTAATTCAAATGTAATATTCTCGTTTGTGCCAATATCTGAACTGTATAATTCAGTAGGATTTATTAACTGACTAGCAATGCTATAAGCCTTATTCCAATCACTTAAATCATCTTTATCTAGACTATTTAAAACACCCAGATTATTATGATGATGTATATTTTGCACTGTTCTATCTAATTCTTTTTTATACTCATCGGTAAAATCATTAGTAGAGAGCCCTTTATTGGGCTCTTTATCCACTTTATTCGGTATTTGTGATAATTGATATCTTAATTCAGTATCACTTGGTGTTCTTGACCTAATTAAATCTCTTTTACTAATCATCTGACATACGTCCTTCCTTTATATGTATAAACAGTAAATCCTAAATCTTTTAATATATTAGTTTTTTCACTCATATTGGAGTAATTTTTATCTACATAATTGATTATAGATTTATCATATTCATCAAAGCCAAGGGTTTTAACCATCTTAGCTTTATCCATAAAACTGATATTTAATGAATTTACTTCATTCATAATTTGCTTATCATAGTTATCATAACTACTATACGACATTTTAATTAATGAAGCTTTTTGAGGAATACTTAGGTTTAATGAATTAACAAAAGAAATTAATTTATTTTTCTTACTACCACTAATGGTTTTTCCTGTTGGAGCAATATCACTTTTAAATTCTTGTGAACTATAATTAAGCCAACTGTTTATATCAACTCCCAGTTGTTTAGCTGTCTTATAATTTAGATATTTAGATTCATCAGAGAAATCGCTTAATGTTATATTTTCATATAATAGAGTTTTTTGTTCGTCAGAAACATCAGAATTATATAAATATTTCTCCTTTTCATTGCTGCCCATATCTTTTGTATCAAATTTGTAGATATAATAATTCTCTATATTTCCACCATTACTAGCAAAACTGTAAGCTTTTTCATAAGTTTGTGAAAGCTCAGTGCCTACCACTTCATGCTGAGCAATGTTATACGAATAATTAACTAAACCATTAATCATTTCGGCTTTGTCTTCATCACTTGCATTAATATAAGTATCATTTTTCATCATGTTATCTAAACCTTGTTCAAGAAGTTGCCCTGACTCTTTTTGAAGCTTTTCACGTTGTTTAGAACTAAGTATGATTTTCTCCCCATCACTATTTACGTAATACGGAGCTACTCTAGGAAGTATTGTACTATCACCGGTTTGTTTATATACTCTATATATTTCTTTAGCACTTTCACTAACATTTTCATTAGCTACATTTGCTGGATTAAAGAATACATTGAATATATTATTCTTTCCACCATATTTTTTAATTTCTCTACCCATAGAATCTACACTAGGAGCAAGTGTTTGACTGAGACCAGGTATCTTAGCTTTTATACTATTAATAGAGCTTTGTAAAGGTTTATCATATTCAAATGATACACGTTGAGTTCCATCTACCATATCTGTAACTTGCTTCATAACAGTTGGTATAGCTCTTGCTGGTAAATCTAATATTGCTTCTTCAATACCTGTAGCAATACCATCTCTGTTACTTAATACAGTATTAATGCTCTCCATAAATGATTGTTCTAATATTATGTTTCCAGCTGTATCTAATGTACTTGTGATTTTTTCTCCTAAACTAGCTTCTTGATCTTGTTTATTGACTAAATTCGCCATCATAGAAAAAGGACCAGCTATTGGCTGAGCCCAATCATAAGTAAATGATTTATCTCCAATTTTAATTGAATAAGAATTGACACCCATTGTATTTTTCATGAAGTTGGATACATCTTTATCATCATCACTTTCACCACTTAATATACCTGCCTTAGCTAAAGCATAACCAAATACATATAACATTGTACCTGCTGTGGCTTTTCCTAACGACTGAACAAACTCATGTTGCATCTGAGCAGTATATTGTCCATTATTGATTGATTTTTTTAAATCGTATCCTTTAATCAACGTTGAAACAAGTCCTGCTGGTGAATAATCAACTAATGCTTTTGTTAGGTTTGCCGGAGTTTTAGCAAACGGAATTAAGACATCACCCAATCCATAGCCTTTAATATTGATGTTATTCATCATTTTCCTCACACTTAATACAAATCTAGTATAGTTGTTATTATCTTGCCATGTTCTAGATAATGCTTCCTGTGTAGCTATATCTATCATCTCTTGTGTAACAACATCTGTATTGTTTAATACCATCTGGTTGTTTATTGAGTTTACAAAAGAACCTTCATAGAACATTCTATCTCCAGCATCTAACATAAATGACAATAAACTATCTACTCTATTTAATGATTTGCCAATTTTAGTATTATCATTAAAGGATTTGCCCTCACCAATTTCAAAACGGTTTCCGGCTATATTTCTTGTATTAATACCTTTTTTGAAATCATTATATGATTCAAATAATCCTTTTCTTACGCCCTTAGCATAAGACTTTAATTTAGTGGTTCCAACAGTTCTAATGCCAGTTTTTCTAGCCACTAATCTATCTATTCCACTAGCGAATAAATCTCCAAAAGCATTAACTGGAGCTATTAAAGCATTACCAGCAACGTTTCTTACTTGTGTTTTAGGGTTAAATAGCATTGATATTCTCATCCATGCTTTAATTCCTTGTCCTCGTTCTGGTGGAATTTTGTCAGTCATAAGCTTTTGAATTTCGGCAAGTTTTACTTTTTTATCATATCCGTCTTTCATGGTTGCTACTTCTTGCATATTATCCATTATAAATTGAACTTCTTCTGGTTTTAAATCAAAATCACTTCTATGTTGGTCTATCCATTTTTTTGTTTTACCTTTTATCATTTGCTCATAAGCTTCTGATAATTCACTTTGAGCATATTTAACCATTCCCTCAGGAGTCATTCTATTCATTATATTAAATGCTTGTACAGTTTGACCGGCTTTAGTACCAATCTCACGCATTTTTTTAGCAACTTGAACCATGCCATCATAATCTTTGACATTTTCATATTGTTTCATTAATATCCAACCTTCTGCAACATCTACATCAGTTGCTTTTTCTGAGGCTTTATTAAACCATGCTCTGGTTTCTACTTCTCCGTTTTCTGCTAATTTAGTAAAAGCTTTATTTAAACTATCTTCGTTAGTAACTTCTTTGTAGTATTTTATTTCATCTTCAGATAATATTTTAGCTTTACTATCCTCAGAAAGCATATTAACTTTATCTTTAATATTATCAAAGAAACGACTTTTACCGTTTCCTGTAGATACTTTTATATTATCTACTTTAGGAGTTGTGCTAGCATTTTCCGGTTTTATTTGAGCTATTTCTACTGGATTTAATGTTTTATTAGATACAGTTGTTTCTTTAGTGCTTTCTTGTACATCATTAATAGTAGTGTTTACTTTTGTATTATTTTGAATACTTATATTTTTTGACAAAGTGTCGCTAGATGTAGATAATGGTGCAATTGGTCTATTTTTATTTTGTACATCTTGCGATTGAATTTCTCCATTTTTTAAAGGTACTAAGTTATTATTGTCTAGAGAATACCTAATGTCGTCATTGTTTGTGGGATTTAGATTGTCTATTCTTTTTATTTGATTGGGATAAAAAGCAACTATTTCATCACCAGAAGAAGATTGTATAACACCATCATATCCTTTATTTTTTAGTTCATTTGTTATATCATCTCCTAAATATTGCATATAGTATTCAGGCATATGCTTTTCTAAGTTATGATATATTTTATTAGTTACATAATAAGTAACTTCACCTAGTTTGGAGTTTTCCAATAAGTCTTTATTTTCTACAGGGTATCCAATAAAATCTTTTGAAAAAGAAACGTCATTATTTTTATAAAAATTATATATTTGTTCTAAGTCTTCTTGGCTTAATTTGTAATACTGTTTATTTTTTAAAGCAAATTCAGCGTCTATAAAATTTAGAATCATATTGTCTTTTAATAGGTTTCTCAATCTTTCCGGCATATCATAGTTATTTATATCTTGGCCATAAGTATACTGATATTTATTTACACCATTGTCGTTGATTTCAACAATTTTTAAATCAGGGCTATTATATATTTCTTCAATTTTATTCGCAAGTTCAGATATAGATATAGTTTTTGAATCATAATCATTTGTTTTATTATTGTATTCTGAATATTTTAAATATTCGTTATCAGCTATTTTTGGAAATTTATTTTTTAAATTAATCATAAATGATCCAAAATCAGAATCTGTATTTGTTGAAGATATTCCATCATACGTTTGCATTTCTTTAGAAAAATTAAATGGATTTTTTATGTTTAAATAAGCTTTAATTACTTTATTTCCATAATATTTCGCTTCGCTTTCGGAAAATGCAAAATAAAATCCTTTACCATACCATCCTGTGTCATTGGAACTACCAACAAACTTATTGTCAAAAACATTAAATTGACCGTTGTTGGTTCCATGATATACTTCAAATAATTTGCCTGTATCACTTATCATTGGATAACCGAAATCACCTTCATTTACCCTTATTTTGCTATCTTTAAAGTATTCTTGCTGTTGCTTTGTTAATGTTCTTCCGTGATTATCAATATTATTTGATGTGACAGTTTTTATATTATTATTATCAATTTTAGCATATTGTCCTTGTGTTGGATCTATCCATGCAACATCTAATAAATTTACTGTTTTAGAATATATTTTTCCATTATCAGAATAACTTTCTGCCTCCATTTTTGATGGCGTAACAAATATTCCTTGTTCAATAGGATAAGAACTATATACAGTTATCTCTCCATTATTAAGAGCTTCTTGTGCCATATTCCAAGTGTAATCAGGATCAAAATCATCCCCACTAGACCAATCATCATCTTGTAAAGTTTCTTCAAAAGTCTTTATATCATCAGTATTACGTATCCATGTATGATAATCATCGTTTACAGGATTGTTGTTTTGAATTATATCAAGTTGCTGTTGTTTATGTTGTTCCACAGAAAAAGAACTCTTATTTGAGTTCTGTGTATAATTTTCATTTTTTGAAATAGAATATTTAGTAGATGTATTCGATTTGACATTGTTGTTAGATTGTGATACATTATTTTTAGAAAAAGACGTCGCACGAGCGGTAGAAGATGTTTTATCATCCAAGCCGACTAGCGATGTCTTTTTTATTTTTGTAATATCATATAATGTTTTATTATCACCATTTTTTGCAATATTAATTAATCCTTCAAAAAAATTATTATCAACCTTAAATATTGTTTGATAATAATCCCAACCATCTTTTGCTATACCATGTCGTCCATCATCTGCTCTACTATACTGATATTCTGATATTTTTAGTAAATTATCTAACTCTGTTGAAGCTTTCAATTTTGCACTCATGTCACTTTTATTAAGTTCTCTTTTTGGGTGAGTATATTCGTTAGCTGTTCTGCTAGTAACATTAATTTTTTCATCATTTAATAAAATACCATTTTTTCTAAAAGCATTTAATATATATTTTTTAGCGATTTTATTTTGTTCTGATAAACTTTTACCTTTAAATATGTCTTGGTCAGTATCAACTTTTACATATTTATTACCGTTTTTATCAGTTTGAATACTAAACTTAGCTGTATCGACTACTTTAGCCTCATTATTCTGATATACTTTCTCAAATGTTCGTTTAACCTTTTCTAACTGTCTAGCCTCTTTTGAACCAGCTGTTGCCATTTTATAAAGGTGTTTAATTTCATCGTATACTTTTTGAAATATATTTCTATGTTTAGAAAGGTTTTGTACAAACTCAGTATCACTAAATATGTATTGTCCTGCAAGTTCACTTGTAAGTTCGTTATCTATATTAGCTCCTTTAACATTTTTATATATTTCTGTGAGTTTAGCTTTTAATTTATCAAAGTCACCTTTTGTTTTTGCATACTCAAACAGTTCATTTTGAAGGGTTTTATAATCTTCGGTATTCTCAAAAAGGTGTGTTGTTTCATGTCCCACAACACGATTAATTATACTATCAGAGTCTACATTGACAAGTATTTTCCCATCATCTGTATTAAGACCATTGATAACACGATTATCTACGTTATAACCTCTATTTTTTAAATCTTCAGTAGTAGTAAATTCGTATTTAATACCTGTATCTTTAGATAATTTAGATACAAAATCTGCCAAGTTATGTGATTCTTTAGTATTATTCATAGTTTTACTTGCGCTATCATAAACATTTTTTTCTAAAGCACTTATTTTAAGTTCATTACCCTTACTATCAGTGTGTGGTTGATATTCGAATGCCACATTTTTTTGTGCTTGATTGTTTTGGTAGTTATTATAACTACGTTGTAATAAATAATCGTTATTTTGTATTCTGTTTTCTACAGGCGTATCAGCTCTGTTCTTTAAATCATCTAGGTTTATTGAGTCGATTTCATTTTGTAAATCAGCTATCTTTTGATTGTTTTCATTGTATTCACTATAACTCATATCAGTAGTGGATTTACTTTGTAATTCTTTTAATTGTTTTTCTAAATCTTGTTTTCTTTGACTTTCTTGTTGATATGTTTGGTAATCATCACTACCCAAAGCATCATTTATTTCTTTTGGAGTTAAATTACCCTCATCTAAATCTTTCTTTACTGTTTCTTCAATAGTATTTCTAAGATTATCTTGTTCTTTTTTAGACATTTCAGGGTTTTCTTTTAAACTTTCATTAAATCTACTATCAATAATGTTATCTACGACTTTTTGTTCATTATCTGTATAACCAGTAGACATATCTCTTCCTTGTTTAGTAGATTTTACCAAACCCGGTGTTTGCATAATACCACTGGCTACTGCACCACCTATGAATTGGTCTAATAACTGTTCGTCTTTTAGAATATCTGATAATTCTTTATCACTTTCAAAAGTCATCTTTTTACCAATACCTTGCAATATACCAGAAGCTACTTCCTCAAAACCCTCGCCACTAGATTTAATCATAGCGGTTGTTAAATTTTGCGCAAGTTTACTTTTAAATTTAGAACTAACTGATTTAGCTAATACATCGTCTATTGGAATAGCACTTTTTGAAATACCTAAAGCTTTTGACCCTTTGCCTAAACCACCAAACATCATTTCAGTTGCAGTTTCAGCAATTCCACTAATTAAACCATATGTTTGTGCTTCTTCATCTGTAGCACCATTAGCATATGCTTCACTAACACCTTGACCATAAGAACTTGTAAACATAGAACCACTTGTTAATGCAGTAGCTCCTTTAGTAGTGCTAGCCATACCACCTAAAGCAATACTTGGAAGCATTCCTCCTATACTTTCTACTATGCTATCACTTTTATTTCCTAAAACAGAATCTTGGTAAGCATCTGAACTAGGCATTGTAATTTCATCTACTAAATCGCGTTTAGCAAACTCTCTTGTTGTTTTGGCCAAATCATCTAATCCAAGTTTATCTTCTGCACCTGCTACAACATAATTTATAGCATCACCAATGCCTTCAACCATACCCATAGCACCTCTACCGATAGAGTTAAAGCCAGAAAGTATAGTACTTCCAACTGTTTTAGTTAGATCACCAAACTGGTAACCATCTTCAAATGCTCCTGTCTTTATATATCCACTATCTTCTAGACCTTTTACAACCCCGGTTACTCTAGAGTTATCTTTCTCTTGTTGTACTAATTGGTCTTCCATTTTCTTTTTATCTTCATCGGATTTACCAGAAAAATCTACAGAAAGTCTATCGGCTAGTCCGAGTTTATCTTCTCTAGCTTTTACAGTTTTTGCTGGTTCTTCAAACTTACCAGTTGTATTTATATTCGACTGCTTGCTATTAGTAAAATGTTCACTTACTGGCGCTGTTTGTTTTGTCTTTTTAGTATTTTTATTTTCTTTAACATCATAACCTGTCTTATTAGTTATTTCGCTATATTGCTTTTTATTACTGTCATAATAATAAAACTTATTATCTTTTTGAAAAATTTCAGAATCTTTTAAAGAAGAATCTTTAATATAGTCCCCTATTTTCTTGCCGGTATTTTTATATCCATCATCATATTTGTTATTAATATCAAAAGAAAATGATTTTTGCGTGTTATTTGAGACTTCATTTTTTGATATTGTTGTACTCGGTAATGGGGCAATATTTTGTTTTGTACCACCTCTATTTAGTCTATCGGTTGTTGATACAAGAGAACTATAATCACTTTGGCTAATCTTTTTTACATTATTACTATTAGTTTGAACTTTTTGATTAGACACAAGACTATTATAAAGTTCTTGAGATATTTTTTTCTTTTTAGCCATTTATATTCCTCCTTTATACAAAACTCTTATTTACTATTCCTGTAGATTTCATGTTGCCATTTTTATCTTCAAAGAATATTCTTCCATCTTTATCAGCATATAAAGTATAGCCTTGATCTACAAAGCCTTTTAATACATTAGACCTTGGTATTTTTTTAGTAACTTTTGTTAATTCTACATCATCGCTATTACCGCTTAAACTGCTGCCATTATCACTTAAAGCAATACCAGATGACTCTCTAGCTTTGGCAGCTTGTGAAGCATTAAATTGTCTTCTATTTTCAGCAAGTTGAGCATTGAATTGTCTTCTTTCCTCAGCAAGTCTATTTTCTTCGTTAATTTGATTTAATACATTGTTATACTTAGTCTCATAAAGACTCTCAATTTGCATTTGATTATTAAATTGAGTTTGTAATAATTCATTTTTATATTGAAATCCTTGTAATGCTAATTCTAATTGACTTTGAAGTCCTTCATAAGCTATTTGAGCTAATGATGAACTATTTTGTAGCATCGCATCTTTTATTCCATTATCATAATTTAAAACGGCTTTATTATAGTCTTCTCTAGCATTTGCATATCTATTTTGATATGAATTAAAAGCCATCATTTGAGCTGTTTCTGTATATCCTGAGTTATTCATACCGGTAGAGGCTCTTTGTTCAGCATTTACTCCATATTCATCAATAGCCTTTTGATAATCCGTATAAGCACCTTTTTGCTCTTTGATATAGTCTTTTTCGGCTTGTTCCTTAGACTGTTCTATCTTGTCTATTGCCCAGTTAGTATTAGCTTGCTGTATAGCTTGCTGTTTATTAGTCCAATCTTTAGAATTATTAATCAAATTGTCATAATATTGCTGACTATTATTAATCATATTGTTATAAGTATTATTCATTTGATTTAAGGCATTTGTCTTTTCAGTTGTGACATTTGTTAATCTATAATCATTTGTAGTACTAGGCATATTTACTCCTTTCTACTACTTTTTTAAGTAGTTAGTTATATAACTTTCGAGTGATACTGAATAAAAAGAAAAAGGCTTATTGCCTTCTATTTTAAGTTGAATACATTTCCATTTTTTCCTTTTAATTTTCGATACCACTCTACCGTTTGTAATTTTATAATCATCTATTTTTTCAAAATTTGTTTTATCTGTTTTGGCATATACACTTATCTCTGTACCATCTATATCTATTGTACAACCTCTTTTATTGGTAATCTTACGCATTTGAGGGTGGTTCATCTCATCTTCAATAGTAGTAACATATGCTTCTACTTCTCTATCTCCAAAATTAGTGAGTGTATATAATTCTTTACCACTGCCTAAATAAAGCATTCCATCATCTACAAGTACAAAAGTAGGATTAATAGGTAATTCCCAGTAAAACCACTCGTATTCTGTATTTGAAGAACTACTGCCCATAGCTCTACTATCTGCTAAATAAACATGATTATCAATGAATACCATTAAATAACCTTCCCATTCAGCGAGTTGCATATTCTTATAATTTGATTCGGAAAGCAATCTATTATCTACAAAGGT
The DNA here is from genome assembly GCA_944390365.1 of uncultured Clostridia bacterium. Lineage (GTDB taxonomy): Bacteria > Bacillota > Clostridia > TANB77 > CAG-508 > CALXVA01. The sequence continues at coordinate 22,806 of CALXPW010000010.1, read as the reverse complement.
ACTTAAGTGTGATATAACCTGCTCGGTGGTAACATCACTACTAATACCTTCCATACCTCTATCCGAAAAGAATACAATTCTGTCATTAAAGTTTTTAGAACCACCAATACATCCTGTGCTGATTGATGAATGACTAGATGGATAAGTTTTCCCGTATTCTGAATCAATGGCTGGGTTATGATAAAAGATAGTTGTATTTGTTTGACTTGGTGCTTTTAACACCCATAATGCATTATTACCAGCAACTAACCCCATAATTGGCGAATCGCTTACACCTTCCTCATAATAGTCGGTATCAGAGCAATATGTAGGGTCATCTAATGAACAATGCCATAACACATTAGGATAATTAGGATTACCACTAAAGAACACTCTATTATCAAACTGTTCAACAATAGTACAATTAGCAATACGTTCTCTATATCCTTCAACTGTTCTTTTAAACTGAATAATTACATTATCACTACCATCAGTATAAGGTTTTTCTGGAGGTGTTGAAAATGTAATTACTCCTTTGCTTGGGTCTTCTGTATATGGGTAATCTGTAACAGCAGTTAAATCGCTTAATTCAACGTTTGTAGTAACCTTCTGAAGCTCAGTCACTTTTAAATCAGTAACTGCTCCCATATCATCATATACTGCCTCTAACGTTGGGTCATACCAATATGTTTTACCATCTTTGGTATATTTAATATATCCATGGTCATCATGAATTTCACCATTTACTATTTTTTCATAAATGTTATTGAATAGTCTATTGTTTTCATTATCATACCAATAAACTTCTTCGCCTTTTGTATATTTCATATAACCATTGCCATCATACACTTGTTTCTTTTGACTATTATCTACAAGTTCATCGTTTATCCAAATTTTTACGTTATAATCATTATCATAACTTTCAACGTCTAAATGATATTCTAAACTTTCTCCATCAGATGAAAAACTGTTTTTACGATAAGGACTAAGTAAATTTACATCTTGTAGAACACTACCTCCACCGCTTGGTGCTCTTGAAACAGTTGTAATTGGAATGTATCCCTCTATTGGTTTAATGGTTTCCCCATCATAGACGTAATACTCTTTTTCATCAATTATATAAAGCTTGGTTTGATAAATAAAAAGTGAGACTGTTACTTCATTTAATCCTTCTAAAATAACTTTATCGTCATCGTATAATTTATCTCCAACATGGGTTATTTTATGCTTTTTTCCACCATATGTATAAAAAAACAAGCTATATAATTTATCCTCATATTCTCCAACTTTTTCGATATCAGGTCTTGTTTCTAAAGCAAGCCCGTTACTACTCCTATAGTTTTTCCACAAATTAAGCATATCAGGTGAACGTACGATAGATATCTCGTCTTTACGGTTGGTAAAATCTACTCCTCTAAAATTAGCATAATTACGTGCAACTAAACTACCAGCATCTGCTCCACTACCAATAGCCATTAAAACCCACCTTCAATAGTAATCATCGTATCAGAATTTCTACTATCTAGTCTTTGTAACATTTTTTCATATTCATTAAGAAATACTGAGCCGTATTGATTTGAAATATCTGTCATTAAAATGGTACCGGCTATACCAGTTGGAGCGATATTTAAAGCATCTTGATCTATTTCTAACTCGAATTCATCTTCTGTATCTTCGGTTATCATAGTAGGATATTTATAATAATAAATCATAACAGTACCTTCTTGATTAAAATTAATGTAACTTCCTACTTTTTCATAATAATGTTCATCGTAGGTAACTACTTTAGGTTTAAATTTGATTAATTTTAACTGGTAAAAATCAGGTAATGTTTTTAAATCAATTTCTTCACCTTCTGATACCTCTCTTTTTACATAGGTATCTATTTTTTTTACTCTAGCAAGTTCAAATAATATCTTATTAATTGCTGGTATCATATTATTTATAATATCTTCATCATCTGTCATATCGGGCATATTATCCATATATTCTTGTAATAATTTTAAAGTTTCTGATTTTAATGTTTCCAAAGTCATATTACTCACCTTTTATTTCTTTATAAATTCCATCGATTTCATCTACTTCTTTTCTAATTTCATCTAATGTACATACTTGTACTTGAGGTGTTACGTATCCGATTTTTTCATTCCAAATAAGTACAAAACCTTCTGGATATGTTACTACGGTTTTTGATTCTTCTTTTACTTTTAATCCGTTTACTTCATACTCATTATTAATAATAGTAGTCAAAGTACAATCCTTTAAAATTTGATGTACTGTTTTATCTTTAGTCCATTCATCAAAAGTTAAATCTTTAGTAATTTTTCTTCCATATATTTGTTTTAAGTTTGGCTTTACTGTATAAAATTCTAATTTTTCTTTCATTGATATTCCTCCTTCATGGCCGTGTTGTCAGAGTTGCACTGACTATACTCTTACACGATAAAAAGAGCTTCATAGCTCTTAAACAGTTGTTTTAATAACAACAATCTCTTTAGGTCTAACCACTTTAGCACCAAAGACATATAAACCTTTTAATGCGTCCTCGAAAGCATCTTGTGGTCTATAAGCCTCGACTTTATCAATTTGTTCAGCAAATGCAATAGCTTTTGTAGTTCTTAAAATGTTATAAACCTCTGTATTTTCTTCATTTTGAGGTAATAAGTTTTCAATTGAAACAAGTGCATTACCATACTTACCAACATAACCAGCTTTTGCCATTTCAACGTTAGAAGTAAATAACTCAGTTAATCCTTGTCTTAATTTAGTAAAATAAGATGGACATACTTCTGCGTGGTAATTAAAGTTAGTTTTACAGTTATTACCATATAATACAGCGAATCCATCTTCTAACATTTCAACAGCATTTGTTTTAGTTACGGCTTTAGCTTCTCCTGTAGTAGCAATAGTACTATCTTCCACTCCAGTTTTAACTAAACTCGCAACATAAGCATCACCTTTTTCAGAAAGTGCTAATGCTCCTTCTTTGGCTGAAGCTTCCATTGCTCCTGGAACACTTTGAGCAGCATGAATATCATCGATAGCGATATTGAAATATTCATATTGGTCAAGTTTTAAAGTCTGGTCAGTTGCACTAATATATTCCTTTTCAATTGGAGTACCTGGAGTATATTTTTTTACAGTTGGTCTTACAGCATTTAAAATTTTTACTTCTTTTGCATTTTTGCTATCTCTTTCAAAGATAAAGTCACAGTGGTTTCTTAAAGAGGTGATTGTTTCCAATGCTCTAATGTAGGCTTGATGCCATACAGTTTGCATAGCTGGATTCATTCATCATCATCCTTTCCTTGTCATAGAATTTCGAACTGCATCCCATACTCTGTCATCACTTAAATCTTCAAGCGAAAGTTTACTGATTTCTTCAGGTGTATAACTGTCTTTGAAACTGTTTCCAGCTTCAGTATTGGTCATACTTCCAATCGGTTCAACTTTTGGTGTGGGGTGAGTTTGCTTATAAAATTCATATTTTTCCTTTAATGTTAAATTTGTATTTAATTTTTTAGTAAAGTCTTTAAAATCTTTACTATCTAATAAATCCGTACCGACACCTATTTCTTCAAGTTCTTGACGTTCTTTAGTCTCTTTATGAGATTTATAAAGTGTATTAAACATAGCTTTTTCACGTTTAGACATTTTATCGTTACCTAAATCGCTTAATCTACGCAATTCACTTTCTACTGCCATTTCTCCTTCAGAAATAATGTCCTCAGCATCTTTATTGGCAAGAGTTCTAATATCATCGTCGTCATAGTCTGAATAACTTGGTATTTTTACCCCTTGTTCGGTATAGAATTTTTCTAGCTTTTCTTCTGCATCGGCTAAATTATCTACTTCTAAACCGCTTTTTAAGATATTCTCAAGTTTTCCGTATTTCTTTCGGCTTTCTTTTTCAGCCTTTCTACGTCCTCGATTATATCTTTCGGCAAGCATTTTATCTAATTCTTCGTTAGTATAAAATCTGCCATTTTGCTCCTCTTTTTGAGCTACGTTTTGTTCTGTAGTTTGCTCTACGTTTTCAGTAACATTTGTTACAGAGTTTTCATTTTCCATATTTCCTCCTCTATTTTTCACGTGTTTGCTTCACGAACTCAGCTTTTAATGTCATCAGGCTTGGACATAATAAAAAAGTGCTTATACTGCACTTTCTACTTGACTAGCTTTTATTAATTGTTCAGCTTGTCCTTCTGGACCAGCATCTAGGAATTGGCTAGCTCTTTGTTGCATTAATTGAGCTTGAACATTGATTTGGGCAATTTTACGTTGTTCCTGTTCCATATCATCAATAATCATTTCTAAATCTTGTTTTGGGGTTGATGAATTATCAGGCAATGATTCGACATACCGCTTAAATGCTCCTAAATTTTCCACATTAAAATAACCTGCCTTTAGCAAGTTTTCTAATGTTAATTCTCTGGCATACCTATCAAATGCAGAGACTGGTGTTACATCTAATTTAACTGTTGCTTTTAGTTTATCTAGTACACTCCTAGGAACTTTTTTTAACTGAATGTATTTTTCTCCGCTTTGTTCATCTGTAACTTCTTCTTCCAAAGTTAAAAAGTTATCAGTATAAGTTGTCCACATATCTATCCATATACGTCCTAAATCTTCAATGCAAGTCTTTAAAGCCATAGCTTGTCTGCCAAGTGGCTGTGTAGAGGCTTGTTGTACTGCTAGTATTGCTCTACCACTAGCATCTTCTGGATTAACGTTACCAGTTGCCATTTCTGAAGCACTTCTTAGGTCTCTAGTAATTGAAATAAGGTCTTGAATAGACTTATATACATCATATCCAACACTGGCTGGTGTAGTAGTAGATACCACTTTACTAACATCTGTTGCATTGGCTCCATGTACCTTGATAGTTGCGCCTATCCTATTAATAGCTTCTGGATTAGATACAGCTTCTTCATTAACAACTTTTTGTGGATATGAAATATTTTTAATTGAAAGTAAATATCTCATTAAAGTCTTATTAATTTCTAATTGGTTAGGTATTAAGTATTTAACTTCACTCTCGCCGCGTGCTGAGCCTTTCTTTTCTCTCCAAAGCATATGTGCTAATGGATAAAGTTTTAATCCAGAAGGGGTTTTTTCTTTAATAATAACTGTACTGGTTGATTTACTAAACCATACTTTGCCATCTTCTTTCCACATCTTAGTAATAACTGTAACTTTATCATCTTTTTCTAATTTTGCAGAATCTCCAGCTAGATCATATGTATCTTGGTCAACTGCTATATTTTTAGCCTTGTCTTCTGATACTAACTTTTGAACATCTGACAGTGGAAGCCTTTGCCTAATCAAGATATAAGGCTGTGCTTGGATATTTGGATTATTTTCATCTCCATAAAATACATCATTTTTATTTAGTATTTCATTTTTGGGTTGTTGCTGTTCTTTATCATAAGTAGCATAAATAAGTCCTTCTGATGTGATAGCACTATCTTCAGACATAACAGTAACTTTATAGTCAAGCATATCTTTTTCCCATACTTGTGATGCTTTTTTATTAAGCATTTTACAAACCTTTTCTGCTGCCTTTCTAAATCGTTTACTTTCAAAATTTTCACTGCTAAAGTTTAAAGCCCATAGATTTTGATTGATTTGAGACACTTTATAGCTAACTATTGTATCTATAATATTATACTGAACTGGTTCTATATTTCCAGAACGCAGTCCTTCCCACTGATTTCCATATGTCATGCGATAATTTCTATCAGTGTCAGTAAACATATTAATCATAGAACAATATTGTCTAGCTTTTTCGTAATCATTCCATATTGGAGTGGTTTTGATTTCTTCTTCTGTCATCTAATCACCTAATTTCTTTTTGGTTATACGGATAATTATTAATATTATCTAATATCTGTTGTGTCTCGTTTCTTTCATCACGTTCTCTTTTTTCTACTTTTTTCTTTTCAATAGTCTCACTTATTGATGGAATTTTAAGACTTTCGTTGTTATCCACTTTTTGCCTTATTCTAGTACCTGCATATAAACATATTGCTCCAAGTATGAAGCAAACTGCATTTTGAATAAATATCATATGACTTCTATCCTTTCTCCTACATCGCTTTTAGACGAAAACATATCACTAAAAGGCGACCTATTATTGAGTTCTATAACATCTTTTGTAAACATCACTTGTGACCTAGCTTCATGTGCTATTGCTAAACCCATCATTTGATCATCATGACCACCTTCTGGAGCTTCTATTCGCCCCTGTTCATTGTGAATAATTGTTAATAATTCTTCTATCGTATCTTTATCATTAATCGTATCTGTTTCTTCACGTACTATTTCGATTAGATGAGATATAATTGTCGGTCTTGTAAGTACCGTTGTTTTAAATCCATAGCTCTTTTGAGCTTGCTGTGTATTATCATCAATTCTTTTGCGAACATACTGCCTGTCATAGCCAAGTCTTTGAAGTTCTCTTATTGGAAAACTGTCAAAGTTACTTTCAATAGCAATTAAAGCATCTATATATCTACCATGAATATTTCTAGTAGAATAATATTTACCTAAACAGTAAACTTGTTTTGTATAAAGGTCTGCATCTAATTGTCTTTTTAAAACTGCGACCTGCTCGCCTGTTTTAGCATCTAATACATGAGCTGTGAAGTAATCGCTACCCTCACCGGCTGTATCGCCGCCTATACAATACAAAGTATGGTTAGGTACGTTTGGTACTTTATAAATTTTAATGTACCCGTTTTTATCTTCTACCCATTTGATATCTTTTATCTTTAATCCATCATATTTATAAGTAAAATATCCTACCTTCAATAGCTTAGGTATCTTTGTAAGTCTTTCTTCTAACTTTTCGGTATCAAATACTGTTTCACCTGATAACAAGAACGCTTCATCTGGAGTACACGGATATTCTTGTCTAATTAAGCGTTTATCTATGTATTTATTGTATTTTTCGTAGTACCAATGTAATTGCTCTAGTGATAATTTTTTATCTTTCTTAAGCCATTTTAAACGTTTATATATCCATGATGTATCAGTATCAATTTTGCTTTCAAACTCTTTTTTAGAAGTTTCATCTATAAATGGTATTTGGTATTCTGGAGTTTTCCACCATTCATAAAAACAACATATATATGAACCACTTTTCCACATAGTTCTATAATCGTTATATCCATTTGCTGTACTTTCATATATTTTTATACAATTCTTTGTAAATGCCTCTCCTAAACCTGCTTGAATAGGCTGTATTCCATCTTTCCAAAACGCGCACTCTGACCCATGAAAAAAGTTGACCGTTCTTGAACGACCAACATCTTTAGTAGCTGTATCAACTGCCCATGATGAGTTAAGTTTTTCAAACAGTAATTGTTTTCTGTTGTTAAACTTTTCAGTAGGTTTTAATTGATAAGGTAATTGTGAATGCGGAAATTTAGCTTTATTTTGAAATATCGCCTCTGCATTATCACTTTTATCAGCTAAAGTAAACCCTTGAAAGTTTCTATTTAAAATGCTATTAGCTAGTTGATAAGCTGTAACAAATGTCGTAAAGCCTTGTTGCCTACCCTTTAATACCAGTATTGATATATCTGATATTAAACTTTTACTATAGTCATCTTTAGCTTTATTAATTACTCCTACAAAATCTTTTTGAACCTCATTTAAGAAAAAAGGCATTGTCTTTTGCTCTTTATCTACTACGATAAATACTAATTCGATTAGTTTTTCTGGGTTCTTTCTAACTTCTGATAATAATTCTTTATTTGTTACTAATTCGTTAGCAATACCAGCACGTAGACTTTTATCATATTCGATATCATGTTTTTCTTTCCATTTCTTCTTTCTTATTTCTATTAATTCATTAGCTGTCATTTAACACATCTTCCAATTTAACAACATGGTTAACTGAGCCATCTAATATAGTTCTATATTCGCCACTCATCTTATTAAGTGTATCTATAGCTTTTATTTTAGTGTTAAGGTCTGCATTCTTACTACCAGCTAACACATCTTCACCATCGCTAGTTTTTATATAAACTTCTTCCTTATTAATGTCTTTCACTACTCCAGATAGCCACTCCATACGTTCTATGGCACTCATTATATTGGCTTTTCTAAGTTCGTCTTGCAGTTCTTTTATGTATGATAATACATTAGCATTGGTTAGCAGTCTACTAGCATTTACTGTGGCTGTATCTTCACTGTTACAAGTCTCACTATACGCCTTTAAATAGGCTTGTTTACCATTTAGTCCATTTTTTACATATTCTTCGCAAAACCTTCTTTGTTGATTATTAAGCTCCATGTATTATCACCTTCCTCCATAATAAAAACCGCCTAAGCGGTTAAACGATTATTGGCTTCCCAATATCAGGACATCATCTACTCTGGGTAGAGATGTATTGGCTCGCTATGGAGCTTTGTTTTGATAACATCGGTTGTCTTGTTCTTACATAGTAAGATGTTACAGTATATGTTATCGTATAAACCATTTCTGGTCCTGTTGTACCATTTATAGGCACTGTACCAGCTATATATACTCATTATGATATAAATCATAGCTTTTAACTATATAACCAGTACATCGCCTACAAAGCGATGTCCATTCATTTTAGAATGCTATTTTGTACTTTATAAGTACTGTACTAACTAAATAGCTGTTAATTTTTCCTAGATAGGTGGAATGCTAGGGACATTCTCACTAATATGGAGCTAAGCCACCTATACAATTAATCAGTCTTATATTTAATTAGTACACTACCTATAAAGATAGTGTGTCAATTATAAAGGATTTGATACCGTGTAGTGCTATTAATTAGCACCTTACTAATTATAAAGCTGTAGGCTCCGAATACCCATTTAACTTTGGCCGATTCTTCAATATATCCAACTACTTTAGGTCCAATGGCACTCTATAATCAGTAAGCTACCAATTAGGTAGCCAACTACTAGAAAAGGGGCTGTCCTTGAGAGGACTGCGATAGAACTTATAATTATTCTATCTTACTATATTTTAGTATATAGGTGGGACATTAGGGGGACATTGGTGTTTTTTTCTTACTTTTTTTACAATTCTATTAATGTGCCTTTTAGTAAGACCATATTTTAGCTCTAAATTAGTATTAGACATATGATAATAAACTTTATCAAAATAAATTCTTAAGTCTCTATTTTCAGATGGAATACTATTATAAATCTTATCTAACTTGTCTTTACCTTCTTTATTAATTGCTCGCATTTCAGCTAGTAAGATATATACATCTTCTCTAGAGTGCGTTTTTCGACTACCTTGTACACTAATATCTGATACCGTGCTAGTTACCTTTTCGGCCTTTGTTTCTAACATTTCTACTTGTTCATCGGTTGCATTGTTCATTTCATCTATGATCTTGTCAGCCTCCGTGATTTCCTTTATCATAGCCTACCCCCTATTTATATTTTCTTATCTTCAATAATCTTTTAACCTTATTATTCCAGTAACCTTTGTTACCTAATTCTTTAACTGCATAAATGTGTCTATTGTTTCTGATTATTTTGTATTTTTTCTTTTTCATTTGTTATCCTTTCTTTTATTTCTCGTAATTTGTTATAACATTTTAAACAGAGGTAATGTTCCTCTTTTCCATATTTATCATCTATTCCCTCTTTTAACCACATTTCATATTGAGCTAATATCCTAGTAGCATTACAAACATGTTCTATCTTAACTTCTTTTGCACCAGGTAGTGTTACTGGTTTAATATATTTTCTAAGTCTATTTAGATAAAATGTAGCAAATAATTTATTAGTATTTTTAAAATATGCCCCTATATCATGGTCATTTAATAATTTAAAATATAACAAATCATCTTTATTAAATTCATGATGTAAAAATTCAAATATTGCTCTTAGTTCTAATTCTGTCATTTAATCACTCCTTCGGCATTTGATAAATTGGAGTATATGAATAATTTTCTCTGTTAGCAAATGTCAAATCACCTAAATTCGAATAGATTTCAATAACCTTATTCATCATAGTTTTACTGTCTATCTCATCTAATACCTCCAATGCTCTTTCTTTTGATTTATAAATACCTAATTCGATATAATTATCATTTGTAAGTTCGACAAGCAAATATACATCTTTGCCAGGCCCGATAATAGAAATTTTTTGGCACTTTATCAAGTCTTCTTTATTTTGAGTTCTTATCCACATTTATATACTCTCCGTTTCTTTTTTTATTGTTTTCTTAATTAAATTGTCCACTCTTTTATAAAAGGCTTTAGTTCTTCCATAAGTCCACTTTTTAGTACATAAATTGAACTCTTTAACTAATTCATTCCATTTATCCTGCCCCAGAATATTTATTGCATAATTGTTATAACTAATCATTTATTTTCAGTCCTTTCTAATATTTTTAATATATGATTTATATGAGCTCTTTTGAATAAAGGATATAGAAAACCATTTTCGTTCTTAAGTTTTAATTTTGGTTTTATATAATCAATAGCTTCATCTATTTTTGTCTGCAGAGATTGACACTGAGTTTGCATAGAACTCTGCAGAGTGTCAAAATATTTTACAATTTCATTAAATGCTTTTTTCTCGCCAAAGTAACAAAGCTGTAATTTATTCATAAATTCTTCTCTAGTCATCTTTTACCACCTCAAAATATTCTTCTACTATATCGTGAATAATATCATGTGAATTAGCTGATATATCACACATTACTTCTTCATTTGGAGAAATATCTCTTGTTGTTAGGTATTCTCTAATATAGACGTGCATTAATTCATGATATAATGTTCTTTTTTTTCGCTCATAAGATAAGTCTTTATCAATAAAAATTGTTTGTATTGGAAATCTCGTTTGTCCATAGTAATATCCATCTTCTTCATCAATCGTTATTCTTGATAATTCTTCTTGACTAACCTCTTTTATTTCGTATATGGCTTTATTCATTTTAAAAATAAACTTGTTCATTTTTTTTAACCTCCTGCACTGAAAAAGTATGTTCTGGATACGTTTGAGCTTCTATGTATTCAGCCAAATCGGTTTTACCATTTTCAAATAAGGCTTTAATTAATTCGTTGCATTTTGCTTTAAACATTATTTCATTATTTTCAAAATGATATTTTATTAAAGAAATGGCAATTTTAAGATACGAATTACTCATTCTGCCATCTCTCCAATTCATGCGTAAGGCTGTCTAATTGACTACGACATAAGTTTCTATCACTTTCATAGCCGTTTGAGGTTGCTTTTAAATCGTTAATAATGTCTACTCCCATAAATATAAACCCTAATTCAAGAAGCATAACAACTGATACTACTAATGCGTAGATAAATAGGAAATTCCATAGTTTATCTTCTTCTTTATCCATACTAAAGTTCCTCCCTTTTTAAATAAATTGGTAAAATTCCAAACAAGAAATAGCCTGTCCATTGATATTTATAAAAATATATACTATCGCCAAATGTTTTCCATGTTTTTTTAACTATCATGTTCCACCTCTTTTAAAATATCTAAAAGCTCTGTTCTATTAAGCATAATGTTATCACTCTTAACATCAATACCAACAATGTTATTATTTATATAATTTATTGCTTTATCAATTACTTCTTTATATTTTTTAATTTCATTTAATTCTTTATCACTTTTTAATACATGGAATTTGATATGATTATTTGCTAAAACACTAATAAGCTCATTCATGTCATCTTTTGAAATATCATCTATTTCTAATATAAAACTATATTTCATGTATTCTTCACCCCTTTCAAAGCTTTTTCAATATCATGTATTTTTTCAATTCCACAAATGGAATGAGTATTAGGAATACTGTCGCATATTTGTTTTATTTTATTAATTACTTCTTTATATTTTTGATTTTCTTTCAATTCTTTATAACTTTTTAACATATGAAATTTGATATGATTATTTGCTAAAACACTAATAAGCTCATTCATGCCATCTTTTGAAATATCATCTATTTCTAATATAAAACTATATTTCATTTATCTTCCATCCTTTCTACTATTTCTTCCAAAATAATACTGCTTAAATTTTCTTTGTTTATTCTAATTTTCTTTCCTGTGATGTCTTCAAATGTGATGTAATCATAAACCACACCCATTTTTTCTTTTAAATGTTTATAGTTTTTTTCATTTACTATGTATGCTTCAAAACAATTTTGAGAGCTATATTTAATTAAATAATATTTTTTCATTTCCGCTAGCCTTTCTCTACAAGTCCTGCTTGAATTAAATCGTATATAATATCTGTACCGCTATTCCAATTATAATAATATTCCCAATCCCACCAGCAATGATTAGGAGAAGTTATTGTGATTTTTCGATTTTTATCAATACAAATTGTAACAGTTTTATCAGCTTCACTGCCATATATTCCTTGTCCAAATCCAAACTTCTCTAATTCTTTTAAATCTACATTATCCTTTATTTTTAGCATTTAACTAACCTCTTTCCTTTTTTATCGCTTGTACGTTTACGATATACTGGTGTTTGATAAAATAATAATGATTTAATTTTTACACCAAACTGTTTGGATAATTCTTGCAGAGTACCAATACCTAATAGTTCTTCACCTTTATAAAGTGCATATTCCTTATTCATCTAACCACCCGAGTTCCTCTACTTGTTTATTTATCGCTTGTAATAAAAGCATACTAATATCATCAAGCCCATCTAAATACAAACTTTCCATTTCCTTATCAAACGTTATTGTTTTTGCTCCTATAAAGCCAAACGTATCATTATCAAATTTATTTTTTGAATAAACAACTTGTTCATCATTAGTTTCTATATCTAAATACCAACCTAATTTCTTAAACATCTCTTTAGCACTCATCTATATCACCCCTTATCTGTTTCAATAATTTTTTCTTTTCTTCTTTGGTTAGTTTCCAGTTTTTCCAAACTTCATCTTCAAGTTCAATTATTGCTTTAATATCGCCTAATAATTTGAATTTGAAGTACATACGTTTAAAGATTGGTAGCCAGTAATCGAAATAATTATTCATCGCTTAATTTCCAACCGTATTTTTTAGCTGTTGCTTTAAATAGCGGCTTACCATACATAGCATAATTATCATCATCCCAATTTTCTAATCCTTCTTCAAGGATTTTATTCCAAGATAATACGACATGATACATCAATGAACTTGATATTCCTCTTTCATCACAAGCTTTTTCCCATCCAAATTCAACATCTTTTTTTAGTTGTTCTAATATATTTTCCCTATTCCATTCTTTAATATTTTTGTTATGTTCATTTATAAATTTTTTCTTTATTTCAAAACCGATATCTTTTGCTTGTTCAGCTGTCAAAAAGTCTATAAATCTTATACCAAATCTATCATCTAAAAATGTTTCATATTGCTCATAATTTTTTATAACATCATCTATTTTTTTCACTATATCACCTCATTTTTAATTCTTTCTAATTGCCTATTAACTTTACCTCTCATGAATACAAGTACTGTTTCGTTTGGTATGTTGTAATAGGCTTTAAATTGATTTAATAATACCATTACATCTGCTATTTCTTCGGCTATATGTTCTTTAGTATCAGTTAACTCAGTTAATGGTATTTCATAAGATACACTTTCTTTTAATTCATGTTGAGTAATAGCCTCTTGTAATTCAAATACTTCTTCAGCAAACCGTCTTTGTTGAGCATTTACACCGTAGTGTTTGATTATTTTTAGTAAGTCTTCTTTCATTTGTTACCACTTAACCTTTCTTGTAAAAAAGCTACCGCCATAGGTTTAAAATAAATCGTAACACATTCCAATGGTTCAGGACGTAAGAATTCTCCATCATAAGGTTCAACTTTTAATTTAAAAGGAACTATTTTGTTATCAATTAAACCTTTATTTTCACGAATAAAATCATTAAATTTAAAATTTATTTTATCAACCAAATCATTTATTCTATCTCTTTCCATTTTAATTTCTTTATCAAAAGCATTTAATTTTTTGGCCCTATATTTTAGTCTAATATCTTTCCTAACTTCTTCCATTTCTTTATGAAGTTTCCTTTTACTCGTAATCGCCTTATATAACCAACCCAATTTTTCATAATATTCTAAAGATTTTTTCCTAACAAGCTCATCTTCTTCTAATTTCCAATTTAACATTTGTTATCACCACCTATTATTTCTTCATCATATATTCTATTTATTATTCTTAATAGTTCTTCTTTTGGATATTTTTTTACAAGTAAATACAATATAAAGGCATACATTCTTTTATCATTCATATTTATCTCCTATTATTTCTTTATATATTTTTAAATGATTTTTAGCATAATATTGTTGAATACCTCCTACCATACTGTCCACTATTTCTTTTTCTAACCATTGTATAAATTCTTTTTGTTGATTTTTTAATTCTTGATTTTCTTTTTTTAGTGCATTAAATTTATGCTTTAACCTTTCATAATCACTTTTAAATTCTTTTTCCATTAGATTTCCTCGATTTCTATCCCATACTTCTTCATAAATAATTTTTTCTTAATCTTGTACACTTCTGTGCGATAGCCTTTAGTGTCTACTACGTGGGTTTGTCCTTCTTGGTCTTTATATACAAAGTCTGCTATATAAGTGATAGCTCTGTATGTCTTACCATGTAATTTAAAACCTTGCTGTAGAACAAACCTCTTTTGTAATTCTAAATCTACTATTTTTCCAGCATCTCTTAATATCTTTAATTTTGTATAGTAATTGGCTTCTTTTTTAGAATCGAACAGTATGTTATCTACTACGACTTTTTTGTTTTTGTACTTGTTCGTTATTGACCTTTCCGATTTTTGCCAATAATTTATGTTTAAATTTTGTTTTTTCATCTCTATAAACTCTCCTATAGCACCAATCACAATACACAAATTCATACTTAACTGGAACAAATACTGTATGACCACAAGTACATACATGTCTTACTGGCATCATACTATCTGATTTCTTACACTCAATTATTCTTTGTCTATGTGCATTCATAACATCAGTCCCTTTTTAAATATCTTCTATAATGTTCCTCGTGATTTGGAAACTTCTCAATCATAAACTCATAAATACCATCTAATATATTTTTATTATTTTTTGAATGAATTTCTATGATATGGTCATTGTAACTAAGTGGTGTTAAATTCCATAGTTCATTATTTGAACGGTTATGATCTAAATGATGATAGTGCCTTATAGTAAACACATCGCCTTTCTTTGGTAGATATTGGCCTTTATAATCTACAACGTAATCTGAATTATCATAAGCCTCGTAAAATTCATCGGCTTGTTTTCTTATTTTTTTTGGTATTTCCATTTTCTTCACCCCACATTGCTTTTAAATGTGCTAATTCATCAGGTGTCATTGTTTCAATACCAATTGACTGTGCTTCTTCAACAGTCCCATCTATTAATTTTGACATCTCATAAGTATTCATTTCAGAGCTAGGAAGATAAACTATGTATGTCTTGAATAGCTTATCTCCTTGTTTTCTAACTCCGTCTTGTTCATAATATTTAATTAAACTTTCAACTGGCGTATCATAAGGAACACACACAGAATATCGTTGTCCGTATTGTTTAAGCATACTCATGTGAATAAACTCTTTGCTCTGATTTAAGGCATCAGCTATTTTATTCACTAATACCCAATAATAAGCATTGGCGGTTAATGAACGTTTGTGTTTATGTTCCTTAACCTCATACTCTTTTGTTTTATCTAGCTCCAACATTTTAGGTATAAGTTCTTTAACTGTCCCAATCATAAATACCTCCATTTATAGCCTCCGGCAGTTTGTCGCTCACCATTACAGACTTTTCTAATATTTCTGTCATTAATTCTTATTCCCAAAGATTTTAATTCGTTTGCCGCCTCAACAGAGCTTTTATATTTTTGTATAAAATTATCTTGCAAATCAAATTGTCCTATTTGTTTTGCTCTTATTTTTCTCTGTATCATCTGTTTAATTGCATTGTCCATTAATCCAGTATTGTACGCATGGTGTATATTTTCCTTTAAGGTACACCATTCTAAATTATTAATATTGTTATTCAACTTATTACCGTCTTTATGATTAACAACATTTTTGCCCACTGGCTTATGGATAAAAGTTTCTGCTACTAATCTATGAACACTATATTTTTTATTATTAAGTGCCACTGTTTTATATCCAGTATTTTGAACCCAACCATTAATTACTTTTACCATTCCATTTTTATATGAACGGACATTACCTAAATTGCTAACTTGATAATCCGGATAGTTTTTAATATTTGCCCATATTTCATTCAAGAAAATCATCTTCTATTGCCACATTTTCTCCAAAATCAGCAAATATATCTTCTTTTTCGCTACTTTGTGTTTGATTTTCAGCTTGTGGTTCATTTTTCCTTTTTGAATTTATGAACGTGATATTTTCTACTACTACATCAGTTGTATATCTTTTGCTTCCGTCCCCCGCAGTATAACTACTTGTTTGAATACGTCCCTCGACTGCTAACTGTTGACCTTTTTCAACGTAGTTTCCAATAAGTTCTGCTGTTTTTCCAAAGGCAACACAATTGATAAAATCTACTTCATAGTCTCCAGCTGGATTTTTAAATCTGCGTGTTACTGCCAAAGTGAATCTGCAAACTACTTGGTTGTTTGTTGTATGTCTGATTTCAGGGCTATTACTTAATCTTCCTATTAAATTTACTGAATTCATTTATCTTTCCTCCTCAAATTTCTTTAAAATTTTTAAAAGTTCTTCTTTAGGTTTTCTTTCTATTTCAACTACTTCTCCAAGTTCTCTTTTTGGTAGCCATATTGCGTAAAACTTTTCAAACTCAGTTTCGTATTTATTAGGGTTATGTGCCAAAGCATAATAACTTAGTTGCCATGATAAACTCTCTTTATCAAGCTTAGCTGTTGTTTTAATATCACAAAGACTATAAGCTCCATTAACGTACGCTATCATGTCGAATCTACCACAGTAATGATTTCCATAATTGACCATTTTTTCTTGTTCAATTACTTCTATCTTGTTTTCTGATTTTAAGGTTTTATACTGGCTAATACTTGCCTCTTGCAAGTAGTTTAGTTGTGGTAATTCGTTGCCTTTCTCTAAATACTCTATTGCTTCATGTACTCTACTTCCATATTCAGCTTTAGAGTTTAGTATCTGCCTTGGCACATTTGAATATTTATTGGGAAAGATGAAGTTAAGTATGTCTGATACACTGGGTGTTATCACTCCATCTACCAAATAAATATGTCCATCTTCAATAAACTCAACCATGTTACTCTCCGATGATTAATCTTATCGAACTAGACACGTTTGATGTTTTAGAGTACGCGTTATAAATACCTGGTAATTCTTCTTTAAGCCTTTTACTATCAAGTGTAGTTCTTGTACTAGCTGATGTGATAGTTGCACATAGTCCATCAGTTGTCCATTTGGTTATTCCGCATTGTTCCATTTTTTCTTTAAGCACTTTTTTTAGTTCTTTTTCTTTTAGGTCCATTTCAAGTTTTACTTTTTGGAAGTCTACTATTTGTTTTACTATTTCCTTTGCTACTTCAATTTTTCCGTTTTCAACTTTTACTAATTCATTCATTTTAATTTCCACCTTTCAATTTTTTAATTAAGCTACTAGCCTCTTGTATCGTAAATTCGTTTAAATTATTTTTGTTAACCAACTTACATGCTTCTATTTTCTGTTCATTGTTCATCAGTTTTTCTAACATCTCTATTTGTTTTTCAGTTGCTAAAATAACTTTTTTGTCTTCTTTTTGGTTTTCAATAGCATTAGCCACTTCTTCTGCACTTGCTACACTTGTATCTATTCCAAATCCAGCCATACCTAAAGCACGACCGACAGCTGATGTTTCACAGTTTTCGATATATGAAGTTTTGTTTATAAACGTACTATTTTCTTTTTCAGAAGCATGTCCAACGCCAATAACATCTCCATTATCGTTTGTTACCTCTGCTCTAAAAATACACACGCCATCTTTTAAACTTTTAATTTCAGGTTTAATCATTCCATTTGGGTAAACCATTCTATAAGCCTTTATTCTTTGATTAACTTCGGCATATTCTTTACCCTTAATGTCAGTAGTTTTTATTGTTTCATTTGCTTTTTGTATATCTTCGAACGTTATTTTATTTTCTTCCATATCAGTTCTCCCTTTCCCATTTTTTCTCCATAATTTTGCAGTTATTCTTCATTTCAACTGCTCTTGCATATAAGTGGTGTACTGTTTCTTCAAATTCTTGTTTATTTGCAATTATCCAGTAGCCGCCACTTTTTCCTGCTTCACTTCCAATTAGTCTTGGATATTGGTAATCTTCCCTAATTGACTGAATATAACTTCTAAATGTTTTGTGGTCTTTAATATCAAATTTTCGCATGATTGTTTTAGCCTTAACTCTATTGTCATATCCAACACAATTAGCGATTAGGTAGTTGTATATTAAACTTTCCATTGTTCCCCTTCCTTCTTGTTTTTTAGTTTTAATACTCGATTTAATTGTTTATCTGTTAGATTAATTTTCCAATGCGTATATAAACCGATTATCCTTTGATAATCTTCTGTTGCGATTAATCTTTTAAACTTACTTGTACTCATTCAATAAGTCCTCCATTTTTTTTACTTCTTCATCGGTTGCTTTTTCTTCTTCAATTCGTTTGTTAAACCACTCAGGCTTGTCCTCTTTATTTTCTAATTTACACTCATGTAAAGTTTTAAAACCTTTGTCATGCCACGAGTTAATAATAGCCTCTGTGTACGATAAAGCCCTTGCTCCATTTCTGATAGTTTTATCTATCGCATAATTGATAATGTCATCAGTAAACCACGAACGCCATTTTGATATAAGTTTGTACTCTACAGGTGATAAAGTTCTACAGAATTGTTCTTCTAAATAACTATAACTATCTTTAACATTAACATTTACATTAACAGTAACAGGAACATCTTGATGTGTTTCTGCTTGGTTACTGCTATGGTTTTCTTTTGGTTCTTTTTTGGTTTCTGTTTGGTTTTTATTTCGTTTTCTTTTGGATTGTTCTTTACTTTTATCCAAAGGCCTTTTTAAGTTATTAAATATTTTTGTCTGTTTATTGTTTAAAGTTGGTTCTATATCTTCAAACATATATCTAGTAATAGCTAATAATAATTCTTGTTGTTCTTTTTCAGACAGCAACGTTATTAGCTCGTAATACTCTTTATAAATCGTAAAACTATTAACCATGTTTCACCCCTATTTCTGTGTTATAATATCTCCTTAGAAAGGAGGTATGTTTTATATCAAGTTTTGTTATTTCTTACGATTTAATCGGTCCAAATCGTGATTACGATAAAATTAGTGAAGCAATCAAAACTTATGGTACTTGGGCACACATAAATGAATCGTTATGGGTTATTCGTTCCAGCAAAACGTCAACCGAAATTAGAAATCATTTAAAGAAATATATCGACACTAATGACAAGTTATTTGTTGCTCAATTGACTGGTGTTGCTGCTTGGTCTAATTTATCATCAGATTTAACTGACTGGTTAAAAAACAATTTATAATAGTATCTTCGGATACTATTTTTTATATTTGATGTTTATATACTCAATTTTTCTGTTTTTATAAAGATCAATAAGTCTTTTAATAATTTCTGTTAGTTCTAAATATTCGATACCACCAGTTAACTTGTTTTCTTCAATATATTTTATTTTTTTCATACATACCTCCCAATTTGCTTTATTTTCCGATTAGTGCTATAATCTAACCGAATTATTTATTTAATTCATAGATTGTTTGACCGTGTGAGGCGTCCATCTCTGCGGTCTTTTTTTCGTCTAATGCTGATAAATAACTAACTCCAAGTATCATTACTACTAATGCAATCATTGGTAAGTAATACTTAATTCTCTTTAACATCTTCATCACCCCTTTCTAAATATTTCTTCAAATTATCTTCGCCTATGTATTCGGCTAATAGTTTAGGACTTATATGATATGTCCAATGTGAACTAATTTTTACCGCCGTACCAAAAGGTAGCCTTTTATTTTGTAAGCCTATTCTGATGAACTGTGCTGATTTATTAATTATCTTCCCGGCTACCTCCGGCGATATTGATACCTCATTCATTTACTCACCTTCTTTTTAATTATTTATGTTTTGTTGTGTTAACACAACATTTTCTCTAAAAAAAATATCCCCAACATCACATCTTAATGCTGTTGCTAATTTAAGCATAGTTTTGCTCTCGATGTTATCAATAGCATTATTTTCTATAAGTGATATTGTTTGTCTAGAAACATTAGAAATTTTTGATAACTGTTCTTGAGTAAGTTCTAATTCTTCTCTTTTTTTCTTTAATAAATTTTCCATTTTTTACCTCCTCTATGTAAAGCATACACTACACAGATGTTTTTGTCAAGCATGATTTACAAAAAAATATATTTTTTTTATTGCTTTATTGTAAAGTTTGGTTTACAATGTTTTTGAAAGGAGTGTCATGCATGAATTACATAGGCAACTTTATAAAAAAATATAGAGGTGATATGTCTTTAAGGGATTTTGCCGAAAAATGTGGGATTAGTCACACTCATTTAGATAGTATAGAAAAAGGAGTAGACCCTAGAACAGGAAAGCCTGTAAGAGTAACAATTGAAACATTAAAAAAAATAGCTAAAGCTATGGGTATGTCAATTAATGATTTGCTAATACGATCAGGTGACGTAAAACTTGAAGAATTAAATCTTTCTGAACATACAAATTTAGATAAAACAAAATTAGAAAGAGATGTAGTAAAAGTACCAGTACTAGGTAAAATCCCTGCTGGCATTCCATTTGAAGCAATAGAAGATACATACACAGAAGATTATGAAGAAATTCCAAAATCTTGGGCTCGCGGTGGAAAAGAATATTTTGCTCTACGTTTAACTGGTGATAGCATGGAACCACAATTTAAAAATAATGACATTGTAATTTTTTTAAAAACGCCAACATGTGATTCTGGACAATTATGTTGTGTGAAAGTTAATGGGTTTGATGCAACATTTAAAAAGGTTGAAATCCAACCAAATGGAATATTGTTATCCCCTTTAAATGAACACAATTCTAGCGGTTTTAAAACTACATTTTATACAAATGAAGAAATAAAAGACCTGCCAGTCGAAATAATTGGTGTGGCCAAAAGGCATATAGGAGATTTATAATATGAACAAAATTAAAAAAAATATTTTTAATCTAGGGCAAATAGTTGCAATCCTAACTATGATTGCTCCTTTATATATCGTCACAAATTACGAAAAAATTGACAATTATGTTTTTTGGTTAATATGGTTTATTTTATATGACATATATATGTATTCAATTATTCAAAAACAAAACAAATAAAAAAAGATGACCCCTCCGCCAAGATAAGGTCATCTAAAATAGAACAAACACAATTAGAAGTATCATAAGAGATACGTCCTTTTGTGATACTCTAATTGTAACATTTTTAACGAAATTTTACAAGGAGTTGATAACGTGGAAAACTATATAAAGAAAATAAAAAATCCGAAAAGGCTAAAACTACCAAACGGGTTTGGATCAATATCCTATTTAGGTAAAAATAGAAGAAGACCATTTATGATGCGCGCTCCATCTACTTATGATGAATATGGAAAAGAAATAAGACCAATACTCGGCTATACTGATGATTACTATGATGCGTATGCTCAATTAGTAATATATCATGAAAATCCAAATCAACTTAAAGAAGATTCTTTACGATTTAGCGATTTATTTACTTTATGGTCTGAATATAAAAAGAAAAGATTTTTAGAACTTGCTCAAAAAGGAAAACTCAAGAAAAATCAAAAAGTGCCTTATGCCGCCAATTATGATTCAGTTTACAATAACCAATGTAAAGCCTTACATAATAAAAAAATGGGAGAACTGTGTAGCAATGACTTCCAACAAATCATCGATAATTGCGAACAAGGATACACAACAAGAAAATACATTAAATTATTAGGCGGTCAGTTATTCGAACATGCCAATTATCTTGGTATGAAGCTAGACAAACAAATCATAGAAAGATTAGAAGTTGGAAGTGCTGAAAAATCTACAAAACATAAAATATTTACTGATGCGGAGATTCAAAAACTTTGGGACAACCTTGGAAACCACGAAATAGACCCGAATAACATTATAGATATTATATTGATAAATTTATATAGTGGAATGAGGCCTACTGAATTATTAGAAATGGAAATACCTAAGATAGACCTACAATCTCACATAATGGTGGGTGGTATAAAGACAAATGCTGGTATTGATAGAGAAATACCTATTCATGATAAAACACTTCCATTGGTCAAAAAAAGGTATAATTTAAAACATAAATATTTAATACTAAAAAAAGACGGTACACCATTACTATATAGACATTATTTAGATTTGTTTAAAGAAGTAATGTCCAACCTTGATATGAACCATACACCTTATGATTGTCGTTCTACTACTGCTACTAAATTATATAATGCTGATGTAGACCCACTTATTTATAAATTGATATTAGGTCATGATGTTAGTGATGTTACTGAAAAGCACTATGTAAAAATTACAGCAAGTCAAAAGGTCGAAGCGATTAATTCGTTTGACTAAAAAATGTGTTGCCAACGTGTTACCGACCTAGACAAATTTAGCCAAATTCAGAAAATATGTTTGCTTTTTTAAAAATTATAGAAAGTTCTTTAAAATACGAAAAAAGCCTTAAAAATCAAGGCTTTTTAATTAACTAAAATGGTGGCCTGTCCGGGATTCGAACCCGGGACCCTTTGATTAAAAGTCA
>CALXPW010000009.1 GCA_944390365.1 uncultured Clostridia bacterium | reverse complement strand
GGATGTACTCAGAAACAGTTGGTGAGGATAAAGAACATCCTACAATTTGCCATAGATGTAGTGAAAATTTAAAATAAATAATAATTGAAATTCTTACAAAGAAAGGATTGCAATGGAAACTAAAGGAAAAATCAATTTAAAAACAGTAATATATATTTTGATTTTAGTTATTATTATTCTATTTGGCAGGTATATATATTGCAAATATAACTATTATGATTATATAAAAGGAGTTCGTGAAGTGGGCAAAACCTCCTTCACGAGAGACTCTAATATAGTCTATTCAAATATGGATAGCTATAAAATTGAAAATAGAGATTTTAATGATGCCATGTTTTGCAAAGAAATATCTGTATTGCCGAATACTGCATATAGAGTAAGTTGTATGGTAAAAACAGAAGATGTAGAAAATCAGGATGGAAAAATTACTGGTGGTGCACAAATATCAATCAACAATACTACAGAATGTTCTAGACCAGTTACAGGAACTACTGATTGGACAGAAATTACTTTTATGTTTAATTCTAATAATAGGACAAATGTAGAACTTGGATTTAGACTTGGGGGATATGAAGAACTTAGTAAAGGAACAGCATGGTTTTCGGATTTTAAAATAGAAGAGGGAACCATGGACTCTGACACAAATTGGAATGTAGCTTGTTTTATGATAGATAATATAACTACCACACTTACCGAAGGAGAAAAGGCTGGAGATAGTGTGAATTTGAAAGTGTCAAGCGAAGATATAGAAACAATAAGAAAAAATTTAAGTAGATTAGAAGATTCTATAGTAGAAATTAGTGGGAAACAAATGAGTATGACTTGTGACTTTATAGAAATAAAAGAACCGTTAACGACTTTATCCTATGATGAGGAAAATAAATACTATGCAGGTCCAAAAGATGTGTATCCACTTATAGATGAATATATTATGGAAGAAGAATATGATTATATTTATGTGGCAGTTAGACTTGGAGATTTAAGTCAAAGTAGTGAAACATTAGTAGAAGATTGGATAGGTTTAGGTTCTATGGAATATGATCAAATAGGATTTTCTAATATACGATTGCCAGATGATAGGAATAGTAGAATATATCAGTATTCAAGTTACCATTCATTTCCAGAAGAAGTATTTGTTCATGAATTTTTACATACCTTGGAAAGAAATGAAGAGGAAAATGGAAACGATATAGCAGAACTTCATAGTTATGCAGAATATGGATATACACAAAATATTACTAGTGGACTATTAAGATGGTATGAAGACTACATGCAAAATACTATTGATGGTGGAGAAAATAAGGGACTTACTGATTTTGCATATACATCAAAACCTATACATAGCAGTAATTTTAACTATCCTATAGAATTAGATGATTTGGATGAACCACATAATTTAATAGAAGAAATTAACAGTATTATAAAAAGAGTAGTAAGATTATTTAACAAGGAGGCGTAATTTACAGTGCAAGTGTCAGATTTTAATTATGATTTGCCACAAGAACTAATAGCACAAGTACCAATAAGTAAAAGAGACGAATCAAGACTTATGGTATTAGATAGACAAAAACAAACAATAGAGCACAAAGTATTTAAAGATATAATAGACTATTTAGAGCCAGGAGATTGTTTAGTACGAAACAACACTAAAGTAATACCAGCTCGTATTTACGGAAAAAAAGAAACTGGAGCAAATGTTGAATTCTTGTTATTAAATAATATAGAAGGGGATATATGGGAGTGCATAGTAAGGCCAGGTAATAAACTTCATGTGGGTGCAAAAGTAATATTTGGAGATGGCTTGCTTAAAGCAGAAATTTTAGACACTATGCCAGGTGGAACAAGAAAAGTAAAATTCTATTATGATGGAATTTTTAACGAAATACTTGACAAAATAGGACTTATGCCACTACCACCATATATACACGAAGAACTAAAAGATAGGGATAGATATCAAACAGTATATGCAAAATATGATGGATCTGCAGCAGCTCCTACAGCAGGCTTGCACTTTACTCCAGAATTATTAGAAAAAATAGAGAAAAAAGGAGTAAAAATAGCAAATGTAACTTTGCATGTAGGAATTGGAACATTTAGACCTGTAAAAGAAGAAAAAGTGGAAGACCATGAAATGCATTCAGAACATTTTTACATAAAAGGCGAAGACGTAGAAAAAATAAATAGCACCAAAAAAGCAGGAAAAAGAGTAATTGCAGTAGGAACAACCTCATGTAGAGTTTTAGAAACTATTGCAGATGAAAATGGATTAGTAAAAGAAACAGAGGGAGACACACAAATTTTTATATATCCAGGATATAAGTTTAAATGCCTAGATGGCTTAATTACAAATTTCCACTTACCACAATCTACTTTATTGATGCTAGTATCTGCATTAGCAGGAAGAGAGTTTATACTTAAAGCATATAACGAAGCGGTAAAAGAAAAATATAGATTTTTTAGCTTTGGAGATGCAATGTTTATAAAGTAGGAAATTTCAGCAAAAGGGGACGGGCTTGTTTTGCTGAAAAAGTATTACTTTAGACTACATAGTAAGTATATTTTTTTAA
Organism: uncultured Clostridia bacterium; assembly: GCA_944390365.1. Taxonomy (GTDB): domain Bacteria; phylum Bacillota; class Clostridia; order TANB77; family CAG-508; genus CALXVA01. The sequence continues at coordinate 37,139 of CALXPW010000009.1, read as the reverse complement.
TTTAGTCTTCGGCCCCCAACATCGTACAAACTGTACAAACTTCACTAACGTTTAGTTTAACAGTTTGTAGACTTGTTGGTCCCCACCTTAAGCACTACGACTAAATTAAAAAAATATACTTACTAAAAAGATAAATAAATTTCAGCAAAACAAGCCCGTCCCCTTTTGCTGAAAAGTTAACATAAAGGAGAGAAAAATGAAACCAGCAGTAACTTACGAACTATTACATGTAGATAAAAATTCAGGAGCAAGAAGAGGAATAGTGCATACACCTCATGGAGACATACAAACTCCAGTGTTTATGCCAGTTGGTACACAAGCAACAGTAAAATCGATGACACCAGAAGAACTAAAAGAAATAGGAGCACAAATAATTTTATCAAATACATATCATTTATATTTAAGACCAGGACAAAATATTGTAAAAGAAGCAGGCGGACTTCACAAGTTTATGAACTGGGATAGACCAATACTTACTGATAGTGGAGGGTTTCAAGTGTTTAGCCTTGGACCATTGAGAACTATAACAGAAGAGGGAGTAGAATTTAAGTCCCATTTAGATGGAAGCAAGCATTTCTTCTCACCAGAGAGTGTTATGAAAACAGAAGAAGATTTGGGTGCAGATATAATAATGGCATTTGACGAATGTGTGGAATATCCTGCAAGTTATGAATACACAAAACAATCAATGGAAAGAACTACAAGATGGGCGAAACGTTGCAAAGAAGCACATGTTACTGAGAATCAAGCACTTTTTGGAATTATACAAGGAGGTTTCTACGAGGACTTAAGAACTCAAAGCGCAAAGGACCTAGTAGACTTAGATTTACCAGGTTATGCAATAGGAGGAATTAGTGTAGGTGAACCAAAAGAAGAGTTCCTTAAAATGCTATATTTTACCGCTCCGCTAATGCCAGAAAACAAGCCTAGATATCTAATGGGAGTAGGAACACCAGATTACTTAATAGAAGCAGCTTTAGCTGGAATTGATATGTGTGATTGTGTGTTACCAACAAGAATTGCAAGAAATGGTACTGCTATGACATGGAATGGTAAAGTAGTTGTAAGAAATGCTGGCTATGAAAGAGATTGGGGACCATTAGATCCAGAATGTGACTGTTATACTTGCAAAAATTACACCAGAGCATATTTAAGACATTTAGTAAAAACAAACGAAATTTTAGGTGTAAGATTATTATCAATACATAACATTTATTTCTTGACTAAATTGATGGAAAAGGTTAGAATAGAAATAGAGCATGATAATTTACTTGGTTTTAGAGAAGAATTCTATAAGAAGTATGGTTACACAACAAAAGAGTGAAAAATAATTACAAAATTCAATTCTTTTCCACTCAAATTTATACCAAAGAAGGGAATGGTAAAAAATGAATTTAATTGAAAACGAAGAAGCAATAAAGAAAAAAAAGAAAGCAAAAATTATTATGATAATAATTATTATATTAATTGTGATTTTACTAGCAGTTAGTGTATTTCTTTTATACATGATAAAAGAAGTACAAAGGAGTACTTTAAAATTAAATGTGGATAACAAATCTACAAGTTTTACAAACGACTTATTCGTTTTTGAAGATGACAAGTTATATGTAGCAATTAAAGATTTCGGACAACTTATGGGCTATACACCATATAACGGAGACTATAAAAATAGAAGATATTCGGAAACAACAACAGAATGTTATATAAGTACACCAAATGAAATTGCTTCATACTCATTAAATTCAAATACAATGTATAAAAAGGCAAGTATAAATGACGACTATGAATATTATGATTTAGAAGAGCCAGTAAAGCTAATAAATGATAAGCTTTACGTTATAAAAGACGGAATAGAAATAGGAACAAATTGTATAATACAATACAATGCATCTAATAATCAAATATCTGTAATATCGTTAGATTACCTAGTTTCATATTATGCAAATAAATTTAACAATGCAGTTGTAGTTGATAAAGAGGCTAATTTTAACAATATAAAAGCCTTGCGATATGATTTAGTTGTATTTCAAAATACCGATGGACTTTATGGAGTATATAACTCAGATGGAACAGAAGTAATAGGACCTAAATATGCGAATATAATATTTAAGGAAGATAGTCAAGAATTTACAGTTACAACAGAAGAAAATAAAATGGGAATATTATCTACAGACGGAACTACTAAAATAGAACCAAACTATGATGAAATAAAACAAATAAGCAAAGAATTAAACTATTATTTGGTATCAAATAACAAAAAATATGGAGTAATAAATCATAATGGAAATATAGTAATACATCTAGAATATGACAAAATAGGAATAGATGAAAGTAGATATAACTCAAATGGCTTAGATAATGCTTATATTTTATTTAATAAGTGTATACCTGTTTTCCAAAATAATAAATGGGGAATATATGGTACAAATGGAAATGTAATATTACCAATAGAATATGATGCAATAGGTTGTTTAGTTGGTACTCAATCAGATATATCAGGAAATAATGTAGTAGTAATTCCACAATATGAAGCTATAGTAGTAGGAAAAGGAGAAAAATATGCTATATATAGTTCAGAAGGAGAACAATATGTACCAATGATATTAGAGACAGTATATTCACAAACTATAAATGGTGAAGAAAAATATTTTATGAGTTTTTTAATGCCAGGAGATGGTACACGAGTTACTTATGATGTTGATGAATATTTTGCAGAACAAGTAATAGAGCCACCTTCATCACTAGAAGAAAATGTAAATAGCTTAGGAAACAATAATACAAATGAAACTGTAGATGGAAATGCAGTTACTAATACAGAAGTTACCAACGAGCAAACTACAGATGTGAATACGCAAATAGACACAAATGTTGCATAAAATAATTCCTCTCGCATATAAATGTATAAAAAATATGTGGGAGGAATTTTATGAGCATTAGTAACATAGCTTCTGTAAAGAAGATAGAAGATATTTCTAAAGACAAAAGTAGCATAAAAATAATAAAAGGAACGGTTATTTCAATTATTCTTAGCCTAATACTTTTAACAATTTATGCTGCTTTACTTTCATATACTAGCATTTCGGAGAGTACTATAGTACCAGTAATAATAACTATTACAGGCATAAGTATTTTAATAGGCAGTTCTATTAGTAGTATGCATATAAAAAAGCAGGGAATGCTAAATGGTGCTTTAGTAGGATTAGTATATATGCTTACAATTTATATTTTGTCTAGTATATTTTTATCTAGCTTTGAAATAAATATAAACTCTATAATAATGATATCAGTAGGAATAGTAACTGGAATGATTGGTGGAGTTATAGGAGTTAATATGAAGTAAAGTTTTTTATAATAAGAAAATGCTTTTATGATTTATATATATTATTCGTAATAGGATATAGTGGGCTTCTAAAAAAGTATGAAAATATGGAATGGAGAGTACTTTGAATTAGAAATTCTTAATAAATTTTATGGAAAGAGTTCATCTCTGATGGAAGGGTGCCATAAAATTTATTTAGAATTTCTATGAAAAAGTAGCTGGACCGACATATTTGAACTACTTTTTTAGAAGTTTACTATATCCTACAACAAAAATTATTGCATATATAAATCATAAAAGCATTTTCTTGCTACGGTTTTTACAAAAATTTATTTAAAACAGTTGATATTTTTATTTTTTTAGGATAAAATCATATAGTATTATAAAAATCACAATGGAGGCAATATGATAACTTTTGAAGATGTTAAAAACAATATTGAGGTAAAAGCATTAGTCGAAGGTGCACAAAAACAATTAAATGCGTTAGGATATACAGAGCATTCTGTAAGACATGTTACAATGGTAGCAAACAGAGCAGCACTAGTCTTAGAAACTTTAGGTTATCCAGAGGAAAGAATAGAACTTGCAAAAATTGCAGGATATATGCATGATATAGGAAACTGTGTAAATAGAGTAGACCATGCTCATACAGGTGCAATCCTTGCATATCAAATTTTAAAAGGCATGGGAATGGATGCAGAAAAAAGGACAGAAATAATGATGGCAATAGGAAATCACGATGAACAAACAGGAACAGCTGTAAGCGATATTTCAGCAGCATTAATATTAGCAGATAAATCAGATGTACATAGGTCAAGAGTAGTAAACAAAAACATCTCAACCTTTGATAAGCATGACAAAGTAAACTATGCTGTTACAAATGCAGATTTTACAATAAGTAAGGAAGAAAGAAAAGCAAGTCTAAAATTAACAATAGATACTAGAATTTCTCCAGTTTTAGATTATTTTGAAATTTTTATGGATAGAACAATGATGAGCAAGCATGCTGCTAAGTATTTGGGAGTATGGTTCGAACTAATTATAAACGATACAAAGCTTTTATAAATTATATTTTGAAAGGAAATGTTACAAAAATGGAAAGAAGATTAAAAATTATACTAATTACACTATTGATTGTTTTATTAGCAATCATATCTTTTGTAGGTTTATTTGTACAAAATACAAAATTTATGGACAACCTAATTCCAGAATATCAATTAGGAATGGATTTAGAAGGTTATAGAGCAATTACACTGTTAGTAAGTGATGAAGAAGAAACAATATATTATGATAAAGATGGAAATGTTGTATCTTCTGCAAAAGATGATGGGACAAGCAAGAAAGTCCCTGTAAATAATGAAGAAGATTTAACTAGAGAGAATTACATAAAAGCTAGAGATTTAATGAAACAAAGATTATCACATTTAGGTATTTCGGAGTATTTAATAAGACTAGATGAAGAAAACGGAAGTGTTACTGTGCAAATACCAGAAAATAGTATGACAGATGTTGCTTCACAATTTTTATATACTAGAGGAGAATTTGAGTTAACAGATGCAGATACAGGAGAAGTTTTATTAAATAGTTCAAATTTAAAAAAAGTAACTATTGGCTATAGTACATTATCTACAGGAACAGCAGTATATTTAAGCTTTGAATTTAATAAAGATTCTGTAGAAAAGCTAAGAGAAATTTCTACAACTTACGTAACTACTAAAGATGAAGATGGAGAAAAAACAGAAAAAAAAGTAACTCTTAGCATAGATGGAAGCACATTACTTACAACAACTTTTGATGAAGAAATTACAAATGGTGTAATACCAATAAATTTAGGAACAAGCACAGATAGTAGTACTATAAGTTCATACATGGGTCAAGCAAGAAATATAGCATTATTAGTAAATGACGGGCCATTACCTCTTGAGTACACAGTTGATCAAAATAGATTTGTAAAATCAGATATAACACTAGAAAGTGCAATGGTACCAGCAATTATACTAGCAGTTATATTAGTTATTGGATTTATAGTATTGATAATTAAATATAGAAAATTAGGCTTATTTGCAATAATATCATATATAGGATATATGGCAATACTACTATTAGCAGTAAGAATATTTAATTTAGTTGTTACACTAGAAGGAATTTGTGGAATAGTAATAGCAATGGTACTAAATTATATCTTATTGGTATACTTATTGCACACACTAAAGCATACAGAAAAAGACTTAGCACAATACAAAATTGCATATAATAAAGCAATGATATCAATGGCATTAGTCTTAATACCAACTTTAATAATAGGTATAGTATTATGCTTTGCTGCATGGAATCCTGCATATAGTTTTGGAACAATAATATTCTGGGCAGTATTTATTATGGCAATATATAATATTAGCATTACAAGAGTATTATTCTTAAATAGTATAAAAAAATAGTAGCGAGAAAGGACGGATATGTAAAATGAAAAAAATAATATACGCAATTTTAATATGTATCATAATTGCAGGAATTGTAGTTATTGCAAGCGTTGGCCTAAAAGCAGATATAATATATAGCAAAAATGTTGAACTAGACGTATATGTAGGAAAAACATTTGAAAGAAAAGATATTGAAAACATAGTAAACGAAGTATTTCCAAATGAAAGAGTAATAATAAATGAAATTGAGATGTTTGGAGATATGTTCTCTGTAACATTAGCAGATACAAGAACAGAAGATGAATTAAACTCAAAAGTTGAAGAACTAGTTACAAAAGTAAATGACAAATACGACACTGATTTGGAAAACGACGATATTGCAATAAGACATAATCCAAAAGCAAAATTGTCTAGCATAATATTACCTTATGCAGTAACAATAGGAATTAGTATGGCAATTATTCTTATATATGTAGGAATAAGATATAGAAAATTAGGAGTAGTTAGAACAATACTAACATATATAGTTTCTATACTAGCTGTTGAGATGGTATACTTAAGCATCTTAGCAATAATAAGATATCCAATAAACCGAATTGTTATTCCAATAGGATTAGTGCTATTAGTTACAGTTGTAACTATATTAGGTTTCGTAAATGAAAAGAAATTAACTTCAGCTAAAGTGGTAGAAGAAAAGAAAAAATAAAAACTTAAATAGAACTAAATAAAGACACTTTTAATATTATATATTAAAGGTGTCTTTTAAAAATGCTTGAAAAAAGGAGGAGAAAATTATGGTAAGATTCTTAAAACGAATATTGTATAGAAGTGCTACACAAAATAAAGATATTTCATATAAAGATTTAAAATCGCTTATGAAAAATAAATATATAGTTTTGATAGATGTGCGAAGTGGACAAGAGTATGAGGAAGGGCATCTCGATGGAGCAATAAACATACCTGTATATAATATAGAAAAGGACATAGCCAAATATGTAAACAGTAAAGAAGACACAATAATTTTATATTGCTCTAGTGGAAGCAGAAGCAAACAAGCAAAAGAGATATTAGAAAATCTAGGTTATAGCGAAGTGTATAATTTAAAAGAAGGTATAGATAAGATTTGGATAAAGTAGTTACAAGCACAATTTTAAAAAAATAGAATAAAATATGTATATCTAATAAGGATTTAGTAGATAATATTTATTAAATAAAGAAAGGGGAACAGCTAAATGAAATCATACTGTATAAAAACGGATAATGAAGAAATAATAGAATATCTACTAAATAAAATTTCAAAATTAGACATTCCTAATATATATTATTGCAATAAATCATTTAAAATATACGAAAATGTCATTTTGCATTATAAAGATAATAATATAGAGCAGTTTAATAACTTAGTAGCACAGTTAATTACTGAAGTAATTATAAAATTCTATCAAGATAAAATATTAAAAAGAATAATAAATGTTAACTATTTCTATTTCGATGAGTTCGAAAGAAAAATAATTTTAGAAAACTGTGATGAATTTATAAAGCAAGAGGAAGAAGAAATAACTGAAACTGTATTTGTTGGCGTAGAAGAGTATATTTTAGAGCATAAAAATATTGTAATTGAAGGAGTTGCTAACTTTAGAATAAATGAATATATAAAAACTTTAGACAACATCGTAGATATGGCTGTAAATAAATATATAATAGAAAAAGAATATAGGGAGTTTATAAATTTATTAAAGGTATATGTTAATTCTACAAGTTCAAAAACAGATATGCTACATTTAATATATACGAAAGGAGAATCAATACTATTAGATAGGGATAAAAACATTATACAAGTAGATTATAATTTGAGTAATGCCAAATATTTATCAGACATAACATTTTCTTCAAACGATATAGCATTAAATACGCTATTAAGTCTATTACCTAAAAAAATAGAAGTCCACCTTATAAATGGAGAGGACGAATTTATAAATACTCTAAAATTAATATTTGAAAATAGGGTGAAAATTTGCACCTCGTGCAACATCTGCAAAACATATAGAGCATTAAATAATATAAAAGTTACAAGATAACGATTTTTTCAAAATAATATAATATAAAGCTTAGGTAATATGTATATTTATCAAATTTTTTTGCTCCTTGGTGTCGCACCCTGCTAATGATAAAAAGAAAAATAAATTTTTCTTTTTATCGCAGGAAAGGTGCTCCAAATCGCACTCGCTTCAAAGAAGCTCGTTTGGTCGCTTACGCGTCACTACAAAAATCTTCTAAATATACATATTACCTAAGCTTAGAACCTAAACTTCTAGAAAGTTATTATCTAGTAACTATTTATTATAAAAAAATTCAAGTAATATTTACTATTTTTGTAGATTGTGATAATATATAAATGCAATTAGGAGCAAATTAGGGACAATATATTATTTTAGACCTGTCCCCAAACATGACAAGAGTGTCACATTAGGGACAGGTCTAAACGAGACAAAAGTGTCCCAAAAGGACCTGTCCCCAAAAGTGCCAAGGAGGAAGAAAATGGAAGAAAAAAAATTAGTAACAATATTAGTACCAGCATATAATGAGCAAGAAGTATTGTACATGCTATATGATAGGCTAAAGAAATTGATGGACAATAATTCTAAATACGATTTTGAAATATTACTAGTTAATGATGGAAGTAAAGACAATACTTTTAAAATTATGCAAGAGTTAAGAGAAAAAGATAAAAGAGTAAACTATTTAAATTTATCTAGAAACTTTGGAAAAGAAACAGCTATGATAGCAGGATTAGATTACTGCAATGGAGATGCAGTAGTTATAATAGATGCTGACCTTCAAGACCCACCTGAACTTATTCCAGAAATGTTAAAATATTGGGAGGAAGGGTATGACGACGTATATGCCAAAAGACGTTCTAGAAAAGGCGAAAGTTGGCTTAAAAAATTTACATCAACTATGTATTATAAAGTATTGCAATCTTTTACAAAAATACAAATACAAAAAGACACAGGAGATTTTAGGTTATTAGATAGAAGATGTGTAGAAGCCTTGAAATCTATTAGAGAATCACAAAGATACACAAAAGGCCTATTTAGTTGGATAGGATACAATAAAAAGGAAATACTATATGATAGAGACCCACGTGCAGCAGGAAAAACAAAATGGAATTACAAAAATTTAATAAACTTATCAATAGATGGAATAACTTCATTTACAACTTCTCCACTTAGATGGTCTGCAATTACGGGAATAATTGTATCACTAATAGGCTTTATCTACATGATATACATAATAATTAAAACTATTGTATCTGGAGTAGATGTGCCTGGATACGCATCAACTATGGTTGTAATATTATTCTTAGGAGGAATTCAGCTTATCTTCTTAGGAGTAATAGGAGAATATGTTGGAAGAGCATTTTATGAGACAAAGGGAAGACCACTATACTTTATAGAAAGATATAATGAAACAAAAGAAACAAATAAAAATTTAAATAAACCTAGAAATTTATTATAAAGTGTGATATAATATTAAGGTCGTTTTTTAGGGAATATTAATTCCAGGTGCTTTTAGGCTTGGAATTAGTATTTCTACAATATATGTTTATTATAGAAAGGAAGATTTATATGCCAAGAAAAACAAAAATTATTTGTACTTTAGGTCCAGCAGTAGATGACCAAAAAATGATGGAGGGCTTGATTAGAGCAGGAATGAACGTTGCTAGATTTAATTTCTCTCACGGAGATTATGAAGAACAAGGAGCAAGAATAGAAACATTTAAAAATGCAAGAAAAGCAGTAGGTAAACCAGTTGCAATGCTTCTTGATACAAAAGGACCAGAAATAAGAATTGGAAAATTTGCTACAGGAGAAGCAATTTTAAAAGAAGGAGATACATTTACACTTCTAAATGAAGACGTAGATGGAGATAATACAAAAGTATCAGTTACTTACAAAAATTTATATAACGAAGTAACACCAGGAACTAGAATTCTTATAAATGATGGTTTAATAGAAGTTATTGTAGAAAAAATTGATGGAAAAGACGTTGTATGTAGAGTGCAAAACGGTGGAAGATTAACAAATAAAAAGAGTATAAATATACCAAACTCAAAAATACAATTACCAAGTATGACAGATAAAGACAAATCAGATATCCTATTTGGTATAAAGAACGGATTTGATTATATAGCTGCATCATTCATTAGAAGAGCAGAAGATGTAATAAATATAAAGAAAGTTTTAAAAGAAAATGGTGGAGAATATATCAAAGTTATTTCTAAAATAGAAAATAGAGAAGGAATAGAAAACTTTGATGCAATATTAGAAGCATCTGACGGAATTATGGTTGCAAGAGGAGACTTAGGTGTTGAAATACCTATGGAAGAAGTTCCTATAAGACAAAAAGAATTTATTAAAAAATGTAACAGAGCAGGAAAATTAGTTGTAACAGCTACTCAAATGTTAGAATCAATGGTAAATAACCCACGTCCAACAAGAGCAGAAGTAAGCGACGTTGCAAATGCTATATATGACCAAACTAGCGCAATAATGCTATCTGCAGAATCAGCAGCTGGAAAATATCCTATTGAATGCGTAAAAACAATGGACAAAATTGCAAGATCTGTAGAAGATTCTATTAAATATTGGAAGAGATTTAAAAATAGAGAATTCCCAATACTAGAAAAAGATTATGAATTTAACTTAAATTATTCAACATGTATGACAGCTATGAACTTAGATACAAAAGCTATATTTGCATATACAAATACAGGTAGAACAGCAATGAACCTAGCAGGATTTATGCCAAAATGCCCAATATATGCAATAACACCAAATGAAGAAGTTAGCAAACAATTAGCTTTAGTATGCAATGTAAATCCAATACTTGTAGACAAGAAAGAAAGCATAGACGAAATGATAGAAAACGGTGTAGAAAAAGCTAAAGAATTAGGAATACTAGAAAAAGGAGAACTAATAGCTATAGCTGGTGGAGCATCTATCTTAGCTGGTCAACGTTCAGATATGAACAAAACAATAGGTGGAATTTTAAAAGTAGAATAGAAAATATAAATGTAAAACTCTCATATTACTAAGATATGAGAGTTTATGCTTTGTATATTGAATTTAATTGCAATTATTATTGCAAATCATTGAAATTTTTTAAAATAATAGTATTTTGAAATACTTTGTGTTATACTATTACTATAATTTTTTAGAAAGGAGGAAATCATTTGTCATCTATAAAGGAAAAATTTATTGAAGCTATTAAAGCATTACCTTACGACATCGATGAAGAAATTTTAAGGAAAGATACAAAAGATATTTTACAAGATGTAGTACAAAAGTATGTGGATATGTATGGCATAGATGATTTATCAGAAAATGATAAAGAATGCGTACAATCCTTAATCGGAAAAATTTAAAAAAGGAAGTGATTTTATGAGTATACCAAAAGAAGATATTAAATTAGAAAAGATTGTTAAACTTTTAGAAAAAAATCCTGAAGAAAATAAAACATTGTATGACAACATATATAATCTATATGTCTTAATAGGCATTGCAAAAGGTGTTGATGACATTAGAAATGGGCGAGGTATGACTTTGGAAGAGTTTAACAAAGAAAGAGAGGAACTATATGAACGTTATAGTAGAAGCTTCGGCTAATATTGCGATGGACAATATCTATTATTACAATTTGAAATACTCTTTAAGAAATGCACTGGAAACTGATAATAATATTAGACTTAAAATTAACAATTTAGCCGATTTCCCTTATACAGGTAGATATATTCCTGAAATAATGAACAAGCATCTTAGAGAAATTATTTACAAGAAAACTAGGCAATCCTGTTATAGAATAGTCTACTACATTTCAGATATTACCGACACAATTTATGTAATAAATGTACTTAATAGCAAACAAGATTTTAATCAATTTTTAAAATTACATAATTATTTCAAAAATTATTTTAGATTTTAATTTTATTTAATCAAATTTATTTTAAATTCGTTTTTATAGATTTTCAAGATAGAATTATTGAATAAAAAGGATGTCTTATAAAAAGCAAAAAATCCAACTCGTATAGGTTCAAGTTGGAATTCTTGTTTTAATTTACCTTAATTTTCTAATTACAGCCACAATCACAATTATTATTGTTATTATTTGAGTTATTGTAGTTCATGTTATTCATATAAAATTTGTTTTACAATATTTTACAAATTTTTTTGCTTTTGAGTTGACTTTTATAGAATAATGTAGTAACATATTAGCGATGGGTATATTCCTGTCATCATATAGGGGGAAAACGTTATTTCCGATTGGAGGTAATTAAATGCAACGTAGTATATTAAAACGGTTTGCTATTCTCATCCTTTCTGTTACAATGATTTTTGGAACTTCTGTTTCTGCTTTTGCTACTGAAGTACCGACTAACATTCAAACAGATGTGATGGAAGAAACACTTGTTGAGGTCAGCGAGAATTCGGTTGTCACGTTGAATACTGCTGCCTCTGGCACTTGTGACGCATTCGAAACTATAGTTTTGAGGCCTACTTTGAGTAGTTATATTGGGCTAACTAAAACTCTTCAGTTTACGGCTAGTTCAGTTGGAAGCAATCCTTCTGTATCAGGGTATCTTATGGTACAAGTAAAAAAACCAAATGGTAATATTCTTGATACCTTTATTGCTAATCCTGACGAGACGTATGAGGGATCGTTTTTCCTTCCAAGCTCTGGAACATACACTGTTACGATTCAATCCTATTATAGGTATCCACTTAACTGTAATGTTACGTGGCTGTAAAATTGAGTCCAGTCGTATTTCCAATAAAGCAAGCTAATTAACCAAATCTTTCCCCCTATAGGTAGGAGTATGATATTCATACTCCTACTCTTAATTATTTATATAAGGGAAAAATATGGATGTATTAAAAAAAATAACTTTAAAAAATCTAAAGTTGAATAAAAAAAGAACTGCTGTAACTATTATAGGAATTATACTAGCAACAGCATTAATAACGGGGGTAACAACTTTACTTGATACTTTTCTAAGTTCGTATACTACTTACATAAAAGAGCATTCTGGAAATTATCACTTAAAACTTTCCGGTGTCCCCTATAATGATATAGATAGAATAGTAAATTTAGAAAATGTAGAAAGTTATTTTCTTACACAAAATGTAGGATACAGTACTTATGAAAATGAGCAAACTTCTTTTATAGTACAAATAATTAATTTTTCAGAAGAAGCTTTTCAAAAATTAGGTATTGAACTAATTGATGGAAGGCTACCTCAAAATAGCAATGAAATTGTTATTTCAAATTCAATAAAACAAGAGAACATAGATATCGGCTCAAATATATCGTTAGACATAGAAGGAGAAGATACCGTAAAAAACTATACAATAGTTGGTATTGTGGAAATTTTAAATCAACAAATAGAATCAGTACAAAATGGTTACTATACATTCATTTCTTATTTAGATACTAATAATCTAAATGACAATTACAACATCTATTTAAGATACTCAGATTTATCAAAAAGAGTAGAAACTCTTGTTGATATTTTAGAAATTGATGAAGAAATATATAAAGAAGCAAAAACTACTACGGTTTCTGAAACAGAAATGAATTTAGATAATCTTTTAATGGATAGCGAAGTTAAATACATTTATGAATATAATAGTAGTCTAATTGCAATAGAATTAGGAAATGATTATGACCAAACCACACTAATGCTATATGTTATAGCCATAATTGTTTTAATTATTATCATTATTGTTTCAGCCTATTGCATAAAAAATAGTTTTGAAATATCAATAACAGAAAAAGTAAAACAATATGGTATGCTGTCTTCGGTAGGAACAACACAAAGACAAATTAGAAGAAATGTTTTATATGAAGCTTTTGTTTTGGGAATCATTGGTATTCCAATTGGAATTATATTAGGAACAGGCACTATATACATTCTTTTAAAATTTGTGCAAATTAATTTAGTAGATGAATTATTTGGCTTGGAGCTCATCTTTTCTACAAATATTGTTGCAATTCTTTTTTCGATAGTATTTAGTGCATTAACTATTTACTTATCTGCAAGAAAGTCTGCTAAAAGAGCTTCTAAAATTACACCAATAGAAGCAATTAAGGAAAATAGAGACATAAAGATTGAAACAAAAAAAATAAAGCCTCCTAAAATAATTAAAAAAATCTTTGGTGTTGGTGGGAAGCACGCAATGGAAATAAAGCAAACATATCCTAAAATAATCAAAAAAATTTTTGGCATTGGTGGGGTTATTGCATATAAAAATATTAAACGAAATAAAAGAAAATATAGAACTGTAGTCGTATCCATTGTTGTGAGTGTGACTGCATTTATAGCTCTAATTACTTTTTCTAATTATGCTTTAAAAACAATTAATTTATATTATGTGAGTCTTGACTTTAATATTTCAATCCAAGGTGAATATGATAAATTATTAGAAATAGCACAAGATTCAAACATAGAAAACTATTCTTTAATTAGAAATAATAACTTACTCATAAAAAATGGAAAAGAACATTTTTCTGAGGATATAAAAATTCTTAAAGATTATTCCTATAGGTTTTCTTATTCTAGTATTTCTATAACTGCCACAGGAGAGCAAGAATATGAAAGATTTGTAAATCAACTTGGCTTAGATTATGATAGTGTGAAAGATAAAGGAATATTAATTGATTATATAACAGATTATGCTGAGATAGATGGGAAGAACAAGTTTGTTACTGTTAGAACCTATGATTACCAAGCAGGAGATGTTTTGAAAATTTATACATTTGATGATATATATATTTCTCCCATAGAAATAGCAACAGTAACTGATGAGGTTCCTATTGGACTAGACTTCAATAGTATTGGTCCTTATCTGGTTGTCAGTGATGAAACATTTAATAAAATTATAGATAAAGAAAAAGCAAGTGAATATAATTCCGTTGGCGAAGGTTTATTAAATATAGTCACAGAAGACAGTAAAGAATTATTAGAATATATAGAAGAAAATTATTCATACAACTATTCTTATATACAAAATCTAGATGAATGGGGGACAGAACAAAGGGTAATGATTACGGCAGTTTCAATTTTCTTATATGCTTTTATTATAGTTACTTCACTCGTAGGAATAACTAATATATTTAATACTGTTACAACTAGTATAGAATTAAGACAAAAAGAATTTGCACACCTAAAATCAATGGGGATGACAAAAAAAGAATTCAGCAATATGATACGATTAGAAAATTTATTCTTAAGCATAAAATCATTAGCTATAGGTATTCTAATAGGAATAATTATTTCATACATAATACATATTGCTTTTAACACGAATATTATTATGGAATATATTTTTCCACTAAACGGAGTAGTTATTTCAATAATAGTTGTATGCACTATACTTTGGGGTATTTCAATTTATGCTTTAAATAAAATAAGTAAACAAAATATTATAGAGACTATTCGCAGAGATAATACATAGTAATATAAACAAAGAAAAACATATTAAGGAGGAGATTATTATGAGAAAAAAGAAATGGGTATTAATTATTGTATTTATTTTAGTTATACTTTTAATAGGAGGAGTCTTTGCATTTTTATATTTTGGAACTGATTTATTCAAATCAGCAGATGAGTTGTTTTGGAAGTACTTTGCACAAAATGAAGATGTTTTTGCAGTTTTAAAAAATGACAAATATAATGAGCAATCACAATTTAAGCAAACTAATTCATATACTTCAAATGGTAAATTGTCAGTTTTAGTTGAACAAGGGGAAAATAGTTCTAAACAATTAGATATAGAAACAACATCTAGGCATGATGCAACAACAGGTAGGACATATACAGATGCAACTCTAAAAAATGATGATATAGACTTATTTCAAGTTTCATATGTAAATAGTAATGATATTTATGCTATTAAGTGTGAAGAAGTGTATGAAAATTATGTTGGAATTAGAAATTCTGGGTTAACAGAATTAGCAACTAGTTATGGAATAGAATCTACAATCGACATTCCAGACAGTATTATTTTTGAAAATTATTCTGGACAAGTAGATATTACAGATGAACAAAAACAACATATTTTAGACACTTATTTACCAATAATACAAAGTGCTACTGAAGGTAATGCATCATCTCCGAAAGTGCATTCTCAAATTGCTATAAATGGTACCACTTATAATGCAAATCAATACATTTTACAATTAACAGGAGAAAATGTAAAACAAATAATTGTAGATTGCTTAAATACTATGAAATCAGACACAGAGACCTTAGCACTAATTAGTAACAAATTATCTACATTGGGATTTGAAACAGAATATACAAACATTTCTAATCTTTTATTAAAAATAGATGAATTGATTAGTCAAGTACAACAAATGACTATGGAAGATACTATTACTATAGTTGTATATGTGAGTGAAGGAGAAACAGTTAGAACCACAATTCAAATAGGTGATTTAGTTAATATTACTTATAATCGAGCAGGTGGAAATCCTACTATTACAGCTGAAATCTATCGAACCAATACTTCTGCAGTTGATGAAACCGAAAATACAAATAGTATAGCTTCAGCTATGACTGTAACAAGAGTTGTATTTAGCAAAACTACAACAGATAATGTGACTACTAATAGTATTTCAATAAGTCCTGACGTTGATAATTCTGATACAATTATAAATATAACATATAGTTTAAGTAGTGTACAAAATAACAGTATTAATAATTCATATAGTATAACAATAAATAATGTTGATGATTCTGGTACAGAAGTAAATACAATTTCTTATAATACTAACATGGTGGCAGCTAATCAAGTAGAAGAAATTGAGGAATTAACAAATTCTAATACAGTTATAGCAAATAATTACGGTGCAGAGGAATTTACTTCATTTATAACAAATTGGTTAGATTTAGTAGAACAAGCTTTTTATGAAAAGTTATCTGTTATAGGTTTTTAAATAGATAGTATTTATGAATTAAATGTTTAAAGAAATTTAAGTAATGAAATAAAATATTACAAGAATAATGTTTGGCTATAGCGAAATTTAGGGATTGGGCTTAACCTTGTCCCTATTTTTTAGTTAATAAAGACCCACTCACAAATTGTGAGTGGGTAAAATATAGGCAACTTTTTATTTTTAGTTACAATCACAGTTACTATTATTATTGCAATTCATATTATTCATATAAAATTTCTTTTCTGCTAACTTATCTTGCACTCCACGAAGTGCTTCTCCAAATCTTTGGAAGTGGACAATTTCTCTTTGACGCAAGAACTTAAGTGGGTCTAATACGTCTGGGTCATCCCTACATAAATCAATTAACTTTTCATAAGTTGCTCTTGCTTTTTGCTCAGCTGCTAAGTCCTCTTGTAAATTTGCTATTGGGTCTCCTTTACAAGCTAGCACAGATGCTGAGAAAGGCATTCCTGCAGCCGACTGTGGATACACATCTACACCATGGTCTGTGTAATATGCGCCAAGTCCTGCTTTTTCTATTTCTTCTAAAGATGCTCCATCTGTTAATTGATGTACTATAGTTCCTACCATTTCAAGGTGAGCTAATTCTTCAGTTCCTATATCGTTCAATACTGCTTTTGATTTTTGATCTGGCATACCAAATCTTTGTGATAAATATCTAAGCGAAGCAGCTAGTTCTCCATCAGGTCCACCATATTGTGATATTATAAATTTTGCAAGTTTTGGATTAGGGCATTTTATATTTATTGGATATTGTAATACTTTATTATAAGTCCACATTAAAATCACTCCTTTCCCATGGCCAAGGCTCTTCTAGCCATCTCCACTTATTGCATGGATAATATATACTAAGTGGGCCAAATACTCTTTGATATTTATCTTTTAATTCTTCTAATTGATTGCAATATTCTTTATGCAAACAAATTGCTTTCCTATCATCCGGATGAGTGTCTAGATATTCAGAAATATCTACTACAGCAAAGCTTAAACATTTTATTTGCTTCATCATCTCAGCTCTTACTCTGTTTCTATTTTGCATACACTCATCCATATTGCAACTGTTACAACAGTTCAAATCATCATTAAGAGCTTGAGCTGTATTATATCCAAATGCAGCATTTATTCCTTGAGGTGTATATTTGCAGTCATTCTGCATATCATAATTATTGCACATACAATTTCTATTATCATTATTATTTTCCATTATCCATTACACCCCTCTCCAATGGTATTTCTTCTTTTCAAATAATTTATAAATTCTATACTATCACATGGCTCATATGGACTAACTAATTCTGGGAAAATAGTTCCGTTTTTTAGTCCACAACAAGGTGTAAAAGTTTTATCTAGAGTTTGAATTGGCACATAGCTTTGTGCTAACATTGGGTTACTTGGAAAAACACTTTCTTCGGTGTCGAATCCACAACCACAGTCATAGTTATTCATTTTTGGGCAGTCCATATCGCAATTATTGTTAGATCCTGTATTATAATTAGAAACATCATCACATACATCTTCTAACACTTGATTGTTGTTATTGCAATACATACAGTTACGACCTCTGAATCTGTTATACATATTGTTTCCTCCTATTCATAAGTTATACTACATAATATGAAAAAATTATGTAAATTGATACAGATATGAGACATAAGTTACAATTTACAATTAAATACTTTTTCTATGAGCTAGATAATATATTTTTTTATTTTTATTTCCGGCCCCCAACGCCGTACAAACTGTAAATGCTCAATTACATTTCGCATAACAGTTTGTAAACTTGTCGGTCCCCACCTTAAGCACTCCAATAAAAATAAAAAAATATATTATCTAGCTCAATTATGCAAAATATTTAAGGCTGTGAATAATAAGGCAAATAAAAAATGTATAAAATATAGAATTTTAATTTACAATATGATAATATATAACAAATAGAAAGAAGGTCTATAAATGCAAAATTATTTAGATTTTAAAGAAAAAATAGATTATACAAAATTAAAAGAGGTAGCTAGAACTATAAGGCAAGGTGGAATAGCAGTATTTCCAACAGAAACAGTATATGGAATAGGGACAAATGGATTAAAAGAAAACTCAGTAAAAAGACTATATGAAGTAAAGCAAAGACCTTTAAATAAGCCAATAAGCCTATTAGTAAATGGCATAAATATGATAAATGAAATTGCACAAGAGATAACAGATTTAGAAAAAGCTTTAATAAAAGAATTTTTTCCAGGACCACTTACAATAATATTAAAAAAGAAAGATACAGTACCAAACATTGTTACAGCAAACTCAAACATGGTAGGAGTTCGTATGCCGTCAAACGAAATTGCACTCAAACTAATAGAGTATGCAGGTGTTCCTATAGCAACTCCAAGTGCCAATATATCTGGAAAAACTAGTGGAACTAATATGGAAGATATTATGAAAGATTTTGAAGAAAAAGTAGATTACTTTATAGATGATGGACCTAGCAAAATTGGAATTTCTTCTACAATTGTGCAAGTTATAGATGGTGTACCTCATATTTTAAGACAAGGAAAAATTACAGAAGAGCAAATAAATAAAGTTAAGGAGAAAATGAAAAAATGCCAGGATTTATAATACATATTGCAGTAGGGAAAGAATACATAAAGAAACATGAAAATGAAATAAAAGATGTAGATGAATTTATAAAAGGAATAGTTGCACCAGATTTAATTAGTATATTAAATAAAGAAATTAATAAAAGCATAACTCATTATGGCAAATGGAGTGATAAAGATTCTATGAAAAATCTAGATACATTTCTAGAAGATAATAAAGTAGATATAAGTAAAGACTATTGGAAAGGATATTTTATTCATCTAATAACAGACTATTATTTTTATTTAGAATCATTTAAAGATGAAACATTAGAAATTAAAAAAAATAATGATAGTTTCTATTATGATTATGACTGCTTGAATAAAAGTTTAATAAAAAAATACAATATAGATAATATTAAAGATGAAAATGTATCTAAATGTATAAAATATATAAATGACATGCCAAAATACTTAAAAGAAGAAAAAGTAATTCAATTTATAGCAAAGCTTTCAGATATAAGTGTAGCAGATCAAATAGAGTTAATAAGAAAGAAAAATAAAAAAGTATTGTAAAATAAAATTAGGTATGATAGAATTCCAAACAAGGAGGGAAAGATGATTTATACAATAACATTCAATCCAGCATTAGATTATATAACACAGGTAGAAAATTTTAAAACTGGTGAAATAAATAGAACAAAAACGGAAACAATATTACCAGGTGGAAAAGGACTTAATGTTTCTATTGTACTAAAAAATCTAGGAATTGAAAATACTGCACTTGGTTTTGTAGCAGGATTTACAGGAGAAGAGTTAATACAAAAGTTAGAAACACAAGGAGTAAAAACGGACTTTGTTAAAGTAAAAGAAGGAATAACAAGAATCAATGTAAAAATTAGTTCTTTTAACAACAATAAAGTAGAAGAGACAGCTTTAAATGGAATGGGACCACAAATTACGAAAGAGAATATTGAAGAATTGATGAAGAAAATACAGAATATGACTGTAAATGATTTTGTTATTTTATCAGGAAGTATACCTAAAAATATTGACAATAATATATATGAAAAAATATGCAAAATATTAAATGAAAAAGGGATTACTTTTATAGTAGATTCTACACAAGATTTGCTTATAAATGTATTAAAGTATAAACCTTTTTTAATAAAACCAAATAAAGAAGAATTAGAAGAAACAGTAAAACGTAATATACATACAAAAGAAGATATAATGAATTCTGCAAAAACATTACAAGAGATGGGAGCACAAAATGTTTTAGTATCATTAGGAAATGATGGAGCAATACTTCTAACACAAGAAGGAAAAATGTACTATTCAGAAGCACCTAAAGGACAAGTTGTTAATACGGTTGGCTCTGGAGACTCTATGGTGGCAGGCTTTTTAGCAGGATATTATAAAACAAAGGATTATGAATACGCATTAAAGATGGGAGTTTCAGCAGGAAGTGCAAGTGCATTTTCGGTAGAACTTGCGACAAAAGAAAAAGTTGATTCTATTTTGAAACAACTCCAAAATAGAATAATAACAAATTAGATTTTTTTAGCTTTTGACTTTTACTAATGTATTAAAGTAAAAAGTTTAAACTAATTAAATAAAACAAAATTTTTATATTTAACAAATAATACAAAAGAAAGGGGTAAAATAATGAAAATTACAGATTTACTTAGCGAAAAAGCCATCAGTCTACATACAAGTGCAAATAGTAAAGCAGAAGCTATTGATAAGTTAGTAGATTTAATGATGGAAAATGGAAACATCAAGGATAAAGACAAGTACAAACAAGTAGTATTAAAAAGAGAGGAAGAAGGAACCACAGGAATTGGTGAAGGAATAGCAATACCACATGGTAAAACAGATGCAGTTTCTAGGCCAGGACTTTCTGCAATGGTAGTTCCAGATGGTGTTGATTTTGAATCTTTAGATGGAAGCCCAGCTAAATTGCTATTTTTAATAGCAGCACCAAACACAGAAGATAATGTGCATTTAGATGTTTTAAGCAGATTATCTACACTACTAATGGATACAGAATTTAGAAAAGCTTTATACAATGCAAAAACTCCAAAAGAATTTTTAGAGTGTATAAATAAAGCAGAAAGTGAAAAACTAGGAGAAGAAAAGGGAGCAAGCAATAAGTATGAAATTCTAGCAATAACAGGTTGTCCAACAGGTATTGCACACACATATATGGCAGCAGAAGCATTAGAGAAAATGGGCGAGCAGTTAGGACATAAAGTTAAAGTAGAAACACATGGAGCCTCAGGTGTAAAAAACAAATTTACAAAAGAGGAAATAAAAAATGCAAAAGCAATAATTGTAGCATCAGATACAAAAGTTGATTTATCAAGATTTGACGGTAAAAAAATAGTAACTGCAAAAGTTGCAGATGGAATAAATAAGCCTAAAGAACTAATTGAACATGTGCTATCACCAAATGCCAAAACATATCATTCAAACAGCAAAAATACAAATGTAGATGATAGCGAAGGAAAAGAAAAAATAGGTACTCAAATATATAAACACTTAATGAATGGTGTAACACACATGTTGCCATTCGTTGTAGGTGGAGGAATTTTAATAGCAATTTCATTCTTACTAGATGATTATTCAATAGACCCTTCAAACTTTGGTATGAATACACCAATAGCAGCCTTCTTTAAAACAGTAGGAAATGCAGCATTTAATGTAATGCTATATATCTTAGCAGGTTATATAGCTATGAGTATTGCAGATAGACCAGGATTAGTGGTCGGCTTTGTTGGAGGAATTTTAGCCGTACAAGGTACAACATTTGCATCATTATCAAATGGAGATATTACTTTAGTAAGCTCAGGATTTTTAGGAGCACTAATTGCAGGTTTCGTTGGAGGCTACATCGTACTGGGATTAAAGAAATTGTGCAGTTATCTGCCAAGTAGTATAGAAGGCGTCAAAACCATTCTTCTATATCCGGTATTTGGAGTATTATTTATAGGATTATTTATGTTACTTATAAACCCTTATGTAGCAGCAATAAACACAGCAATTAACGACTACTTATCTTCAATGAGCAGTGCAAACAAAGTTGTATTAGGTGCAATATTAGGAGCAATGATGGCAGTAGATTTAGGAGGACCTGTTAATAAAGCAGCATATACATTTGGAACAGGAATGCTTGCATCAGGACAATACGAAATAATGGCAGCAGTTATGGCTGGAGGAATGGTACCACCACTAGCTATTGCATTTTTAGCAACAGCATTCCCAAAGAAAATTCCTAAAAAGGATAAACAAGCAGCCTATGTAAATTATATTATGGGCTTATCATTTATATCAGAGGGAGCAATTCCATTTGCTTCAGCAGACCCATTAAGAACAATACCAGCATTTGTAGTTGGATCAGCAGTTACAGGAGCACTTTCAATGTGGTTTAATTGTACACTAATGGCACCACATGGTGGAATATTTGTAATAGCAACAATAGGACATCCGGTAAAATATTTATTAGCAATAGCAGTAGGAGCAATTGTTTCTACATTAATCATGGCAAAATTAAAGAAAAATTTACCAGAATATAAGAAAGGCATTTCGCAGGGCTAGTCTCTAGAGAAACGGCGAAATACATGTCGCTCGCTTCACTCGGACGGCCCAAGGTAGCCTAACCTTGTTGTATAGCAAAAATCTTCGATTTTTCCTATACAATGATAAGGTAGCTCAAAAGGCAGCTTAAATTTTAAGACAAATAAGGAGGAAATTATGGTAAAAGAAAAAGTTATCTTAAAAAACGAAACAGGATTACATGCAAGACCAGCAGGTGAACTTGCAAAAAAAGCAGCTTCATTTAAATGTTCAATAAAATTAAATGTAAATGGAAAAACAGTAGATGCAAAATCAATATTGGGCATAATGGCAGCAGGAATAAAAT
Source organism: uncultured Clostridia bacterium (assembly GCA_944390365.1). Taxonomy (GTDB): domain Bacteria; phylum Bacillota; class Clostridia; order TANB77; family CAG-508; genus CALXVA01. The sequence goes on along the minus strand of CALXPW010000009.1, from coordinate 13,892 downwards.
ACAATACAGAAATAGAAATAGAATGCGATGGAGAAGATGAAAAAGAAGCTCTAGCAGAAATTGTAAAAGATTTTAACAATAATTTTGGTGAATAAGGAAGGATACAGATGTTAAAGGGAAAAGGCGTTTCAAGAGGTATAGGACTTGGCAATGTAGTAGTTTTAAAAAAGGTAGAAAGAAAAATAGAAAAGAAAACAATAGAAAATGAACAAGTAGAACACGAATTAGAAAGACTTCACAAAGCCTTAAATGAAGTTATAAATGAAACTGAAATACAATTAAAAAACATTAGTGGAACAGAATCAGATATTATGCAAGCATATTTAATGATTTTGCAAGATCCATCACTTATATCAGAAACAGAGAATGCAATAAAAAATGATAAATATAATGCAGAATATGCTGTAGAAGTTGGATTTAATAGTGTTGTACAAATTTTTCAAAATATGGACGATGAGTATATGGCTTCAAGAGCTGGGGACATTCTAGATATAAAGAATAGAGTATTAGGCAAAATGCTAAATGAAAAAACGATTGATTTAAGTAATTTAAAACCAAATACAATAATTGTAGCAACAGAACTTACAACATCTGAAACTGCAAAATTAGACTTAAAAAACATATCTGGAATTATTACAGAAATAGGAGGAGAAAATTCACATACTTCTATTATGGCAAGAACTCATGCTATTCCAGCAATTACAGGAATAGAAAATGCTACAAGCATATTTAAAAATAATGATAATGTTGCAATAGATGGTACATTAGGTGAAATATACGTAAATCCAACAGAAGAAGAAAAACAAAAATTATTAACCTTACAAAAACAATTAGAAGAAGAAAAATTAGAACTAGAAAAATATAAAAATGAAGAAACCAAAACAATAGACGGTACAAAAGTAAAACTATATGCAAATATAGGAATACTAAAAGATGTAGAGGTAGCAATAAAAAATACAGCAGAAGGAATTGGTCTATTTAGAAGTGAATTTTTATATATGGATAGCGATACAATGCCAACAGAGAAAAGTCAGTTTGAAGTATATAAAAATGTAGCAGAAATGATGCAAGATAAAGAAGTTATTATAAGAACTTTAGACATTGGGGGAGACAAAGAACTAAAATATCTAAAATTAGAAAAAGAAGCAAATCCATTTTTAGGGTTTAGAGCAATTAGATTAAGTTTAGATAATTTACCATTATTCAAAACACAACTAAGAGCAATCTTAAGAGCAAGTGCTTTTGGAAAAATAGAAATAATGTTTCCTATGATATCATCTATAGATGAATTACGACAAGCAAAAAAAGTATTAGAAGAATGTAAAAAAGAGCTAGATGACGAAAATATAGAATATGACAAAAATATCAAAGTAGGAATTATGATAGAAATTCCATCAGCAGCTTTAATAGCAGATAAACTTGCAAAAGAATGTGACTTCTTTAGCATTGGAACTAATGACTTAATACAATATACAGTCGCAGTAGAAAGAGGAAACGAAAGGATATCAAAATTATATACAAAATTTCATCCATCAGTTATAAAACTAATAAAAATGGCGATAGATGGAGCACATTCTGCAAATATAATTTGTGGAATGTGTGGCGAGGCAGCAGGAGATAAGCTATATATACCACTTCTAATTGGACTAGGTTTAGACGAATTCTCAATGAATTCAAATAGCTTACTAAATGCTAGAAAAAGGATTAACAATTTAGATAAAGCTGAATGCGTAAAACTTAGCGAGGAAATTTTACAGATGTCATCTGCAGAAGAGGTAGAAGAAAGACTAAAAGAATTTAAAGAGAACTAGCAAGAACAACTTGCTAGTTCTAAAAAATATTCATAAAATTTCACATCTTATTATTGACATCGTATTTTTTGTGTGCTACAATATACCTTGTCAGCAATAATGCGGATGTGGCGGAACTGGCAGACGCGCTGGTCTTAGGAACCAGTGCCAACGGCGTGGGGGTTCGAGTCCCTTCATCCGCACCAATAATACAATAGAGCAAATAAATACAAAATCAATCAGTAAAATGGTTGATTTTTTTTATCTAAAAAGGAGAAAATCAATATTTCAGATTTTCCCATTTATTAATGACTTACATAGCAAAATGCTATGGACACTAATGTTTTATTAATTTAATTATAGACTATTCTATGATAGAAAATCAAGCAAAATTCAAAAAATTATTTATTATTACTGTGCTGACTGGCAATGTAGGTTAATAACTTACATTAAAAAGAAAAATATTTCTTTTCCCCGAAAGGGGTTTCTTTTTTTGTCTAAAAAATATATTCAATCATAAATATTAATAAAGCTGAACAAATTTTCGCAATCCTATTGCAATTTATATAAAAACGTAATATAATACCTATCAGTAAAAAGGAGATGATGAATATATGAACAAAATAGAAAAGAGAGAAAATTACAGTAATCAAACATTTGAAGAAATTAAGCATATTGATGAAAACGGAATTGAATATTGGTATGCAAGAGAACTACAAGTTGTGCTGGACTATAAGGAATGGAGAAAATTTGAAGGAGTAATGCAAAGAGCCAAAGAGGCATGCAAAAATGCTGGTATTAGTGCAAATGAACATTTTGTCGGAGCCGACAAGTTGTCAAAACGTGCTAATAATGCTGAGGTACTAATAAGAGACTACAAACTAACTCGTTATGCATGTTATTTAATAGCACAAAACGGAGATAGCAGAAAAAAAGTAATTGCTCTTGCCCAAACATATTTTGCAGTTCAAACAAGAAAACAAGAGATTAGCGAAAAAGAATATAGTTCATTAACTGAAGATGAAAAAAGATTTTATCAAAGAGATTTAACTAGAAAGGGTAATTATTCACTTAATCAAACAGCTAAAAATGCAGGAGTAAAAAATTTTGATAGATTTCATAATTCAGGATATAAAGGATTGTACAATGGAGAAACTGCTGATGACATTGCTAAAAGAAAGAGATTAAGATATAGAGAAGATATTTTAGACAATATGGGGAGTGAAGAACTTGCAGCTAACTTATTTCGTATTACGCAGACAGAAGCAAGATTAAAAAGAGATAAGGTTAATACAGAAAATAAAGCTTGTGATACTCATAATAAAATTGGAAAAATAGTTAGAAAAGCAATTAAAGAGGCCGGAGGAACGATGCCAGAAGACTTACCAACACCTAAGAAAAGTTTAAAAGAACTTGAAAAAGAAAGTAAAAAAGGCTTAAAAAAGAATGAAATATGAGATATAATACAGTAAAAAATCAAATAGGAGAAAATATGAAAATATTAAAACCACAAAAAATCTTTTTTGCAATGCTAAATAAATGTGACAATTTGTTAGAAGAAACAGACAAAAGCGATGAAATAAGTAATATAGAATTAGAAGAATATAGAACGGAAAACATAGAATTAAACGATATAACTATAGAAAAATCAATAATAAGCTATACAGATGTAATAAGTAGCAACTTAGAAAAAAATAGCTTTATTGACGTAGAATTTAAAAATTGTAACTTTTCAAATACTTCATTTGAAGGTTGCAGTTTTATAAGATGTGAATTCAATAATTGCAAATTAACGGGGTGCAATTTTATAGATAGTAGAGTTTACAATGTTAGTTTTACAGAAACAAATATGAACTATATCAATTTATCAATGGCAAGTATTGAAAATGTTATATTTAACAATGCAGGGCTTAGAAATAGTAGTTTTCAAGAAAATAAGTTAAAAAACATTATTTTTGAGCAGGCAGATTTAACGCAGGCACAGTTTTTTAAAACAAGTCTAAAGGGAATAGACTTATCAAATTCAAACATAGAGGGTATAGTAATTTCACTTGATGATATAAAAGGAGCAATAATAAATGAGCTTCAAGCAGTGGATTTAATAAGCTTAATTGGAGTAAAAATCAAGTTGACAAATTTCTAATATAGATATAAACTTTCTGTGGAATGGTTTATAGGTATAACCTTTCAAAAACCTAAATTTATTTATATAAGGAGATATGATATTATGAAAAAAGATTTAGGCGTACACCCATTTTTATTTCCAATGCCAGTTTTAATGATTGCTACTTATGGAGATAATGACAAAGTAGATGTAATGAATATGGCTTGGGGAGGAATTTGTGATGATAATAAGGTAGCTTTAAATATCACAGAATCTCATAAAACATCAGAAAATATTAAGAAAAGAGGAGCATTTACAATTAGTGTAGCAGATGTAGAACATCTTGAAGAGTCAGATTTCTTCGGAACTGCTTCAGGCAATAAAATGGAAGATAAATTCGAAAGAACAAATATGCACGCAGTAAAAAGCACTAGAGTTGATGCACCTATAATAGAAGAATACCCTATAACACTAGAATGCAAAGTGGCTAAAATACAAAATGATGAATTTGGATTTAGAGTAATTGGAGAGATTGTAAACGTTCTAGCAGATGAGAAAGTATTAGATGAAAAAGGAAAAGTTGAACCAACTAAATTAAATGCATTTGTATTTGACCAATTCCAAAATGGATATTACAAAATAGGAGAAAAAGTAGGTCAAGCTTGGAATAGTGGAATGAAATTTATGAATAAATAATGATGTCGTAGTTATAAAAAAACATAGCATTAGAAGAAAATTGAAAAAATTTAAAATATGTATTGACTTGAAGCTAACTCTAAGTGATATATAGAATACGAAATTAAAATTTCAAATAAGGAAAGGATGAGGTAAAATGGTAAAACAAACAGCAGGACGTGATTCACTAGGGGAGTTTGCTCCTAAATTTGCAGAACTTAATGATGATGTATTATTTGGAGAGGTATGGTCAAGAGAAGATAAATTGTCATTAAGAGATAGATCTTTAGTAACTATATGTGTATTTATGGGAAAAGGAATGGCAGATAGTTCGCTAAAACACCACCTAATGAATGCAAAAAAGAATGGAATTACAAAGGAAGAAATGGCAGAAATTATAACTCATGCAGCATTTTATGCTGGATGGCCTAATGCTTGGGCTACTTTTAATTTAGCAAAAGAAGTATATGCAGATGATAATGAAGAAAAAACAGAGCACGGAGGTTTCTTTGGTCAAGGAGAAGAAAATACAGCTTATGCTAAATATTTTATAGGAAAATCTTATTTAAAACCATTAACAAAACCAGGTTCTTCAGTAGTATCTATTGCAAATGTTACATTTGAGCCAGGTTGTAGAAATAATTGGCATATTCACCATAGTACAAAAGGTGGAGGACAAATTTTAATCTGTGTTGAAGGAGAAGGATGGTACCAAGAAGAAGGTAAACCAGCACAAAGCTTAAAACCAGGAGATGTTGTAACAATACCAGCAAATGTAAAGCATTGGCACGGAGCCAAAGCTGGAAATTGGTTCAGCCATCTTGCAGTCGAAGTACCAGGAGAAAATACTTCAAATGAATGGTGTGAGCCAGTAACAGATGAGGAATATAGTAAATTATAAATTTCAAAAAATACTTTACACAAAAGTGTAGAGTATTTTTTCAATTTGTGATAATATAGAAAATGACAAATAAAAAAATCTATGTAATAAATAATCATAAGAGGGAATGTCTATGCTATATAAAACATATTATAAATCGCCAATAGGAAACTTAATGCTAGTAAGTGACGGAGACAACTTGGTAGGACTATATATAGAAAACCAAAAATATTATCTAAACGGCATAAAACAAGAATTAACCTCAAAGGATAATTTGCAAGTTTTTGAAAACACAAAAAAATGGTTAGATAGATATTTTGCAAAAGAAAATCCGTCTATAAAAGAAATTTCGCTTGCACCAATAGGTGGAGAATTTAGACAAAAAGTATGGAAAATACTATGTGAAATACCTTATGGAAAAACAACGACTTATGGGGAAATTGCAAAAAGAATAGCAAAAGAAATGGACAAAGAAAAAATGTCAGCCCAAGCAGTAGGGAACGCAGTTGGCCATAACCCTATTTCTATTATAATACCGTGCCATAGAGTAGTTGGAAAAGATGGAAGTTTAACTGGCTATGCCGGAGGAATTGAGAAAAAAAGAATATTACTAGAGTTAGAAAGAGGAAAAGTTGAAAATTAATTACAGTTCTAACCAAATTTCTGCATCGAAATAGAAAAGAGGAAGAGATGAAAAGAATTAACTTTTTTAAAAAAATATATTATTCCATAACAGGTAAAAAGTACAAGGAAATGGTAGAAGAAAAATCTGGCTATGCTATCTTGTATTTAGCCATTTTCGAACTTGTATTTACAGTAATTATTTCGGTTATAGCAGCTAGAAATCTTCTAACAGCATCATTTGAAGAAGTTTATGACTTTGCGTATAATTTTTTAGAGGATTTTATTGATAACTCATTAACACTAACTTTTAATACTATATTAGTTTTATCGGTGTTAGGATATTTGTATAAATTGCTTACAAAAAATAAAGTAAAATACTCTAAAATGTTTTGCTTAGCAACATACGCTTCTACCACAGCAATGATATTAAAGTACATAGTGTTTATGGTAAATTATATAACAAATATGGACATTTATTATTTTAATTATGTTTATGTAATTATAGTTATAATATATTTTGTAGTAAATTTCAAAAAATCTATTGAGAATCCACAAAAGGATAAATAAAGTTGCTATTCAGTGCAAAATATATCTAACCAAGAAAAATAACAATAGGGGAGCAAAATAAGTGAAAAAAATAAATAAAAATGAATTACATCAAATATTTACTAATTTAAGAAACAATAAAGAGAAAAGCTTTAATGAGCTATATGAAAAATATAATAAACTAATATATGCTATTGCATTTGCAATACTAAAAAACAAAGAAAATAGCGAGGATATAGTGCAAATAGTATTTACAAAAATATATGGGCTAGAGGCAGAAAAACTGCCAACCAGTAATGAAGCAAGTTGGCTATATACTCTTACTAAAAACGAGGCACTAAATTATATTCGAAAACAAAAAAATGAGGTTAATTTAGAAGAAATTGAAAATATTCCTTATGCTGACAATGAACTTGAAAAAATAATTGATAAAGATGCATACAATAGAATTATTAAAAAATTAAGTCCACAAGAGCAAGAGATAGTTAATCTAAAGATATTAGGAGATATGAAGTTTAAAGATATATCAAAACTTCTAAATATGCCAATCCGGAACTGTGCAATGGAAGTACTATACTGCATTGCATAGCTTAAGACTATTACTAGGGAATTTATCACTTTTCATTATTGGCGTTACTTTATTTATGGCTAACAAAAACTTTAGAAAAATTAGAGACAGTGCAGATATGTCAACAATAGGAACTCTAGGAGGAGAAGAAAATAGTGAAAACCAAGGTGCCTCAAATACTACTAGTTCTACTCAAAACACAGATAATATAGAAAACGAAGAACAAATAGACCAAAGCGTAGAAAACGAAGTAAATATTAACCAAAACATGGATAGCATTGAAAATGCAGGTAGTAGTTCAGTCGATAATATAATAATAGATAGTACAATAGAAAATGAAGTAAATAGTACAGAAACTCAAAATGTTATTGAGCAGAATACAATAGAAGAAAGTATTATAAATGATAACGTCAGCAAAACAGATATATGGATACTGAGTATCTCGGCAGTATTTTTATTGCTTACAATAATTTTTTCTATTATATATATAAAACACCAACAAAAACCAAAAAAGAAGGTGTCTAAATAGTAGATGACGCGTGGACAAAGGGGACTAACTGCCTTTTGTCCACACCTAGTGTTACAATTCACGGCTTGTCCTAAAATGTCATAGCAATGTATATTTTAAATTTATGTTTCCGGCCCCCAACATCGTACAAACTGTAAAAACTTCACTTACGTTTCGTTTAACAGTTTGTAAACTTGTCGGTCCCCACCTTAAGCACTCCAACATAAATTTAAAATATACATAGCTACGACTAAAAGAGACTGTGAAATGTAACCAACTAGTACAAAAATCGTAAATTTAGTTTTTGAAAGGTTAAAAGGGTGATTCGAATGAAGAAAAAAATTGGGATGATAGTAGGAGTAATATTAGTTATTTTAATATTTGTATTCGGAATACTGTATTTAGTGGATTTGAAAAGAATGGATAACAACGAACCGGTGTTATTTAGCACTTGGGGAAGAGCGTATACTCCTAAAAAACAAGAAACTACAGGGATGGATATAGTGCTTTCTTTGGAAGACGAAATAACAGAAAACTCAGTATGGTGTGGAACATTTAATTTAATATGGAATGATTTGAAAAATGATTTAGCAAAACAAGATATAGTATTTGAGAACCAGACAGATACTATAACAAATTTAAATAAAGGTACATTTACACAAGATGATTTATCAGAAGAAAGTTACTACAAGGTATATGGCACGCCTAGCCCAGAATTAAAGGAACAAATTGAACAAGCTATAAAAGAAAAATTTAACGAAGAAAGTGACATTTTAAATAGTTTTGATTTTGAAAATGCAAACCCATCAGATTATTTTCTATATTCTATGTTAAAAAAGGAGTTTGAATTTCCAACAGAATTTACTAAATTTGATAATGGTAACTTTAGAAATTATAGTAATGTAAAGTTCTTTGGGATAGACGGAGACGATAAGGCAGAGACTAGGGATATATTAAATAATCAAATAGATGTGTTATATCATAGTTCAAATGATAGCTTCGCAGTAAAACTATATACTAAACAAAATGATGAGATAATTATAGCAAAAGGAAATAAAGCAAAAAGCTTTGAAAAAATGTATGAGAACATATTAGAAAGAGCAGAAGCTTATACAGGACCAGATGAGCTAATGATAGAGGAAAATTTAAAAATACCATATATTAGCTTTAATGTGAATGAAGAAATATCAGAAGTAGAAAATCAAGAATTTCTATTTTCAGATGGCTCGAGCTATGAGATAGAAAAAGCAATACAAAGCATTGAATTTGAACTAGATGAAAAAGGTGGAAAAGTAAAAAGTGAATCAGGTATGCTAGCAAATCTTTCAGCTTCTAGTGGTATGCTTTTATATCCAAGACAATTTGTGGTAGACGACACATTTACAATATTTTTAGTAGAAAGAGGCAAAGAACATCCATATTTTGCAGCACAAATATCAGATATATCAAAAGTGCAAGAAGGAGTAACTAAAGAAAACGAGTTAACAGAAGCACAAAAAAAGGTTATGTTTGAACCAGCTATTATAATGGAAAATATGGACACTATAAATGTAGATGCAGTAAGTTACATAGAACTAACAGAGGAAGCAGAACAAATTGAAGATATGATATATGGATTGGAATTTACAAAAGAAACCTGCGATGGAATCGGCATATATAATATTGTTTTAGACAATGGAGAAAGCTATGGACTCGAAATATATGAAGAAGTATGTCATATTACAGCAGGAGGAAGAGGAGAAGCCGTTCTTACCAAAGAACAAAGCGACTTTTTGAAAGGCATAATAGAAAAATATAGTTTAGAAGACGTATCACTAGAAATAAAAGAAGAAACATTAACTAATACAGGTGTTACTGTTATAATTACAGATACACACAATCCACACTATACGCAAGAAACTTTCTATAGAATAGATAAATTAGAATATGGAAATTGGAAAGAATTAAGCCCAATAACAGATGATTATGCATTTACAGATATTGCAATGGTAGTAGGAGAAGATAATACACTTGAAGAAAATGTAGATTGGTCTAAACTATATGGAGAGTTAGACACTGGAAGATATAGAATAGTTAAAAGAGTATATGATAATAATGTATATAAATATTTTGTAGCAGAATTTGAAATAAAATAGATGCGTGGACAAAGGGGACTACTGCTTTTTGTCCACACCTAGTGTTACAATTCATGGCTTGTCCTAAAATGTCATAGCTATGTATATTTTAAATTTATGTCTCCGGCCCCCAACATCGTACAAACTGTATAAACACCACTAAAGTGTTGTTTAACAGTTTGTAAACTTGTCGGTCCCCACCTTAGCACTCCAACATAAATTTAAAATATACATAGCTACGACTAAAAAAGACTGTGAATTGTAACCACCTAATATAAAAAGTAAAAAATCGTGGACAAATAAGAGTGTCCCCTTTGTCCACAGTTAAGGAAAGGTACGAGACAATGCAAAAAATTCTAATAGTTGAAGATGATGAAAAATTAAGAACAGAGCTAGAAACATTTCTAAATAAAAATGGTTTTAATGCTAAGGCATTAGAAAATTTCGAAAATATAATCGAAGACATCTTGAAAGAAAAAGCTGATTTGGTTTTACTAGATATAAATTTACCATATACAGATGGCGAATTTGTATGTAAAGAAGTTCGCAAAGTTTCAAATGTACCAATTATAATGATAACTAGCAGAGATAATGAAATAGACGAATTAATGAGTTTAAACTATGGCGCAGACCAATATGTAACAAAACCATTTAATATTCAAATATTACTTGCAAAAATAACTGGACTGCTCAAAAGGAATCAAAATGCTGGTGCCATTTCAGATAAAATAGAATGTAACGGCTTTGTTCTAAATATTTCAGAAAGAACAATAGAAAAAGATGATAAGAAAATTGAGCTTACTAAAAATGAATATAATATTTTACGTTTCTTATGCTCACATAAAAAAGAAGTAGTATCTAGAGATGAAATTATGGACTTTTTATGGGAAAGTGAAGAGTTTATTGATGACAATACGTTAAATGTTAATATAAAAAGATTGAGAGTAAAACTAGAAGAGTTAGGACTAAAAGATAAAATAGAGACTAGAAGGGGACAAGGGTATTTGTTGAAATGAAATTTAAGGACTTTATAAAAGATAAAATATGGCTAATTGTTTTACTTGTTTTGGCAGTATTAAGTATAGAAATTTTATTATTAGCATATCAAATTTTGCCAATTATTAGGATATACATTGCACTAATAATTATTATTGTTGTAACTATTGCATTATCAATAGAATTCTACAAAAAGAAAAACTTCTATAACAAGCTAAAAGAAGATTTAGAGGATTTAAGCGAAAAGTACTTAATATCCGAAATTATAAATGCTCCGGATTTTACAGAAGGCAAAATCCTAAAAGAAATAATACAAGAAACAGGCAAATCGATGCTAGAAAATGTAAATATATATAAAAGAAATCAAGAGGACTACAAAGAGTATATAGAACTTTGGATTCACGAGATAAAAATACCAATTGCTACCAGCAAATTGATAATAGAGAACAATAAATCCAAAGTTACTAGAAGTATAAATGAAGAGTTAGACAAAATCGAAAACTATACAGAACAAGCATTGTATTACGCAAGAAGTAATGACGCAAATAAGGACTATATAATAACCAAGACTAGTTTAAAAGAAATAGTAAATACAGCAATTTTAAAAAACAAAACTAGTTTGCTTAGCAATAAAGTTACTATAGAATTAAACGAAAGCATCGATAAAGAGGTATATACAGATAGCAAATGGGCTATTTTTATTCTAAATCAAATAATACAAAACTCTATAAAATATGCAAAAGAAGAGGATAAAAGAATAGAAATATTTTCTGATGAGAAAAAAGATAAAACAGTTTTATATATAAAAGATAATGGAATAGGTATAAAAAAAGGAGAAATAACACGAGTATTTGATAAAGGTTTTACCGGAGAAAATGGTAGGCTAATAGGAAAAAAATCTACAGGGATTGGGCTATATTTATGTAAAAAATTATGTGATAAATTGGGATTAGGAATAGAGCTTAATTCAGAAATAGATGTGGGTACAGAAGTTAGAATAATTTTTCCAAAGAATAGCTATATGGTTATGTAGGTTTTGTAAGAATGAGTATAATTTTTACTTTTGTTTACGTTCCCCCAACATCGCACAAACTGTAAAAACTTCGTTTAACAGTTTGTAAGCTTGTCGGTCCCCACCTTAAGAACTTCAACAAAAAGTAAAAATTATACTCATTCTTACAAAATTGTAATATTAAAGTAATGTAAATTGATAGAAAAAATTAAAAAATTACTATATAATACAAATACATTCTCTTTTATTCCGAAAGGGGCTAGTAATTTGTTATTGAATAATGTTTGGCTGAAAAGTAAGAAAGCATTATTTACTAACAGATTTCTAGCCTTTTTCTTTTTGTTGTATTTACTAAAAACGGTTGTTGTTGTATAATATGCAAAGTGAGCAAAAGGAATGTCCACACTAAGAAAAAATGATTTCTTAAAATGTAATTATGTGGACCTCTGAGGAAAGAAAGGAATGAATTCTAATGAAACAATATTTTACGTCAGAAAGTGTAACGGAAGGACATCCAGATAAATTATGTGATTTGATTTCAGATAGTATTTTAGATGAGTGCTTAAAACAAGATAAAGAGTCAAGAGTAGCTGTGGAAACATTTGCAGCTGGTAATACAATAACAATAGCAGGACAAATAACTTCAGTAGCAGAGCTAAATGTAGAAAAGCTAGTAAGAAAAGTTATAAAAGAAATTGGATATGACAACGAAAAGTTAGATATGGACTATAGAAACTGCAAAATAGATGTTAATATTACAAAACAAAGCCTAGATATAGCTATGGGGGTAGACACAGGGGGAGCAGGAGACCAAGGCATTATGTTTGGCTATGCATCAAACGAAACAGAAAACTATATGCCATTTGCAATAGACACAGCACATAAACTAGCTAAAAGACTAGCTGAAGTTAGAAAGGAAAAAATTATACCATACTTAAGACCAGATGGAAAGGTACAAGTAACTGTAGAATATGACGATGACAAGCCTAAAAGAATAGAAACAATTTTAATATCTACACAACACAATGACGGAATAAGCCAAGAACAAATAAAAAAGGATGTAATAGAAAATGTTATAAATTACATTGTGCCAAAAACTATAATGGATGAAAATACAAAAATATATGTAAATCCTACAGGCAGATTTGTTATTGGTGGACCTTTGGGAGATACAGGTTTAACAGGCAGAAAAATTATAGTAGATACTTATGGAGGTTATGCAAGACACGGTGGAGGTGCATTTTCAGGAAAAGATGCAAGTAAAGTAGATAGAAGTGCAGCCTATATGCTTCGTCACATTGCTAAAAATATAGTTGCAAATGGATATGCAGACAAATGCGAAATTCAAGTATCGTATGCAATAGGTATGAAAGAGCCTTTATCAATATATATAAATACATTCGGAACAGGGAAAAAATCAGATGAAGAATTGGTAAATTTAATAAAAGAAAAATTTGATTTAACACCAAATGGCATTATAAAATATTTGCATTTAAAAGAACCAATTTACACCAAAACTACAAATTACGGACATTTTGGAAAAGATGGGTTGCCTTGGGAGAGAATTATAAATTTCTAATGTTAGTATAAGGTTAATTACTTAGTGTAGAGTGTATAATAAAAAATTTTATTTACGTTCCTCGGCTCAATACAAAGTTTAAGAAATTCTAAAATAATTTTATGGCACCCTTCCATCAAAGATGAACTCTTTCCATAAAATTATTCAAGAATTTCTAAAGCTTCTCTAATCGCATTTCGTCTCTTAATAAAATTTTTTATTATACACTCTACACCGAATATAAAAACTAGAAGGGACTAAAAATGAACTATAAAATTACAAATGGAGCTATTAGCTTTGGAGCAGAGACAATTTTAGAGGAAATCAATTTTGAAATAAAAGATAAAGACAAAATTGCGATTGTTGGAAGAAATGGCGCAGGCAAGACTACACTTCTTAATAGCATATTGGACTATTCTATGCTAGAGGAAGGTGTGGGAGAAGATAAGTTTAATATATATAAACAAGGAAATCCAAGTATTGGGTATTTAAAGCAAATAAATTTTGAAAATTCTAA